>NZ_JBTWMV010000080.1:0-22854 GCF_054850255.1 Streptomyces sp. 7R007 | reverse complement strand
TTCCCTCGGCGGCCCGCTGCGGGTTGTCCGTGGTTGCTCGCGCCCACGCGGCGGAGCCGCATATGGGTCCGGCCCTGCCCCTGAAGGGCCGCTTCAGTGGGCGCTGCCCGCGGTCGCAGGGGGGAGCTCCACCTCCACCCCGGGGTCCCCCGCGTCCGCCGTGTAGTCCTCCGGCCTGGTCTCGTCGACGCCCTCGGGGGCCTTCGCGGCCTTGAGGACGAACGTCAGGACCACCGTCACCACCACGTTCAGCACGAACGCCGTCAGGCCGATGTAGCCGATCTCGCCGATGCCCGGGATCTCCTTCGACGAGCCGCCGAAGTGGGCCTGGGTCGGGGAGGCGACGCCGTACGCGGCGACCGTGCCGTAGACCATGCCGACCGCCCAGCCGGCGAGCAGCGCCCAGCGGTGGAACCAGCGGGTGAACAGGCCGCCGACCAGCGCCGGGAAGGTCTGCAGGATCCAGATGCCGCCCAGCAGCTGGAAGTTGATCGCGACCGTCTTGTCCATGGTGAGGACGAAGACCAGGGCGCCGACCTTCACCAGCAGGGAGACCAGCTTGGAGACGCGGGTCTCCTGCTCGGGAGTGGCGTCGGGCTTGATGAAGTCCTTGTAGATGTTGCGGGTGAAGAGGTTCGCGGCCGCGATCGACATGATGGCCGCCGGGACCAGCGCGCCGATGCCGATCGCCGCGAACGCCACACCGGCGAACCAGTCCGGGAACATGTTCTCGAACAGCTGGGGGATGGCCAGCTGGCCGTTGGTCACCTTCACGCCGGCCGCGATCGCCATGAAGCCCAGCAGGGCGAGCAGGCCCAGCATCAGGGAGTACAGCGGCAGGATCGTGGTGTTGCGGCGGATGACCTCACGGCTCCTCGAGGACAGCGTCGCGGTGATCGAGTGCGGGTACATGAAGAGCGCCAGCGCCGAGCCCAACGCCAGGGTGGCGTACGTCCACTGGGCCGCCGGGGGCGTCACGAGACCGCCCGCGCCGGCCGCCGTGAACTTCGCGCCCGCCTTGGCGAAGACGTCGTCGAAGCCGCCCAGCTTGATCGGGATGTAGATGATCGCCACCGCGATGACGATGTAGATCAGCGTGTCCTTCACGAACGCGATCAGGGCGGGGGCGCGCAGACCCGAGGAGTAGGTGTACGCCGCGAGGACACCGAAGGCGATGAGCAGGGGCAGGTCCTTGACGAACCAGTTGGTGTTCTCGCCGCCGCCGACGCCCATCACGTCCAGCACCGCCTGGATGCCGACGAGCTGGAGCGCGATGTACGGCATCGTCGCGAGGATGCCGGTCAGCGCGACCGCCAGCGACAGCCCCTTGGAGCCGAAGCGCCCGCGGACGAAGTCCGAGGTCGTGACGTACCCGTGGCGGTGCGAGACCGACCAGAGGCGGGGCAGGAAGGTGAAGATCAGCGGGTAGACCAGGATGGTGTACGGCACCGCGAAGAAGCCGGACGCGCCGGCCGCGTAGACCGCCGCCGGCACGGCGACGAAGGTGTACGCCGTGTAGAGGTCGCCGCCGAGCAGGAACCACGTGATCCAGGTGCCGAACGACCGTCCGCCCAGGCCCCATTCGTCGAGCGAGTGCTCGTTCTCGGCCTTGCGCCAGCGGGCGGCCAGGAAGCCCATGGCCGTCACGGCCAGGAAGAAGAAGACGAAGACGCCGAGCGCGACGCCGTTCACGCCGTCGTTCACTTGTCCGCACCCCCCTTGCGGGCGCGCTGGTCGCGCTGCCAGAGCTTGTACGCGGTCACGGTCAGCGCGCTGGAGATCAGCACCCAGAGCATCTGGTACCAGTAGAAGAACGGGATGCCGACGAACGCCGGGTCCGTCTTGGCGTAGGAGCCGACCCACAGCATCGCCACGAACGGTGCCAGCAGGCAGAGGGCGATGACGACGCGGACCGGCGTCACGACCGGCGGTCTCACTTCAGGCACATCTGACATACGACGGCTCCGTCCCCTCACCGATCCCTGTGATCACCAGTGATCACCTGTGTAACGCGCAGGCAATCTAGGTCACGGTGTCAGCGCAGCGGAAGACCTCGTCCGCATATCGGTATGTCGATTCTGTGAAGCCCGACATCGGTGTCAGCAGCAGCGGAACCCCTGCCGCGGGTCCTGCTCCCGCCGGTCCGTGCGCCGGCGCTCGAACTCACGCCGGCTCGGCACGGACGCGTCGGGGTGCCCGGCTCGTACGTGCGCCACGTACCGGTCGTACGCCGACTCGCCGGTCAGCTCGCGGACGTACCACCTGACGCCCCTAATCGCCCGGCGCAGCAGTGCCGACGACCGCACGGCGCTCCTCCTCCTTCTCCTCGCGGGTCGGGAACAGCCCGGCCGGCGCGGTGATCCGCGACTCCACGTACGGCGACTCGCTCAGCGTGGACAGGGCGGGCCGGCGGACGTGCCGGACGCAGACGCGCAGCGCGTCCGCGATGACCAGGACGATCAGGACGGCGAGCACGGCCGAGAGGACGCCGTCCACCGTGGAGTTGGTGACCACGGTGTGCATGTCGTCCATGTTCTTGGCGGGCGGCAGCACCTTCCCGGCGTCGATGGCGTCCTGGAAGACGGAACGCTGCTTGAAGAAGCCGACCTTGGGATCGCTGGAGAACACCTTCTGCCAGCTGGCGGTCAGCGTGACCGTCGCGTCCCAGGCGAGCGGAACGGCCGTGATCCAGGCCCACTTCAGGCGCCCGGACTTCACCAGCAGGGTGGTGCACACGGCGAGGGCGACGGCGGCGAGCAGCTGGTTGGAGATGCCGAAGACCGGGAAGAGCTGGTTGATCCCGCCGAGCGGCTCGTGGACGCCGACCCACAGGAAGTAGCCCCACAGGGCGCACACGATCGCGCTGGTGACGGCCAGTCCGGGCTTCCAGCTGACGTTCTTGAACGGCCGTACGACATTGCCCAGCATGTCCTGGAGCATGAACCGGCCCACCCGGGTGCCGGCGTCGATGGCGGTCAGGATGAACAGCGCCTCGAACATGATCGCGAAGTGGTACCAGAAGGCCCGCAGGCTTCCGCCGGTCACCTTGGAGAAGATCTCCGAGATGCCGACGGCGAGCGTGGGCGCGCCACCGGTGCGGGAGAGCAGGGTCTTCTCCTCGACGTTCTTCGCCGCCTGCGCGAGGTCGGCGGGGGAGATGTGGTAGCCCCAGCCGCCGACGACCTGCGAGGCGTGCTGCACGGTGGTGCCGATGACCCCGGCCGGCGCGTTCATCGAGAAGTACAGGCCGGGCTCGATGATGCTCGCCGCCACCAGCGCCATCACGGCGACCGACGACTCCATCAGCATGGAGCCGTAGCCGATCATGCGGACCTGCGTCTCCTTCTGGATCATCTTGGGCGTCGTACCGCTCGATATGAGCGAGTGGAAGCCGGACAGCGCCCCGCAGGCGATGGTGATGAAGACGAACGGGAAGAGCGCGCCCGCGAAGACCGGGCCGTCGCCACGGGAGGCGAAGTCGGTCACCGCGTCCATCTTCAGCGTCGGCAGCGCGATCACCACCCCGAGGGCGAGCAGCACGATCGTGCCGATCTTCATGAAGGTGGAGAGGTAGTCGCGCGGGGCCAGCAGCATCCACACCGGCAGGATCGAGGCGACGAAGCCGTACCCGATCAGCCAGATGACCAGCGTGGAGGGCGCCAGCGTGAACGCGTCGGCCCACGACGACTCGGCGACCCAGCGCCCCGCCACCAGCGCGAGCAGCAGCAGCGCGACGCCGATGAGGGAGACCTCGGAAACCCGGCCGGGCCGCAGGACGCGCAGGTAGAAGCCCATCAGCAGGGCGATGGGGATCGTCATCGCGATGGAGAAGGTGCCCCAGGGGGAGGCGGCGAGGGCGTTGACGACGACCAGGGCCAGCACGCCGAGCAGGATGATCATGATGGCGAAGGTGGCGATCAGCGCGGCCGCGCCGCCGACCGGGCCGATCTCCTCGCGCGCCATCTGACCCAGCGACCGGCCGTCCCGGCGCGTGGAGAAGAACAGCACCACCATGTCCTGGACGGCCCCGGCGAAGATCACGCCGGCGATGATCCAGATGGTGCCGGGCAGATACCCCATCTGCGCGGCCAGCACCGGTCCGACCAGCGGTCCGGCGCCGGCGATCGCCGCGAAGTGGTGGCCGAGCAGGACGCGCCGGTCGGTGGGGTGGTAGTCGATGCCGTTGTCGAGCCGTTCGGCCGGGGTGGCCCGGGTCGGGTCGACCTTCAGCACCCGGTGGGCGATGAACTTCGCGTAGAAGCGGTAGGCGATCGCGTACGAGCCGAGGGCGGCCGCGACCATCCACGCGGCCGAGACGTTCTCTCCCCGGGCGAGCGCCAGGACGGACCAGCCCGCCGCACCGACCAGCGCGACGAGGGTCCAGACGACGACGGTGCGGAGGTTCGCGGTACGCACTGGAGTGTCCTCCCGTCCATGGGGGGCGACGGGAGGAACGTAGAACAGGAGGCGCGGTTGCGCTACACCACGTGCACTACTCGACCGGCCTCTTCAGTCTGGCCACGAACTTGTACCGGTCCCCCCGGTAGACCGACCGCACCCACTCCACCGGCTGTCCCTCCCGGTCCAGCGAGTGGCGGGAGAGCATCAGCATCGGCAGGCCCACGTCGGTGCCGAGCAGGCCGGCCTCGCGCGGGGTGGCCAGCGAGGTCTCGATGGTCTCCTCGGCCTCGGCCAGGTGGACGTCGTAGACCTCGGCCAACGCCGTGTACAGGGAGGTGTACTTGACCAGGGAGCGGCGCAGCGCCGGGAAGCGCTTGGCGCTGAGGTGGGTGGTCTCGATGGCCATCGGCTCGCCGTTGGCCATGCGCAGCCGCTCGATGCGCAGCACCCGGCCGCCGGCGGTGATGTCGAGGAGTTCGGCGAGGCGGTCGTCGGCGGTGATGTAGCCGATGTCCAGGAGCTGCGAGGTGGGCTCCAGGCCCTGGGCGCGCATGTCCTCGGTGTAGGAGGTCAGTTGCAGCGCCTGGGAGACCTTCGGCTTGGCGACGAAGGTGCCCTTGCCCTGGATCCGCTCCAGCCGGCCCTCGACGACGAGCTCCTGCAGGGCCTGGCGCACGGTCGTGCGGGAGGTGTCGAACTCCGCGGCCAGGGTGCGCTCGGGGGGCACCGGGGTGCCGGGCGCCTGGGTCTCCGTCATGTCCAGCAGGTGCTTCTTCAAGCGGTAGTACTTGGGCACGCGCGCGGTACGGACGGCTGGTCCACCCTCGTTCTCCGCACTGCTGACGTCGGTGCTCATGCTCTGCCTTCCCGGCTGACGGATGCGGGCCACTTCGTGATCCTTCTGTATACCGCCGCCACCAGTTTTGGTCTAGTCCACAGGGCCAAGTGGTCTAGCGGACGAGAGTACTCCGCCGTGGCTGTTTTCGCTGGCTTCTTACTTAAAGGTTCCTGCATATGTAGGTCGCATAACGGCTGGTCAGGGCTGTTTCAGGGGCCCTTGACAGGCCCCGTGGTCTGGTCCAAGCTCCCCGTACTGGTCTACACCATTGGTCCAGGTCCCGGCCCAACGCTCACGCGGGGAGGCAGGGGGGTTTGTGTGCATCCCTGAGGAGGGTGGCGTGAAGCGCAAGCTGATAGCCGCGATCGGTATCGCGGGCATGATGATCTCCATCGCGGCGTGCGGGGACAGTGACAGCGGCAGCTCGGACAAGCAGGGGTCGGACGCCAAGGAGCTCACGGTCTGGCTGACCGTCGACGCCCAGAACAACTGGCCGAACCTGGTCAAGGCCGCCGACGCGGCGGTCCAGAAGGCGCACCCCGGCATCAAGATCAAGCACGAGTACTACGGCTGGCCGGACAAGAACACCAAGCTCGACGCCGTCCTCGCGACCGACAAGGTCCCGGACGTGGTCGAGATGGGCAACACCGAGATGCTCGGCTACATGGTCAAGGGCGCCTTCGCCCCCGTCGACCCGTCGAAGTTCACCAACTCCTCCGCCTGGCTGGACGGCCTCAAGGCCTCGGTGACCTACCAGGGCAAGACCTACGGCGTCCCGTACTACGCGGGCGGCCGGGTCGCCAACTGGCGCAAGGACCTCTTCGCCTCGGTCGGCGTCAAGACGCCGCCCACGACGTACGCCGAGCTCACCGCCGCCCTCGACAAGGTGCAGAAGAAGGAGGGGAACAAGTTCTCCGCCTGGTACCAGCCCACGCGTGACTGGTACGCGGCCATGTCCTTCGTCTACGACGCCGGCGGCTCCATCGCCAAGGAGGAGGGCGGCCAGTGGAAGGCCAACCTCTCCTCGCCGGAGTCGGTCAAGGGCCTGACCGAGTTCAAGAACGTCGTCGACACGTACATGCACGGCGACAAGACCAAGGACGAGTCCGACCGTTACATCGTCTACGGCCAGGGCAAGTCCGGCATGATCTTCGGCGCCGCGTGGGAGGGCGCGACCGCGGCCGACCCGAAGAACGACAAGACCGGCAAGCTCAAGGACAACCTGGAGAACTTCGTGATGCCGGGTCCGTCCGGCAAGAACATGCCCGTCTTCCTGGGCGGTTCGGACCTCGCGATCCCGGTCAAGTCCAAGGCTCAGGGCGTCGCCGCCGAGTGGATCAACGCCTTCACCGGCCCCTCCGGCCAGAAGGGCCTGATGGCCAAGGGCAACCTGCCCAACAACAAGACCGACCTCGCCACCCTGAAGAACGACCCGGCGACGGCGGTCCCGGCCACCGCGGCCGAGTCCAACTGGTTCGTCCCGATGGCCCCCGGCTGGGGCCAGGTCGAGAAGGCCCAGGTGCTGCAGACCATGTTGCAGAACATCGGCACCGGCAAGCAGTCGGTCGAGGCCGCCGCGAAGGCCGCGGACGCCGCGATCGACAAGGTCATCAACACCAAGTGACCTGAGAGCAGGGCCCTTTCGACCCCGGGGGGCTGTTCGGGGCGGGGGCCCTGCTTCTCGTACGACGTATGACCTGAGGGACCGCTGAGGAGCGCGCGATGAGTGCCGCAGACACGACCACCCCTGCCAAGGTGCCGCCGCCGCGGCAGGCGCCGCCACCCCCGGCCGCCGCGGGCGCCTCGCGCAGACGGCGCAGGACGGGCGGTGCGACCACGCCGTGGCTGCTGCTCGCGCCCTGTCTGCTGATCCTCGCCCTGGTGATGGGCTATCCGCTGGTCCGCCTGGTCACGCTGTCCTTCCAGCGGTTCGGCCAGTCCCAGCTGTGGGGCTTCCAGCCGGCCGAGTGGGTCGGGTTCGCCAACTTCAGCGGGGTGCTGGGGGACGGCGAGTTCTGGCAGGTCGTGCTGCGCACGATCGTCTTCGCGGCCGGCGCCGTCGTCTTCACGATGGTGCTCGGCATGCTGGTCGCCCTGCTCCTCCAGCGGGTCTCCGGCTGGGTGAAGACGCTGATCAACATCGCGCTGGTGGCCAGCTGGGGCATGCCGATCATCGTGGCGACCACGGTCTTCAAATGGCTGTTCGACGCCGACTACGGCATCCTCAACGCGCTGCTGAGCAAGCTGCCGGGCGTGGACCTGATCGGCCACAACTGGTTCGCGAGCGGTCCGCAGGGACTGGCCGTGATCATGCTGCTGGTGGTCTGGGGCGCCGTGCCCTTCGTCGTCATCACCCTCAGCGCCGGCCTCACCCAGGTCCCGGCCGAACTGGAGGAGGCCGCCCGCCTGGACGGCGCCGGCTCCTGGGGCGTCTTCCGGTACGTCACCCTGCCCATCCTCAAGCCGATCATCGTGATGCTCACGACACTGTCGGTCATCTGGGACATGGGCGTCTTCCCGCAGGTCTTCGTGATGCGCGGCGGCCATCCGGAGGCGGAGTTCCAGCTGCTGACCACCTACTCCTACGACCGCGCCTTCGTCGTCAACGACTACGCGCAGGGCTCGGCGATCGCCCTGATCACCGTGGTGCTGCTGCTCGGGGTGGTCGCGGTGTACATGCGGCAGATGCTGAAGATCGGAGAGGTCGAATGAGCGGCGCGATCACCACGGGGCGGCGGCCCCGCAAGTCCAGGGCCGGCTGGAACCTCCTCGGCCTCCTCGTCTTCCTCACCGCCGGCTTCCCCGTCTACTGGATGATCGACACGGCCGTCAAGCCGGCCAAGGACACCATCGATCCCGACCCGAGCCTCTTCCCGACCGGCTTCACCCTGGCCAACTTCCGCCGGGCGCTGGCCATCGCCGACTTCTGGGGCCCGGTCGGCCGCAGCCTGGTCGTCTCCGCGTCGGTCGTGGTCATCGGCATCGTCGTCGGCCTGCTGGCCGCGCTCGCCATCTCCCGGTTCGCCTTCCGCGGCCGCAAGATCGTCATCGTCGGCATCCTCGCGGTCCAGATGGTCCCGCTGGTCGCCATGATCATCCCGGTCTTCCTGCTCCTCAACGACCTGGAGCAGTACGACAAGCTCTCCGGTCTGATCATCACCTACCTGACCTTCATCCTGCCCTTCACGGTGTGGACGCTGCGCGGCTTCATCGTCAACATCCCCAGGGAGCTGGAGGAGGCGGCGATGGTCGACGGCTGCTCGCGCACCGGCGCCTTCGTCCGCGTGGTCTTCCCGCTGCTGGCCCCCGGCATGGTCGCGACCTCCGTCTACGCCTTCATCCAGGCCTGGAACGAGTACCTCTACGCCCTCATGCTGCTCAGCCAGCAGCACCAGACCGCGACCGTCTGGCTCGGCAACTTCACCACCAAGCACGGCACCGAGTACGCCCCGATGATGGCCGGAGCCACCATGATGGCCGTGCCGATCGTCGTCCTCTTCCTCCTCGTCCAGCGCAAGATGGCCGCGGGTCTGACCGCGGGCGCCGTGAAGGGATAACGCCACCCGATGACGACATTCGCCAGCGGCACCGACACCCTGACCGGCGACGCCCTCGCCGTCCTCCAGCCCGGCTTCACCGGCACCACGGCCCCCGACTGGCTGCTGCGCCGCCTCGGGGAGGGCCTCGCCTCGGTCGGCCTGTTCGGCCGCAACATCGACTCACCCGAGCAACTCGCCGCCCTGACCGCACAGTTGCGCGCGGAACGGGACGACGTCCTGGTCGCGATCGACGAGGAGGGCGGTGACGTGACCCGCCTGGAGGTGCGCACCGGCTCCTCCTTCCCCGGCAACCACGCCCTCGGCGCGGTGGACGACGTGGACCTGACGAGGCAGGTGGCCGCGGAACTGGGCCGCCGCCTCGCCGCCTGCGGCGTCAACCTCAACTGGGCCCCGTCCGCCGACGTCAACTCCAACCCCGCCAACCCGGTCATCGGCGTCCGCTCCTTCGGCGCCGACCCCGACCTGGTCGCCCGCCACACCGCCGCCTACGTCACCGGCCTCCAGTACGCCGGAGTGGCGGCCTGCACCAAGCACTTCCCCGGCCACGGCGACACGGCCGTCGACTCCCACCACGCCCTGCCCCGCATCGACGTGCCGGCCGAGGTGCTGTCGGCCCGCGAACTGGCCCCGTTCCGCGCGGCCATCGCGGCCGGCACCCAGGCGATCATGACCGCGCACATCCTGGTCCCGGCCCTGGACACCGACCGCCCGGCCACCCTCTCCCGCACGGTCCTCGCCGACCTGCTGCGCGGCGAACTCGGCTACGACGGCCTCATCGTCACCGACGGCATGGAGATGCAGGCCATCGCCGCCACCTACGGCATCGAACGCGGCAGCGTCCTCGCCCTGGCCGCCGGTGCCGACGCCATCTGCGTGGGCGGCGGCCTCGCGGACGACGAGACGGTACGCCGGCTGCGCGACGCCCTGGTCGCCGCCGTGCGCGCCGGGGAGCTCCCGGAGGAACGCCTGGCGGACGCGGCGGAACGGGTGCGCGGGCTGGCCCGCTGGACCACCGGCACGGCGGCGTCCGGAACCGCGGCCGCCCCCGACGAGGAGGTGGGCCTGCGCGCGGCACGCCGGGCGCTGCGCGTCACGGCCGCGGAGCCCTTCACCCCGCTCACCGAGCCGCCCTACGTGGCCGCCTTCACCCCCGCGGCGAACATCGCGGTCGGCGCGGAGACGCCGTGGGGCGTGGCGGCGGAGCTCTTCCGGCTGCTGCCCGGCACGGAGACCGGCAGCTTCACCGGCGCGGACGCGGGCCTCGCCACCCTGGCCGCGGCCGGCCCCCGCCGCATCGTCGCCGTGGTCCGCGACGAACACCGCCACCCGTGGATGACGGCGGCCCTCGACACCGTCCTGAAGACCCGCCCCGACACGGTCATCGTCGAGATGGGCCTGCCTCAGGCCCCGCCCCGAGGCGCCCTCCACATCGCCACGCACGGCGCGGCGAGGGTCTGCGGACGGGCGGCGGCGGAGATCATCGCCGGGGAGTAGCAGGCGCCCCAGCAGGGGCGCGGGACGGTGTGACCACGCGGCCTGGCCGCGTGGCGCGAAGAACCACCCACCACCCGCGCCCCGCGGACGACGGGACGGGGCAGACGCAACCGGTCTAGATCCCCTGCCACTCCGGCTTGTTGGCGTACGTGTGCCGGAAGTAGTCCGCCAGCTTCAGCTTCGACGCAGCCCCCTCGTCCACCACGACCGTCGCGTGCGGATGCAGTTGCAGCGCGGACGCCGGGCACACCGCGGCCACCGGCCCCTCCACGGTCGCCGCGACGGCGTCGGCCTTCCCCTCCCCGGTGGCCAGCAGCACCAGATGCCGCGCTTCGAGGATCGTGCCGATGCCCTGCGTGATGACGTGATGCGGCACCTGCTCGATGTCCCCGTCGAAGAACCGGGCGTTGTCGATCCGCGTCTGCTCGGTCAGCGTCTTGATCCGAGTCCGCGAGGCCAGCGAGGAACACGGCTCGTTGAAGCCGATGTGCCCGTCGGTCCCGATCCCGAGCAGCTGCAGATCCACACCGCCGGCCGCCGCCAGCGCCGCGTCGTACGCCGCGCACGCCCCTCGCACGTCCTCGGCCGTCCCGTCGGGCCCCAGGAAGGCGTCCATCCCGATCCCCAGCGGCTCCAGCACCTCGCGCCGCAGCACCGACCGGTACGACTCGGGATGCTCGGCGGGCAGCCCCACGTACTCGTCGAGCTGCGCCACCCGCGCCCGCGAGGTGTCCACGGCACCGGAGGCCACCTTCGCGGCGAGCGCCTGATAGACGGGCAGCGGAGTCGAGCCGGTGGCGACGCCGAGCAGCGCGTCGGGCTTGTGCCGCAGGAGCCGGGCCATGGCCTCGGCTATGAGCTCGCCGCCCGTCTTGGCGTCCGGAACGATGACAACTTCCACGCTGGGCCTGCCGATCTGAAAGAGGGGACTCAACCGGTACCTGGAAGGGTCAGGTGGTTTAGACCAATCTAACAGAGGTGGCCCAAGTGGCCCAGGGGACCGGGCGGCACCCCGAATCCACGCCGAGGACAGGCGTCATTCGCCCCGGGGGAGTGGAATGGTGCGTGCACCGCGGACCGACCCAGGAGGAACCGACCATGACCGCCACCTCACCGGCCCCCCAGACCGACGTCCCCGGCCGGATCATGGCCCGCGAGATGGCCGAACAGCCCGACGCCCTGCGCCGCATCCTGGAGCAGGGCGCCCCCGGCATCCGGCAGGTCGCGCAGGACATCGCCGCCCGCAGCCCCCGCTTCGTCCTGCTGACCGCCCGCGGCACCTCCGACAACGCCGCCCTCTACGCCAAGTACCTCCTGGAGATCCGCCTCGGCCTGCCCTGCGGACTGACCTCGATGTCGACCACCACCGCCTACGGGGCCCGCCCCGACCTCACCGACGTCCTGGTGATCACCGTCAGCCAGTCCGGCGGCTCTCCGGACCTGGTCGCCTCCACCCGTGCCGCCCGCGACGCCGGCGCGATCACGCTGGCCGTGACCAACAACCCCGACTCGCCCCTCGCCGGCGTCTCCGAGTACCACCTCGACATCATGGCCGGACCGGAGAAGGCCCTCCCCGCCACCAAGACCTACACCGCCTCCCTTCTCGCGCTCTACCTCTTCGTCGAGGGCCTGCGCGGCGGCGACGGCGCCCCCGCGAAGGCCCTGCCCGACCTCGCCGGGCAACTGCTGGGCCGCCAGGACGAGATCCGCGCCCTCGCCGCCCGCTACCGCTTCGCCGAGCGCATGGTCATCACCTCGCGCGGCTACGGCTACCCCACGGCCAAGGAGGCCGCCCTGAAGCTGATGGAGACCAGTTACATCCCCGCCCTCTCCTACTCCGGCGCCGACCTCCTGCACGGCCCCCTCGCCATGGTCGACAACGTCTCCCCGGTCATCGCGGTCGTCACCGACGGCAAGGGCGGCGAGGCCCTCCAGCCCGTCCTCGACCGGCTGCGCGGCCGCGGCGCCGACCTGGTCGTCATCGGCCCCAGGAGCCAGGTCGAACAGGCCTCGGCCGGCTTCGTCCTGCCCACCGAGGGCGTGGCCGAGGAGGTCCAGCCGATCCTGGAGATCATCCCGCTCCAGCTGCTGGCCTACGAGGTCACCATCGCCCGGGGCCAGGACCCGGACGCGCCCCGCGCCCTGGCCAAGGTCACCGAGACCCACTGAGCCGACCCGGCGGCCCCGCCTGTCGGCGCCTTCCTCCCCGTACCCCCTACGGCAGCGAACCGCCCGTCGCGTCCACCCAGCTTCCCGTCACCCACCGGCCGGCGTCCGAGGCCAGGAACGCCACCACCTCCGCGACGTCGGCCGGCTCGCCCACCCGGCCCAGGGCCGCGTAGCCCGCCGCCCGGGCCCACGCGTCCTCGCTCGCGTGCAGCCACTCGTTGGTGTTGTCGGTGGCGATGATGCCCGGCGCCACCGAGTTCACCGTGATGCCCCGCGGGCCGAGGATCTTGGACAGGTCCCGGGAGAGGACGTCCAGCGCGCCCTTCGTCATCGCGTACGCCATGTTGTCCGGCATGAGGGCGGTGCGGGCGAGGCCCGACGAGATGTTGATGATCCGGCCGCCGTCGCGCAGCCGGTCCACGCCCTGCTTCACGAGGAAGAACGGCGCCTTCACGTTCACCGCGAAGAGCCTGTCGTACTCGTCCTCCGTTATCTCCCCGATCGGCTGCGAGTTGCCGATCGCCGCGTTGTTGACCAGGATGTCCAGCCCCTCCGCGTGCCGGTCGAACTCCTCCCACAGCGCCCCGACGTCCCCCGGCCGCCCCAGCTCGGCCCCGATCGCGAACGCCGAGCCGCCCGCCGCCTCGATGGCGGCCACGGTCTGCTTCGCCGCCGCCTCGTTCCTGCCGTAGTGCACCGCGACCAGCGCGCCCTCGCGCCCCAGCCGCTCGGCGATCCCTCGCCCGATGCCCCTGCTCGCCCCGGTGACCAGCGCGGTCCTGCCCGTGAGTGCGCCCATGCCGACGTCCCTCCCAGAAGAGTCATTTCTCTAGCGGTCACTACAAAAAAGACCGTACAGCACCCCGCCGACATTTCTCTAGCACCCGCTATACAATTCACTCCATGGTGGAGCCCCAGTCCAAGTCCAAGCCCCGCGGCCGCCCCCGCTCCTTCGACCGCGAGACCGCCCTGGAGAAGGCGCTCCTGGCCTTCTGGGAGCACGGATACGAAGCGACCTCCGTCTCCGACCTCACCCGCGTGATGGGCATCGGCGCCCCCAGCCTGTACGCGGCCTTCGGCGACAAGCGGGCCCTGTTCGAGGAGGTCGTCGGCGTCTACGGCACGCGCTACGGCTCCTTCGGCGACCGGGCCCTGGCCGAGGAGCCGACCGCCAGGGCCGCCGTCGCCCGGATGCTGCGCGAAGCCGCCGCCGAGTACACCGCCCCCGGCCGCCCGCACGGCTGTCTCGTCATCCACGCGGCCACCAACTGCACGAGCCCCGAGGTCGAGGAGTCCCTGCGCGCCCGGCGCAACGCCAACATCGACGCCATCGAGAGCCGCATCAAGGCCGACGTGGCGTCGGGGGAGCTGCCGGCCGGCACCGACGCCCGCGCCCTCGCCCGGCACGCCGGCGCGATGATCCAGGGCATGTCCCAACAGGCGCGGGACGGGGCGAGCCGGGAGGAATTGGAAGCGCTCGCGGAAATTGCCCTCGCCATCTGGCCCCGCACACGAACCCACACGGGTTAGGCTGCGTGGTGGATACCAGGACGTCCGAGTAGTCACGGCCGTTGAAGGCTGGTCGGAGAAATCGCACCAACCAACAGCCTCCAACGCATGGACACGCCCTGTGGTCTAGTCCACAATCGAATCGTCGAGGATGAACGATCGAAGATGAACGATCGTCGATCGGACGACTCGGCGTAGTGCGCAGCAGAACGACAGGCTTCCGCCTTCCCCGCACAGGAAGGCGGACCGAGGAACCGGAGCTCTCTGCCCTGACTGCCCCGGCTCCTCATCCTTCGGCCGACCGGGACCGCACACCCCACGGCCGATACTGCTCCGGGCTGCGGTGCCGGGAGGGTTGAGGGTCCCTCCGGGCGCCGCGGCCCGCGGGTGTCTTCGGGCCCGGCCGGCGCGGGCGCGCATTTCAGAGCCGTACATACCGCCAGGTACGCTCACATCCGTGCCCTCCATGAACGAACTGGTCCGCCAGCACACCGCCCTCGACGACTCCGACCTCGAGTGGCTGCATCTGCTGGTCTCGGAGTGGCAGCTGCTCTCCGACCTCTCCTTCGCCGACCTCGTCCTGTGGGTCCCCACCCGCGACGGCACCCGGTACGTCTCCGTGGCCCAGATGCGGCCCAACACCGGGCCCACCTCCTACCAGGACGACATGGTCGGCCACCTCGTCCCCCGCGGCCGCCGCCCCATGCTGGACGCGGCCCTGGACGAGGGCCGGATCGTGCGCGAGGGCGATCCCGAGTGGCGCGAGGAGGTCCCGGTCCGCGTCGAGTCCATTCCGGTACGACGGGAGGGGCGCGTCCTCGGCGTCATCGCCCGCAACACCAACCTGCTGACCGTACGCACCCCGAGCCGCCTGGAACTGACGTATCTGCAAAGCGCCTCGGACCTCGCGCAGATGATCGCGGCCGGTGCCTTCCCCTTCGCCAACCAGCAGATGGACATGGACGCCGCCCCGCGCGTCGGCGACGGCCTGATCCGCCTGGACGCGGACGGCATCGTCCAGTACGCCTCCCCGAACGCGCTGTCCGCCTACCACCGCATGGGCCTCGCCTCCGACCTCGTCGGCCAGCACCTCGGCAAGACCACCGCCGAACTCGCCCCCACCCGCGGCCCGGTGGACGAGGCGCTCGCCAAGGTGGCCAGCGGCTGGGCGCCCCGCGAGTTCGAGATCGAGGCCCACGACGGGGTCATCCAGTTCCGCGCGATCCCCCTCAAACCCAAGGGCACGCGCATCGGTTCGCTCGTGCTGCTGCGGGACGTCACGGAACTGCGGCGCCGCGAGCGCGAGTTGATCACCAAGGACGCGACCATCCGGGAGATCCACCACCGGGTGAAGAACAACCTCCAGACGGTCGCCGCGCTGCTGCGCCTGCAGGCCCGGCGCATCGAGTCCGACCGGGGCCGCGAGGCCCTCGAAGAGGCCGTCCGCCGTGTCGGGTCGATCGCCATCGTGCACGAGACGCTCTCCCAGAACCTGGACGAGCGCGTGGAGTTCGACGAGATCGCCGACCGGGTGCTGGCCATGGTCGCAGAGATCTCGCCCGGCAAGGTCACCGGCCGGCGCAGCGGACGCTTCGGCATCCTGGACGCCGAGGTCGCCACGCCGCTGTCCATGGTGCTGACCGAGATCCTCCAGAACGCCCTGGAGCACGGCTTCCGCGAGGGCGACACCGGCACGGTCGAGGTGTCGGCCGTCCGCGGGGGCACCACGAAGGAGGCCCGCCTCCTGGTCACCGTCCAGGACGACGGCGTCGGCCTGCCCGAGGGATTCGACCCGCACACCTCGGGCAACCTGGGGCTGCAGATCGTACGGACGCTGGTCGAGGGGGAGTTGGGCGGCACCTTCGACATGGTGCCGGCGCCGGAGCGGGGGACCCGGGTGATCCTGGACGTACCGGTGCGGTCGCACAAGTGACAGCAAGAAGCCCCGGACCGCTGACGGTCCGGGGCTCGGATGCTCGTTGCCGGCATTCGCCGCGCATCGGGGTACTGCGCGCTGCGGCTCGGGGGCGGGAGATGCGTACTCGCTGTACGCGCCGCCAAGCTCAGGCTGTTTGCGGGGCGGGTGTGGTCAGGCGGAGGCCTGACGGGCCCGGTTGCGGGCGGCGCGGCGCTTCATCGCACGGCGCTCGTCCTCGCTGAGGCCACCCCAGACGCCGGAGTCCTGGCCGGACTCAAGCGCCCACTGCAGGCACTGCTCGATAACCGGGCAGCGACGGCAGACGGCCTTGGCTTCCTCGATCTGCAGCAGCGCAGGACCGGTGTTGCCGATGGGGAAGAAGAGCTCGGGGTCTTCCTCGCGGCAAACGGCGTTGTGACGCCAGTCCATGGCTGCTACCTCTCCTTGGTATTACATGCGGGTTGCTTGTGAATGTGAACGCTTTCACGAATCCCTCAACAAGTGAAGGGCCGACCGCCGAGTCTTCCCCGGCGTGGTCCTGGGATGTGAAGAGGGGTTCCGGTGATCTGTGGAGCCGGTGTTGCGGGCTGTCCCGATCGCCACGTAGAGACTCGCAAACCTCAGCGGCGGATACAACCCCTTCCGGAAAGTTTTTTTTGATTCCTCGGTGTCGACTAGGTCACAGCCGTACTTCCATGGGGTGGATCCTGGCCTAAACGTTCGAGTGAAAGGACTTTAGCCCGTTCCGCTCACACAATCACACGCAGTGCACGGCGTACGCCTGTGAACGTCACGCTCGTACGCAGTCCGAGGTGGTCGCCGTCCATCTGGAGGGGCAGAGGCACCTTCGAATGCAAGGTGAACTGGTCCAGGTCGTGCAGCGAGACCGCGTGCTTGCCCTGGGGTCCGCGCTCGGGGGACGAAGTGAGCAACTGGGTCGCATACCGGGCAACCGCGACCGTCGACATACGGCTGAGACCGAGTACGTCGAGCCCGGTATCGAACGAAGCCTTAGGTGTCGCGTACACCGGACGATTACCCAGATACGTCCACGGAGACGTGTTGCAGACTATGGACAGCACCAGATCGGTCACCGGGTCCTCGCCTGGCCGCTCCAGGGTGATGGTGCCGTGCCGGCGGTTCGGCTCGTGCAGGAACTGCCGTACGACCTGGCGCAGGTAGAGGGCGTGGGTGGATTTCTTGCCCCGCTCGCGCTGCTGCTCCACCCGCCCGACCACCCCCGCGTCGAAGCCGAGCCCCGCGCAGAAGGTGAACCACCGCTGCGGCACCGCCTCGTCCTCGGTGCCCGGCGTGCCCGCCGCGATGCCCATCCCGACCGTGCGCTCGCTGCCCTCGCGCAGGGCGTCCAGCAGGGCGCCGGTCGCCTCCACGGCGTCGTTCGGCAGCCCCAGGGCGCGGGCGAAGACGTTGGTGGAGCCGCCGGGGACCACCGCGAGGCGGGGCAGCCCCTGGGGGTTGGGGCCGTCGTGCAGCAGGCCGTTGACGACCTCGTTGACCGTGCCGTCGCCGCCGAGGGCCACCACCAGGTCGATGTCGTCGCTCTCCGCCGCCTGCCGGCCGAGATCGCGCGCGTGGCCGCGGTACTCGGTGGTGACCGCCTCCAGCTTCATCTCGCTCGCGAGAGCGTGGATCAGCACATCGCGCGTACGTGCGCTTGTGGTGGTTGCCGCCGGGTTGACCACGAGAAGTGCACGCATGGATTGCAGCGTACCTACTGGGTGGTACCGGGCACAGGCCGAGGTGTGGATCGGGTAAGAGATCGGGGCGTGAGCCTCGACACGGGTGCTGTGCGCAGGCGGGTGCGGACGCCGTGGGGGCGCCGTTTTCGCGAGGGCTACCCTTCAGGGGTGAGCAGTGAGCAGACCCCCGCAGCCCCGGAAACCGCCGCCGGTCCCCGCCCGCGCCGGCTGACCTACGCCGCCGCGCTGGCCGCGCTGGAGGGGGCCGGGCTCGTCGTCGGGGGCCTGTGGATGCTCGTCGAGGGCCTCGCGGGCGACCCGGACGACCGCGGCTCCGCCGTCACCGGAGGCATCACGCTCGTCGTCCTGGCCCTGCTGCCGCTGCTGGCCGCGCGCGGGCTGCTCGCCCGCAGGAGCTGGAGCCGGGGACCGGCCGTGATCACGCAGATCATGGCGCTGCCGGTGGCCTACAACCTGCTGCGGGCCGACAGCGTGGCCATCCCGATCGGGATCGTGCTCGCGGTCGTCGCCGTGACCTCACTGGTGCTGCTGGTCAACCCGGAGACGACGCGGGCCCTCGGCATCCGAGGGCCCGGGCGCGCGCAGGACGACCGGTAGCCGCCGGCTCCTGCGCAACGTCACTCCTCCACCAGCAGCTTCTCCCGCAGCTGGGCCAGCGTGCGGGCCAGCAGCCGGGAGACGTGCATCTGGGAGATGCCGACCTCCTGCGCGATCTGCGACTGGGTCATGTTGCCGAAGAAGCGCAGCAGCAGGATCCGCTTCTCGCGCGGCGGGAGGTCCTCCAGCAGCGGCTTGAGGGACTCGCGGTACTCGACGCCCTCCAGCGCCTCGTCCTCCGCGCCCAGGGTGTCGGCGACCGCCGGCGACTCGTCGTCGGTGTCGGGGACGTCCAGGGAGAGCGTGGAGTACGCGTTCGCCGACTCCAGGCCCTCCAGGACCTCCTCCTCCGAGATCGCCAGCTTCTCGGCGAGCTCGTGCACCGTCGGCGAGCGGCCGTGCTGCTGCGAGAGCTCCGCGGTGGCCGTCGTCAGGGCCAGGCGCAGCTCCTGCAGACGGCGCGGGACACGGACCGCCCAGCCCTTGTCGCGGAAGTGCCGTTTGATCTCGCCGACGACCGTCGGGGTCGCGTAGGTCGAGAACTCCACCCCGCGGTCCGGGTCGAAGCGGTCGACGGACTTGATCAGACCGATGGTGGCGACCTGGGTGAGGTCGTCCAGCGGCTCGCCGCGGTTGCGGAAGCGGCGCGCGAGGTGCTCGACCAGCGGCAGGTGCATGCGGACCAGCTTGTTGCGCAGCTCCGCGTACTCCGTGCTGCCCTCCTTGAGCCCGCGCAGCTCGACGAACATGGCGCGCGCTCCGCTGCGGTCCTGCGGGTCGTGCTGCGCGGCCTGCACCGTCTGTGCCACCAGCGCCTCGTCCTCGGCGTATCGCTCGTGCTCGCTCATCGTCCCGCCCGTTGCCCTTCCCCGAGCCCTCGCCGTGGCCCGGACAGGGGTGACCCCGCTCCGGCCGCTCAGAGGCGCACTCTGCGCGGCACCTTCCCGATCTCGCTGCCCGTCGCCCGGGAAGCCGGCCGGCGCGGAGTCGTCCTCCGGATGCGGCCGTGCCTGTTCGGGGATGCCGGCCACGCCGTCGACGGCCTCCCCCCTGCGTCGGGACCCGCCCGTGCCCTCGGCCGGCAGCTCCCGTGTGCCGCGCTCTTCGTCACGCACCGGCCCGTCCCCTGTCCTCACGCCGGCCCGGGTCCCGCGCCGCGCTGTTTGTAGAGGCTGATCGAAACGGTCTTGTCCTCGTCCACGGCGGAGGAGACCTTGCCCGCCAGAGCGGACAGGACGGTCCAGGCGAAGGTGTCCCTGGAGGGGGCGTGGCCGTCCGTCGTGGGGGCCGAGACGGTGACTTCGAGCGAGTCGTCGACGAGTCGGAAGACGCAGCTGAGCACCGAGCCCGGCACGGCCTGCTGGAGCAGGATCGCGCAGGCCTCGTCCACGGCGATGCGCAGGTCCTCGATCTCGTCGAGGGTGAAGTCCAAACGGGCGGCGAGGCCGGCGGTCGCCGTACGCAGCACCGACAGATAGGCACCCGCAGCCGGCAGCCGGACTTCCACGAAGTCCTGGGTCGCGGGCTCGCCTGCGATCTGGGACACCCTCACCTCCAAGGTGGTACAAGCTTCTCAGGGCCGAGGGTCGCCCCCCGGGGTAACGCGCGGTGTGGTTCAGCGGTGACGCTATCGCGCTCTCAACTTTCCTGTCCCCGGGACCCCAACCCCTTGCCGTCACTCACAGTAAAACTGTGGACACGCTCCGTGTCTAGGGGTCTGCGGCTCCAATTGGGAAAGGCGCGCGCCGGGTTGACGTACCCAGGCGCCAGACCGTCGAACCGTCCGGAACCGGAGTCGGGCCGGCTCACACCAGGACGTGGTCGACGAAGCACCAACGCCAGCTCTCGCCGGGTTCGAAGGTCCGCATGATCGGATGTCCGGAATCCTTGTGGTGCTCCGTCGCGTGCCGGCCCGGCGAGGAGTCGCAGCAGCCGACGTGACCGCAGGTGAGGCACAGCCGCAGCTGCACCGGGTGCGTGCCGTCCCGCAGACACTCCGGACAGGTCTCGCTCAGCGGTTCCGGATCCGGGATGGGCAGCGCGTCGGCGTGCGTGCACTGTTTCATGATTGCCAGATTACGACGGGCGCGCGGACAGCCGCGCGGAAAACCGAGGGCGGGCGAGAACCATGGACGTGATGCCACTGCTGTTGCTGGTGGCGGGCAGCGCCGCGGTCGCGGCGGCCGCGCGCCGTACCCCGGTGCCGGCGCCGCTGCTCCTCGTCGCCGCCGGGCTGGTGGTGTCGTCCATCCCCGGCGTGCCCGACTACACGCTCGACCCGGACATCGTGCTGCCCCTGGTGCTGCCGCCGCTGCTGCACAAGGAGGGCGTCGAGAGCTCGTACCTCGACCTGCGGGCCCAGCTGCGGCCGGTGGCGCTGCTGTCGGTGGGATACGTGCTGTTCGCGACCTTCGTGGTCGGCTGGGTCGCCTATCTCGTCGTCCCGGGGCTGCCGCTGCCCGCGGCGCTGGTGCTCGGCGCCGTCGTGGCGCCGACGGACGCGGTGGCGGCGGCCGCGGTCGCCCGCCGGGTCGGCCTGCCCTCCCGGATCACCACGATCCTCCAGGGCGAGTCCCTGCTGAACGACGCCACCGCGATCACCGCCTACCGGGTCGCGCTCGCGGCCGCGGTCGGCGAGGGCGCCTCCTGGGCGGGCGGCATCGGCGAGTTCCTGCTGGCGGCGGTCGGCGGGGTCGTGGTCGGCCTGGTGCTGATGCTGCCGATCCACTGGCTGCGCACGCACGTGAAGGAGGCGCTGCTGCAGAACACCATGTCCCTGCTGATCCCGTTCGTCGGCTACGCCGTCGCCGAGCAGGTGCACGCCTCCGGAGTCCTCGCCGTCGTGGTCGTCGCCCTCTACATCGGACACCGCGCGTGGGAAGTCGACTTCGCCACCCGCCTCCAGGAGGAGGCGGTGTGGAAGATGGTCGCGTTCGTCCTGGAGTCGGCGGTCTTCGCGCTCATCGGCCTGCAACTGCCGATCGTCCTCAAGGGCCTTGGGGAGTACGAGGGTGTGGACGCCGCCTGGTACGCGATCGTGCTCTTCGTGGTGGTCGTCGCGGCCCGGTTCGTATGGGTGTACCCGGGCACGTTCGTGCCGCGCATGCTGTCCGCGCGGATCAGGGAACGGGAGGCGAACCCCACCTGGAGAGGGCCGATCGTCACCTCCTGGGCCGCGATGCGGGGCGTCGTCTCCCTGGCGATCGCCTTCTCGATCCCGCTCACGGTGCACGGCGGCGAGCCTTTCCCGCAGCGCAACCTGATCCTCTTCCTCACCTTCACGACGGTCATCGGCACGCTCGTCGTCCAGGGGCTCACCCTGGCGCCCCTGATCCGGCTGCTGCGGTTCCCCGCCCGCGACACCCAGGCCGAGACCCTCGCCGAGGCCAACGCCCAGGCGCAGGCCTCCCGGATCGCCGAACGGCGCCTGGACGAACTCCTCACGGACGAGCGCAACGCCCTCCCGCCGCCCCTCGCCGACCGCCTGCGCCAGTCCCTGGAGCGCCGCCGCAACGCCGTCTGGGAACGCCTCGGCCAGACCAACCCGGTCACCGGCGAGTCCGTCGACGACACCTACCGGCGGCTGTCCCGGGAGATGATCAGCGCCGAGCGGGAGATGTTCGTCCGGCTGCGGGACGGCCGCTACATCGACGACGAGATGCTGCGCACCCTGCTGCGCCGGCTGGACCTGGAGGAGGCGGCGGCCTACCGGGAGACGGCGGGAGGGGTGTGAGCGGCCTCGGGGAAGGGCCGTCCGGTGATCACCGCCGCGATCGTCGTCCCGCGCGGGAACGCGCCCTCCTCGGCGAGGGCGACAAGTCCGTAGAGCAACTTGGCGACATAGAGACGTTCGACCGGGACGCCGTGGCGGTGCTCGAAGTCCTCGGCGAAGGCGTGCAGTTCCGCAGGGGTGCGGGCGTAGCCGCCGAAGTGGAAGCGGTCGTCGAGGCTCCACGCGCCGCGCCGTCCGCCGAAGGTGCCCTCCTGTAGACGCCGTATGTCGGCGGCCAGGAAGCCGCCCTTGAGCACCGGTATGCCGAGTACGCGCACACCGGGGGCGAGGCCCGCGGCGAGACCGGCCAGGGTGCCGCCGGTGCCGCAGGCGAGGGCGACGACGTCGGCCCGGTCGCCCAGTTCCTCGCCCAGGGCCCGGCAGCCGCGCACGGCGGCGGCGTTGCTGCCGCCCTCGGGGACGACGTACGCCTCCTCGGCGCCGGCCGCGCGCAGCACGCGCGCGAGGGTGTCCGGTTCGGTCTTGGCCCGGTACGTCGCCCTGTCGACGAAGTGCAGCCGCATGCCGTCGGCGGCGCACCGGGCGAGGGAGGGGTTGAGCGGGCGGCCGGCCAGCTCCTGGCCGCGGACCACGCCGACGGTCGGCAGGCCCAGCAGACGGCCCGCGGCGGCGGTGGCGCGCAGGTGGTTGGAGTAGGCGCCGCCGAAGGTGAGGACGGTCCGGCCGGCCGCGGCGGCGAGGTTGGGCGCCAGCTTGCGCCACTTGTTGCCGCTCAGCTCCGGGTGGATCAGGTCGTCGCGTTTGAGCACGAGACGCAGACCGCGGGCGGCGAAGCGGCGATCCGACAGCTCCTGCACAGGGGAGGGAAGGCGCGGGCGCAGGCTGTCGATGCTGGTCACCGGGCCATTGTGACC
>NZ_JBTWMV010000008.1:0-287593 GCF_054850255.1 Streptomyces sp. 7R007 | reverse complement strand
CGCCCCCCCCCGGGGGGGGGGGGGGGGGGGGGGGGGCCCCCCCCCCCCCCGCGCCGGTGTTTCCGCGTGCGCTTCCGCCCTCCGCGCAGGACTCTGAAGGCATGACTGCACATCCGACCGAGCATCCGCATGTCGTGGTGCACCCGCCGGCCCTGGACGGCTCCCGGCGGGTCACGGAGGGCGAGCGCACGCTGGGGATCGCCACGCACGTCGACGACGTCGGCGAGATCCTGCGGCTGGCCGACCTGTACGTCACCGACGTCGAGGGGAGCGAGCTCATCGAGTGGCAGGGCGGCGGTCCGGAGGACTGGCCGGGGCTGTCGGAACACCACGAGGGGTCGTGACTACGCGCGTACACCTGGGGACGTAGGACGTCTACGCAATCCTCAAATCAACCTCTGAATCCCGTTCAAGAGGCTTCAACCGCCCCCTGCCGCGGGCACATTCTCGACACACACGGGGCCCGCCGGCACGGGGGCGGCGGGCCCCCGTACGGCACGGCGAAAGGCGGCCCGTCCAGGGGGAACGGGCCGCCTTTCGGCGTACGCGGGGCTCTCAGACCTTCAAGGGCTTCAGGGACGTCGGCGCGTGGCCGGGTTCCGTCGCGATCTCCTCGAACTCCACGACGTCGCCGATGTCGTTGGTGGTCGACATGGAGATGTTGGTGACGCGCTCCAGGATGGCCTCGACGACCACCGGGACCTGGTACTCCTGCGCGAGCTTCCCGGCCTGCTCGAAGGCCGCGCCCAGTTCCGCCGGGTCGGTCACGCGGATCGCCTTGCAGCCGAGGCCCTCGGCGACCTTGACGTGGTCGACGCCGTAGACGCCCAGTTCGGGCGAGTTGACGTTCTCGAACTCCAGGGTGACCTGGAAGTCCATGTCGAACGCCCGCTGTGCCTGGCGGATCAGGCCCAGGTAGGAGTTGTTGACCAGGACGTGCACGTACGGGATCTTGTGCTGCGCGCCGACCGCCAACTCCTCGATCATGAACTGGAAGTCGTAGTCGCCGGACAGGGCGACGACGGGCGAGCCGGGGTCGGCCTTGGCCACGCCCAGCGCGGCCGGGACGGTCCAGCCGAGGGGGCCGGCCTGGCCGCAGTTGATCCAGTGCCGGGGCCTGAAGACGTGCAGCATCTGGGCGCCGGCGATCTGCGAGAGGCCGATCGTCGACACGTAGCGGGCCTCCGGGCCGAAGGCCTTGTTCATCTCCTCGTAGACGCGCTGCGGCTTGATGGGGATGTCGTCGAAGTGCGTACGGCGCTGGAGGGTCGCCTTCCGCTCCTGCGCCGAGGCCGCCCACGCCGAGCGGTCGGGCAGCCTCCCCTCGGCCTTCAACTCCCGTGCCACCTCGACGAAGAGCTCCAGGGCGGCCTTCGCGTCGGAGGCGATGCCGTAGTCCGGGGCGAAGATCCTGCCGATCTGGGTGGGCTCGACGTCGACGTGGACGAACGTGCGGCCGGCCGTGTAGACGTCCAGTCTGCCGGTGTGGCGGTTGGCCCAGCGGTTGCCGATGCCGAGCACGAAGTCGGACCGCAGGAAGGTGGCGTTGCCGTAGCGGTGCGAGGTCTGCAGGCCGACCATGCCGGCGTGCAGCTCGTGGTCGTCGGGCAGCACGCCCCAGCCCATGAGGGTCGGGACGACCGGAGTGCCGGTCAACTCGGCGAATTCCACCAGCAGTTCGCACGCGTCGGCATTGATCACCCCGCCGCCGGCGACGATCAGCGGGCGCTCGGAGGCGTTGAGCAGCCCGATCGCCTTCTCGGTCTGCGCGCGGGTCGCGGCCGGCTTGTAGACCGGGAGGGGTTCGTACGTCTCCGGGTCGAACTCGATCTCCGTGAGCTGCACGTCGATCGGCAGGTCGATCAGGACCGGGCCCGGGCGGCCGGAGCGCATCAGGTGGAAGGCCTGCTGGAAGACGCCGGGGACCTGCGCGGCCTCCAGGACGGTGACCGCCATCTTGGTCACCGGCCGCGCGATGGAGGCGATGTCGACGGCCTGGAAGTCCTCCTTGTGGATCACGGAGGTCGGCGCCTGGCCGGTGATGCACAGGATCGGCACGGAGTCGCCGATGGCCGAGTACAGCCCGGTGATCATGTCGGTGCCCGCGGGGCCGGAGGTGCCGATGCAGACGCCGATGTTGCCGGGGCGGGTCCGGGTGTAGCCCTCGGCCATGTGGGAGGCGCCCTCGACGTGGCGGGCGAGGGTGTGGTGGATGCCGCCGGACGCCTTGAGGGCCGCGTAGAAGGGGTTGATCGCCGCGCCCGGCACACCGAACGCGTCGCTGACCCCCTCGCGCTTGAGGATCTCAACTGCCGCGCGGGCAGCGGTCATTCGAGCCATGAGTACTCCTGCCTCGGCCGTCGGATTCGCACTCCCGTCGCGCCCCGCGGTGAGCTCTTCCGTGACTGTCGTGAGCGTGCTTTCCGCACACTCTCCGCAATGATTTCCGCATTGCGAAATTAAGTTTCTGCTATCTGGAATCAATCTAGGAGCGTGGGCGAAGGCAGTCAAGACACGGACCAAGACACGGACAGGGACGGGCCCGCTGGAGGACGATGGGACCCGCCGTCCCGACGTGACGCCCTGGAGGCCGGCCATGTCCGAGAGCGTGCCGGTGCGCTGCCCGGCCTGCCGGCGCGAGCACCGCTACACCGCGCCGTCGTACCCCTGCGTCTGCGGCGCGCCGGTCACCCCGCCGCTGGATCCGCGCGGCACGCCGACGGCCGTCACGCACCGGGTCTGGGACGAGGAGTGGGTCAGCGTCTGCTGCCCGTCGTGCGGGCGCCGCGACCAGTGGCCCCGGCCGGAGCTGGGCTGCCCGTGCGGGACGGTGCTGCGCGTGCCGGTGGCGCGGACGGCGGCCGGCGTGGCACGGCCGGTCACCGCGGAGCGGGCGGCGCGCCGCGCCTTCCAGCCGGTGACGATCCGTACCGCCCGGGACGCGGTCACGGCGGCCGCCCTGTATCTGCGCTGGCTGGGCTACCAGGACATCCGCCGGGCCGACCAGCGGCCGCCGTCCGGCATCGGGCTCGCCGCCCGTGGCCTGCTCGCCCAGGTCGACCCGACCGTGCGCCCGGCCTCGCTGCGGGACGTGGAGTGCCTGTGGCTGACGGCCATGACGGAGTCGTCGGACTGCGTCTACTTCTCGCTGGCCGGCTACGCCGCCGACGCCCGCACCCGCGCCGACGGCCTGCGCGTCCCCTTGTTCGTCCTCGACCTCACGGGCACCCCGCAGCCGGTCAACGACGTCGCGGACGAACTGAACGCGACGGGGGCCACCTGAGCGATCAGGCGGCCCCCGGCGGCGGAGAGGGCGGTCACGACTCCCGAGCCGCCTGCTCCCGCAGTTCGATCTTGCGTACCTTGCCCGACACCGTCATCGGGAAGGACTCCAGGACGCGCAGCCGGCTCGGCACCTTGTAGTGGGCGAGGCGGCCGGCGCAGAAGGCGCGCACCTCCTCCAGAGTCGGCGGGTCGGCCGGGTCGCGGGGGATGACGCAGGCGAGGACCTCCTCGCCGTACGTCTCGTGCGGCACCCCGACCACCTGGACGTCCGCGACCTTCGGGTGGGCGTAGAGGAACTCCTCGATCTCGCGCGGGTAGACGTTCTCCCCACCGCGGATGATCATGTCCTTGATGCGGCCGACGATCTCGACGTAGCCGTCCTCGCGCATCACGGCGAGGTCGCCGGTGTGCATCCAGCGGCCGGCGTCGATGGCCTCGGCGGTCTTCGCGGGCTCGTCCCAGTAGCCGAGCATCACGCTGTAGCCGCGGGTGCACAACTCGCCTGCGGTGCCCCGGGGTTGGGTGATTCCGGTGGCCGGGTCGACGACCTTGACCTCGACGTGCGGCATGACGCGGCCGACGGTGCCGGTGCGGTGTTCCAGGTCGTCGTCGCGCCGGGTCTGCGTGGAGACGGGCGAGGTCTCCGTCATGCCGTAGCAGATGGACACCTCGGCCATGTTCATCTCGGCGACCACCCGCTTCATCACCTCCACCGGGCACGGCGAGCCCGCCATGATCCCGGTGCGCAGGGAGGAGAGGTCGTAGGAGGCGAAGTCGGGGAGGTTCAACTCGGCGATGAACATGGTGGGGACGCCGTACAGGGAGGTGCACCGCTCCCGCTCGACCGCGCGCAGGGTCGCCGCCGGGTCGAAGGAGGGGGCGGGGATGACCATGCAGGCGCCGTGCGAGGTGGCCGCGAGGTTGCCCATCACCATGCCGAAGCAGTGGTAGAACGGCACCGGGACGCACACCCGGTCCTGCTCGCTGTAGGCGATCAACTCCCCCACGAAGTACCCGTTGTTGAGGATGTTGTGGTGGGAGAGGGTCGCCCCCTTGGGGAAGCCCGTCGTGCCGGACGTGTACTGGATGTTGATCGGGTCGTCGCAGGACAGCTCCGGGAACGGCACCGGGGTCCCGCGCGCCACCAGTGCGTCCCAGCCCGGGTCGCCGATGTAGACGGTCTCCCTCAACTCCGGGCAGCGGCCCCGCACTTGCTCGACCATCGCCCGGTAGTCGCTCGCCTTGTGGCGCAGCGACGCGAACAGCACGGAGATCCCGGCCTGCTTCAGGACGTACTCGACCTCGTGCGTGCGGTAGGCCGGGTTGATGTTCACCATGATCGCGCCGATGCGGGCGGTGGCGTACTGCACGAGCACCCACTCGGGGCAGTTGACCGCCCAGATGCCCACCCGGTCGCCCTTGGCGACGCCGCTCGCGATCAGCGCGTACGCCAGCCGGTCGACGTCCGCGGCGAACTCGGCGTAGGTCCAGCGCCGCCCGGAGGGCACGTCGACGAGCGCCTCCCGGTCGGGCCAGGCCGCCACCGCCCGGTCGAGGTTGGCGCCGATGGTGTCGCCCAGCAACGGAGTGGCGCTGGTGCCGTGGGCGTAGGAACTCACCGGAAGTCCTCCTCGCGGTACTCGGCGTCCGAGCCCTGGGCCGTCGCCTCGCGCAGCTCGATGCGGCGGATCTTGCCCGAGACGGTCTTGGGCAGCGGCGCGAACTCCAGGCGCCGGATGCGCTTGTAGGGGGCGAGCACCTCACGGGAGTGCTCGAAGATCACCTTGGCGGTGTCCGGTCCGGGCTGCCAGCCCTCGGCGAGGACGACGTACGCCTTGGGCACGGCCAGGCGCAGCTCGTCCGGGGCGGGCACGACGGCCGCCTCGGCCACCGCCTCGTGCTCCAGCAGGGCGCTCTCCAGCTCGAACGGGGAGATCTTGTAGTCGGAGGCCTTGAAGACGTCGTCGGCGCGGCCGACGTAGGTGATGTAGCCGTCCGCGTCGCGGGAGCCGATGTCGCCGGTGCGGTAGTAGCCGCCGGCCATCGCCTCCGCCGTACGGTCCGGGTCGCCGTGGTAGCCGGTCATCAGGCCGACCGGACGGGCGGACAGGTCGAGGCAGATCTCGCCCTCGGTGGCACCGGGCGCACCGGTGACCGGGTCGAGCAGCTCCACCCGGTAGCCGGGGCTGGGGCGGCCCATGGAGCCGGTCTTCAGGGGCTGGCCGGGGCTGTTGGCGACCTGCACGGCGGTCTCGGTCTGCCCGAAGCCGTCCCGGATGGTCACCCCCCACGCCCGTCGCACCTGCTCGATGACCTCGGGGTTCAGCGGCTCACCGGCGGCGACGACCTCGCGCGGCCGGGTGCGCAGCTGGGTCAGGTCGGCCTGGATGAGCATGCGCCACACGGTCGGCGGGGCGCAGAAGGTGGACACCCCGGCCCGGTCCATCTCGGCCATCAGCCGGGCCGGGTCGAAGCGCGTGTAGTTGTGGATGAAGACGGTCGCCTCCGCGTTCCACGGCGCGAACAGGTTCGACCAGGCGTGCTTGGCCCAGCCCGGCGAGGAGATGTTCAGGTGCACGTCGCCCGGTTTCAGGCCGATCCAGTACATGGTGGCCAGGTGCCCGATCGGGTACGAGGTGTGGGTGTGCTCGACCAGCTTGGGGCGGGCGGTGGTGCCGGAGGTGAAGTACAGCATCAGCGGGTCGTCGGCCAGGGTGGGCCCGTCCGGGAGGAACTCCGCGGGGGCCGCGTAGGCGTCCTCGTACGGCTCCCAGCCCTCCTCGGGCAGGCCGCCGACGCTGATGCGGGTGTAGCCGCCGGGCACCTCCGCGAACTTGGCGGTGTCCTCGGCGCGCACGATCACGTGCGCCACCCGGCCGCGCTCGACCCGGTCGCGCAGGTCGGCGGGGCCGAGCAGCGGGGTGGCGGGGATGACGACCGCCCGCAGCTTCATCGCGGCCAGGGCCGTCTCCCACAGCTCGACCTGGTTGCCGAGCATCACGAGGATGCGGTCCTCGGGCTGGACGCCCCGTTCGCGCAGCCAGTTCGCCACGCGGTCGGAGCGGCCGGACATCTCGGCGAAGGAGACGCGGACCTCGCCGCCGTCCTCCTCGACGATGTGCAGGGCGGTGCGGTCGTTGCCGGCGGCGATGACGTCGAACCAGTCGAGCGCCCAGTTGAAGCGCTCGGGCCGGGGCCAGCGGAAACCCTCGTACGCCTTCGCGTAGTCCTCGCGGTGCTCCAGCAGGAAGTCCCGCGCGCTGCGGAAGAGCTCCGTCGCCGTCGTCATATGCGTCCTCCTTCGTACCGGACCATTGCCGGGCGGCTCTCTGCCATCGTGTAATCCGTGACGCAGGTCTCACTACCCCCGAACGGGGGTGTGCGCTGCAGAAATGGAGCGAGCAGGTGGCAGCAGACACGGCCGGGGCCGTGGAGATACGCAACGCGCTGGTACGGCTGCGGCGCCAGACCGGCATCCCGGTCGCCTTCGGCGGCCTGATGGAGGCCGGGCGGCAGCGCATCCGCATCAGCGAACTGGACGGCAACCTCACGCCCGCGCTCAGCTCCCTCGCGGTGACCAGCGGCAACGGCCTCGGCGGCAAGGTCCTCGCGCTCGCCCGGCCGTGCGCGGTGACGGACTACTCCTCCTCGCGGCAGATCACCCACGAGTACGACATCCCGGTCGCCGCCGAGGGGCTGCGCTCGGTGCTCGCGGTCCCGGTCGTCGTACGGCGCCGGGTGCGCGGCGTGCTCTACGGCGCCCTGCGCACGGCCCAGCCGCTCGGCGACCGCACGCTCGGCGCGGCGGTGGCGGCGGCGCGGGACGTGGAACAGGCGCTGGTGGTGCGCGAGGAGGCGCGGGAGCTGATGACGGCGGCGACCGCGCAGCCCGCCGCGGGCGCCGCGTGGGAACAGGTGCGGGAAGCCCACGCGGCCCTGCGCTCCCTGGCGCCCCGCATCGCCGACCCGGCCCTGCGCGCGGAGCTGCTGGCCGCCACCGCCCTGCTCACCCCGGTCCCCCGCCAGGCCGCGGTGAGCCTGGCCCCCCGCGAACTGGACGTGCTGGCATGTCTGGCATCCGGCGCGACCAACGCCGTCGCCGCCGACCGCCTGGGCCTGCGCCCGGAGACGGTCAAGAGCTACCTCCGCTCGGCCATGCGCAAGCTGGGCGCGCACACCCGGGGGGAGGCGGTGGCGGTGGCACGCCGCTCGGGACTGCTGCCGTAGGCCCGGTCCCGTCGGTTATTCACTCACTCGCGTGCTGAATTTCCTCATGCCGCACGGTTGTTATATCCCTCACCACCGGCTCCCGTCCGAAATTCAAAGAGACGTTGCCTAGAATTTGGTCCGGACACGACACACGGAGGGGAGCGGTGACCGTGCGACGCGACTTCAAGGAGCCTGCCAGATGCCGCCCCGACCAGGTCATCGGACGGGAGGAGCTGTTCGGCGCGGCGCGTGAGCAGCTCGCCCGGGGCGGCAGTGTGCTGCTCCACGGCCCCGCCGGAATAGGAAAGTCGACCGCGCTGCGGGCATTGGCCGCGGAATACGCGGCGTCCGCGCGCACCGTGTTGCGCTGCTCGGCGACCGAGTCCGAATCCCATCTGCCGTTCCTGGCCCTGGCCGACCTCCTCGGTCTGGTGGCGGGCGAGGTGTCCGAGAAGCTGCCCGCGGCCCAGCGCACCGCCCTGGAGTCGGCGCTCACCGGCCGCGGCGAGTCCACCCTCCAGCAGGACGGCCTCGCCCTGCGCCTGGCGGTGCTGTCGGTGCTGCGCGCCCTCGCCGCCGAGGGCCCCGTCCTCGTCGTCGCCGACGACCTGCAGTGGCTGGACTCCGCCAGCGCCGAACTGCTCGGCTTCGCCGCCCGCCGCCTCGGCGACATCCCGGTGCAGCTGCTGTGCGCGGTGCGCACCGAGGGCCAGGAGTACGACCGTCACCTACGCGCGTCGCCGCCCGACACCCTCGCCGTCCGCCTCGGCCCCCTCTCCCGCGCCCAGGTCTCCGCCCTGCTCGACCACCGCGGCTACACCGGCCTGCCCCGCTCCACCGTCCGCGACATCCACCGCACCAGCGGCGGCAACCCCCTCTTCGCCCTGGAGCTCGGCCGCGCGCTCGCCGAGAGCCCCACTCCCGTCCGGCCCGGCGAGTCCCTGCCGGTGCCCACCTCGCTGCGCGCCCTGGTCCTGAACCGGCTGGAGATGCTGTCCGACGAGGCCCGCCGCACCCTCCTCGTGGCCAGCGCCGGCGCCCGCCCCACCCTCGCCCTGCTGCACGCCGCCGGCCGGGAGAACGCCGAGGCCGAGACCGCGCAGGCCGCCGCACTCGGGCTGCTGGCGACGGAACCCGAGGCCCCCGCCGTACGCTTCGCGCACCCGCTGATCTCGGCCGCCCTGTACGCGGAGGCACCCGCGCACGAGCGGCGGGCCGCGCACGCCGCGCTGTCCACGGCCGCCTCCGACCCCATCGAGCGGGCCCGGCACCTCGCCCTGGCCGCCACCGGCACCGACCCGGAGGTGGCGGCCGCCCTCGCCGAGGCCGCCGCCCTGGCCCGGGACCGCGGGGCGCCCTCGGCCGCCGCCTCGCTCGGCCTGCTCGCCGCCCGGCACACCCCGGGCGACGGCGCACCCGACCCGGACGAGCGCCGGCTGCAGGCCGCCGAGGACGCGATCACCGCCGGCGAGGTGGACCTCGCCCGGGACATCGCCCGCGAGGTGCTGACCCGGGCCACCGATCCCGCCGAGCGGGTGCGGGCGTGGATGGTGGTCATCGAGTCGGTGGGGCAGGCCCTCGGCGAGGTCGACACCGTCTACCCGCAGGTGCTGGCCGACGCCGGCGACGACCCCCGGCTGCTCGCCCTGGTCCACTACCAGCTGGCCTGGCGCGGACTGGTGGTGGAGGGCGACTTCGCCAAGGGCCGGGAGGAGGCCGCGCACGCGGCGGACCTCGCGGCCCGGGCGGGCGACCGGCGCACCGAACTGCTCGCGCTGTCCTTCCAGGCGCAGACCGAGATCCTGATGGGCCATCCGGACGGACCGGCGACCATCAAGCGCGCCCTGAAGGAACCCCAGCTGCCGGAGGTGGCCTGCCACCACAACGGGGCCGGCGCCGCCCGCTACCGCTGGCTGATCACGAGCGACCAGCTGCCCGAGGCCCGTTCCACCGTCAGCGCCCTGCTGCGCGAGGTGCGGCGGCGCGGCATGGTCGAGAGCGAGGTGCACTTCGTGCGCCTGCTCGCCGACACCGAACTGCGCTCCGGGCACTGCGGACGCGCCCTGGACCTGGCCCGCGAGAGCATGCGGCTGGCCCGCGACTCCGGCATCGGCGAGATCCCCTCCGCCGTGCTCAACTCCCTCGCCGAGGCCTCCGGCGGAGACGTGGAGCGGGCGCTGGCGCTGGGCCGGGAGGCGCTGGAGCAGGCCGAGCAGGCCGGCGACCAGATGTACGTCTCCCGGGGCCTGACCGCCGTCGGCCACGCCCAGCTGGTCGCCGGGGACTTCGAGGGCGCCGTGCAGTCGCTGCGCCGGGTGCGGGAGCTGGAGAACGGCCTCGGCATCACCGACCCCGCCCGCGGCCGCTGGCACGGCGACCTCGCCGAGGCCCTGGTGCGGATCGGCGAGACCGAGGAGGCGCGCGAACTCCTGGACGTGGCGCGCCGGCAGGCGCTCCGGCTCGGCCGGGAGAGCGTGCTCGCCGTACTGGACCGGGCGGAGGCGCTCGTCCGGGCCGCGCGCGGCGACCACGAGGCCGCGCTCGCCCAGCTGACGTCGGTTCAGGACCGGCTCGCCAAGCTGGGGTACGGCCTGGAGGAGGCGCGCGCCGCGTTCGCGCTGGCGTCCCTGCGCACCCGGCGCCCCGGCCCGACGTCGTACGACGAGGCCGCCCGGCTGTTCCGGCGCTGCCGTGCGCTGCCGTGGCTGCGGCAGGTGGAGGCGGCGGCCGTGACGACGCCCCGGCCGGCGGTGGAACCGATCGCCCCCTCCGCCGCGTCCGAGGGCCTGGAGGGGCTCGCCGCGATGGAGCGTCAGGTCGCCGCGCTCGTCATGGAGGGCGCGACCAACCGGGAGATCGCCGCCCGCCTGTTCATCAGCGTGAAGACGGTCGAGGCCACCCTGACCAGGGTCTACCGCAAACTGGGCATCCGCTCTCGGGTGGATATCGTCCGACTGGCGGCGGGGCGTCGCACAAAGTGACGTTCGTCCCGTTTTACTAAGGGTCGACCGAGGGTTTTCCCTGCCCAACTCCCCTAGGGGGTTCCCTCATTGGGAGGCGGCCGCCGCGGGTTCTAGCGTAAGGGCGTGCCGCTCGCCCGGGCATACGGGGGTCGGTCCCGCGACCCCCGTGCAACCCCCCACGCACCCGCGCGAACCCCCACCGGCAACCCCCACTGAGGAGACTCATGTTCGGGCTCAACCGCGCCAAGAGATCCGCCGCAGTCGTCGCGGCGACCGCCGCAGCAGCCGCCACCGCGCTGCTCGGCGCCCCGAGCGCCGTCGCCGCGCCGCAGCCGATCGTCGGCGGCACGACGACCACGACGACCGCGTACCCGTTCATGATGCAGATCACGGACGCCTCGCAGAACCAGTTCTGCGGCGGCACCCTCGTCTCGGCCACCAAGGTGGTCACGGCCGCGCACTGCATGGTCGGCGAGACCACCGGCAGCGTCCGGGTCGTCGGCGGGCGCACCTACCTGAACGGCACCAACGGCACGGTGAGCAGGGTCAGCAAAATCTGGATCAACCCGGACTACACGGACGCCACCAACGGCGACGACGTGGCCGTGCTGACCCTGTCGACGTCGATGCCGTACACCACGGCGTCGTACGTCTCCTCCTCGGACACGGGCGTGTACGCGGCCGGCACCACCGCGCGCATCCTCGGCTGGGGCACCACCTCGGAGAACGGCAGCTCCTCCAACCAGCTGCGGACCGCGACCGTCCCCGTCGTGTCCGACTCCAGCTGCAGGAGCTCCTACGGTTCGGACTTCGTCCAGACCGACATGGTGTGCGCCGGATACTCCTCCGGCGGCGTAGACACCTGCCAGGGCGACAGCGGCGGTCCCCTGCTCATCGGGGGCGTCCTGGCAGGGATCACTTCTTGGGGCGAGGGCTGCGCGGAGGCCGGTTACCCGGGTGTCTACACCCGGCTGACCACCTTCTCCAGCCTGGTGACCGCGCAGGTCGACTCGTGACCCGGAAGGTCTCCTGAGCATCCCTCAGGTGAGAGACCAGGGGGCGTTGCGGGCTACCACGAGCAGCCCGCAACGCCTCCTGACCATGCCCGCCCTACTTGTCCGCGGTGAGCTTCCCGGCGGCGCCCCAGCTGTCCGCCGGCACCTCGTGGATCCACACCTGCACGGTCTCGGCCGGGATCCGGTACGCGTCGACGAAGGCGTCGGTGACGCGCTTGACGAGGTCCCGCTTGAGCTCGACGTCGCGCGGACCCTGCTGGATGGTGACGATCGGCATGGCTGAACTCCCTTGCGTGGCGGTGTCCTTCCGGTGCCCCCAGTCCATCGCCTGCGGCGGGCGCGACCAAGAAGCAGACCGCGACCGCAGCGATCAGTCCTCGCGATCGGCGCAGGCCAGCAGCAGGGTGTCCAGGTGCGGGGGCTCGGCGGCGGACACCGCGAGCCCCGTCGACAGGGCCAGGCCCGGCGCGCGGAACGGCACGAAGGCCACCCTCGGGGTGCGCAGCACGCGCGCGTGGGCGGCGTAGACGACCGTCCACAGGGGCCGGGTGCCGATGGTGGCGAGGGTGTCCTGGAGGGAGCCGCTCACCGGTCCGGGCGGCGGTTCGAAGCCGGCCCGGTGGCAGGCGCCGACGACCAGGTCGACGAGGGCGGGGTTGGTGCGCCGCTCGGTGAGGCTGAGCGGGAGGCCGGCCAGCTCCTCGATCCCGATGTCGGGGCGGGCGGCGAGGGGGTGCGTGGCCGGCAGGGCGGCCACCAGGGGGTCGCTCCACAGCGGCAGCACCCGCAGGCCCGGCACCGGTTCGGCGCCCCGGACGAACGCGGCGTCCAGCTTGCCGTCCGCGACCCGGGCGAGGCGTTCGGCGGCCGGGAGGGAGAACAGCTCGACGGGGACGCCGGGGGCGCGGCGCGCGAACGCGGCGAGGACCCGGTCCAGGTGGGCGCCGAGCCCGGTGCTGGTGCCGATCCTGAGCCCCGGCGGCGGCGCCACGGCGGCCCGCGCCCGGTCGGCCGCCGCCAGCACCGCCCGCGCCTCGGGCAGCAGCCGCTCCCCCGCCGCGGTGAGCCGGACACGGCGGGGCGTGCGGTCGAACAGCTCGGCGCCCAGTTCCCGTTCCAGGCGCTGTATCTGCATGCTCACCGCCGACTGCACGATGTGCAGCTGTTCTGCCGCCCGCCCGAAGTGCAGTTCCTCGGCGACCGTCACGAAGTAGGCGAGCTGCCGCAGTTCCATGGCCCCGACTCTAGAGGCGAGGGCGCCGGGCTTGTTTCAATGAGCGGCGGATGGGGGTGATCCGCATGGTGTCCACCGACCGGTTCCTCGCGTTCGCCGCGATGTCGCTGCTGGTGATCGTGATCCCGGGACCCAGCGTCCTGTTCGTCATCGGGCGGGCGCTCGCCCACGGCCGCCGGACCGCCGTGGCCACCGCGGTCGGCAACGTCGTCGGCTCCTATCTGCTGGTGGCGGCGGTGGCGGTCGGGATCGGCTCGCTGGTGGAGCGGTCGGTGACGATCTATCTGACGGTGAAGCTGGCGGGTGCCGCGTACCTGGTGTACCTGGGCGTCCAGGCGTTCCGGCACCGCAAGGAGCTGAAGGCCGCCGCGATCCGCACGCGGCCCGCCGGACCCGCGCGGGGCGATCTGCGGACGGTGCTCGACGGGGCGCTGGTCGGGGCGACCAACCCGAAGGGCGTGGTCTTCTTCGCCGCCGTCCTGCCCCAGTTCGTGGACCACACGGCGGGGCACGTCCCGCTCCAGATGCTGCTGCTCGGCCTGATCCCCATCTCCATCGGCCTGGTCACCGACACCCTGTGGGGCCTGACCGCCTCGGCCGCCCGCACCTGGTTCGCCCGGTCCGACCGCCGTCTGTCGATGATCGGCGGCGCGGGCGGCTTCGCGATGATCGGGCTGGGGCTGACGGTGGCGGTGACGGGGCGGGCGGACTGAGCATCACCCGACGACGGTCCCGAAGCGGATGTCGTACGGGCTCCCCGGATACAGCGTGCCGAGCATGCGCTCCGCCTCCGCCGTGAGGTCCGCGCGCTGGGCCCTGGTCAGGCTGCCGAAGGGTTCGATGACGAGGGCGTCCTGCTCCGGCTTCCACACACCCGCGAGGAAGCCGTCGACGAGGAACGTGCGGTACGCCTGGTTCCCGGCCCAGCTGCGGCCCCAGTACGCGGGCGGCACCACGCGCGTGCGGTCCGCGTGGGAGAGGAGCAGGTTGTCGAACTCGGGCAGGAAACGGGGCGGGGCCGGGGTGTCCGGGTCGGGGCGCGGGGCGTCGGGCAGGTCGAAGAGCTCGACGCCGGACTCGTCGCGGAAGGTGAGCAGGCGGGGGCGCAGGCGCTCGAAGACGTCGCGCAGACGGGTCAGTCCGGCCCAGGTCTGCATGTCCCTGACGGAGGCGGGGCCGAAGGCGGCGAGGTAGCGCAGGACCGCGGAGTCCGCGCTGGGGGCCTGTTGCGCGGGGCGGCCGAGCCAGTGTTCGGCGGTGGTGAGGGCGACCTGGCCGCTGCGGTCCCACAGGCCGCGGGGGGTGACCTGGACCAGCGGGAGCCGGCAGCGGGCGGCGAGGGCGAGGGCCTGGGGGTCGGCGTCCGGCCACTCGGCGAGGAGGGCCTCGCGCAGCTGCTTCATGGTGCGCGGCTCGGCCTCCACGAGGTCGCGGGCGAGGGCGGCGAGCCGGTCGAGGTCGACGCCCGCGAGTCTCTTGCGGAAGCCGGCCAGTTCGCGTTCCCGGGCGGGCTGGACCAGGGGGCGCAGGGTGAGCGCGTCGGCGGCGGTGTGGGTGTGCAGGGTGGAGCGCAGGGTGACGATCCGGACGACCTCGCGCTCGGCCATGAGCGCGGAGAGGTGCTGCGGGGCGAAGCCGTCGAGGCGGGCGGCGAGCGCGACGTACGGCGGTCTGACGTTCTGCGCCTGGAGTCCGACGAGGTGCTCGACGGCGTCCTTGGCGGGCATCGGAGCGCGGCGCAGCAGCAGTTGCCGGGCGAGGGTCGCACGGCTCAGGGCGCGGGTGCCGAGCACGGGGGCCGCCGGGGTCGTCGTCTTCGTCATGTCTGCACGCTAGTGCGGCTTGCGGACACCTGCTGTCCGCGGCTCTCACCGAATCCGGGACTCCCGGCCCACCCCGGCGTGGTGTGCCCCGGATATCCTGCCCGGGATCACGCAGCCGCAGGTTCGACCCGGGAGGCAGCCGCATGGCCCAGCGACGCGCCCGTCCCGCCGCCAGGAAACCGAAGAGGTCCGTCTGGCGTCGCGCGTTGACTCCCGCGCAGCCGCCCGCGAGCGGCACCGCGCCCCCGCCCCCCGCCGACCCCGCGCCCCCGGACGCCGCGGACGTGGCCAGCGTCGTCCAGGCCGCCCTGTACCGCGACGGCGTGCGCATCTCCTCCCCCGCCACGCTCGCCGAGACCTTCCGCGAGCTGCGCGAGCAGCCCTCCGGCATGGCCTGGATCGGGCTCGCCCGCCCCACCGACGGCGAACTGCTCTCGCTGGCCGCCGAGTTCGACCTGCACCCGCTGGCCGTCGAGGACGCGATGGAGGCGCACCAGCGGCCGAAGCTGGAGCGCTACGGCGACACGCTCTTCGTCGTCCTGCGGGCCGCGCGCTACCTGGACGCGCCGGAGGAGGTCGACTTCGGCGAACTGCACGTCTTCGTCGGCCCCGACTTCGTGATCACGGTCCGCCATGGCGCGGCCCCCGACCTGTCCGCGGTCCGCCACCGCGTGGAGGCCTCGCCGGAACTGCTCAAACTCGGCCCGGAGGCCGTGTTGTACGCCATCCTCGACGCGGTCGTCGACGGCTACGCGCCGGTGGTCTCCGGTGTCCAGAACGACATCGACGAGATCGAGACGGAGGTCTTCCGCGGCGACCCGGAGGTCTCCCGCCGTATCTACGAACTCTCCCGCGAGATGGTCGAGTTCCAGCGCGCCACCCGCCCCCTGGTGGGCATGCTGCACGGCCTGATCGCCGGTTTCTCCAAGTACGAGACCGACGAGGAGCTCCAGCGCTACCTGCGGGACGTCGCCGACCACGTCACCCACATCAGCGAGCGCGTCGACGGCTTCCGCCAGGCCCTGACGGAGATCCTCACGGTGAACGCCACGCTGGTCACCCAGCAGCAGAACACGGAGATGCGGGCGCTGGCGGAAGCCGGGTTCGAGCAGAACGAGGAGATCAAGAGGATCTCCTCCTGGGCGGCGATCCTGTTCGCTCCGACGCTCGTCGGGACGATCTACGGCATGAACTTCCGCCACATGCCGGAGCTGGGCTGGAGCTTCGGCTACCCCTTCGCGATCGGCCTGATGGGGGCGGTCTGTGCCGGCCTGTACGTGATCTTCAAACGGCGCGACTGGCTCTGACCGCCGAGGTCAGCCGGCTCGTCGCGAGGGCGCGGGCCTCGCGCAGGGGCGTGGTGCCGCGGGCACGGGCCGCCCGCAGCAGGCGCCGTACGGTGGTGCCGATGTCCGCGAGGCTCCGTACGGCGTCGTCGTGGGTGAGGCCGCCGGCCTCGCGGCCGAGGGTGTAGAGGACGCCGCCCGCGCTCGCGACGAAGTCGGGGATCCAGGTGACGCCCCGCTCGGCGAGGACGTCGGCCAGGTGGTCGTCGGTGAGCTGGTTGTTGGCGGGGCCGGCGATGAGGCGCACGTCGAGGCGGGGCACCGTCTCGGGGTTCAGTACGCCTCCGACGGCGGCCGGCACCAGGACGTCCGCCGCCGTCGCCCCGGGGTCGGCCCACTCGAAGCCGGCCGCCTGGGCCACCGGCCGTTTCGTGGCGTCCACGTCGCTCACGCGGACGCGGGCGCCGTCCGCCGCGAGCCCGACGGCGACCCGGCTGCCGACGGAGCCGTAGCCGCTGACCAGGACGGTGCGGCCGGCCAGGCCCGCGGTGCCGAAGACGTGCTCGGCGCCGGCGCGCAGGGCGGCGAGCACGCCGGTGGCGGTGGGGGCGCCGGAGTCGCCGGTGCCGCCGTGCTCCTCGGGCAGGCAGTAGACGTACGGGCAGCCGCGGCGCAGGACGAGCATGTCCTGCTCGCTGGTGCCGACGTCCGGGCCGGTGCGGTAGGAGCCGTCGAAGGAGGCGATGAGCTCGCCCATGTCGGTCAGCGCCGCCGCCCGCAACTCGGGCGTGAGGTCGGTGTGTTCGTCGAGCGCGATCACGCTCTTGCCGCCGCCGAAGTCCAGCCCGGACACGGCACACTTGTAGGTCATCGCCTCCGACAGCCCGAGCGCGTCCGCGAGGCCGTCGCGCCAACTGCCGTACCGGCGCAGGCGGCAGCCGCCGACCGCGGGGCCGAGCGCGCGGGAGTGCACCGCGACGATCAGGGGCAGTCCCGAACGAGGACCGCGGCGGACCGTCACCTCTTCGTGCTCCAGTGTGTGCTTCATGGCGGGGAGGCTAGGCGGATGTTCAGGGCCGCGGACGCGGGCCCGAACGAAATTCGGGCGAGGACGAGGGACGGTGGGTGTGGACGAACTTGATACGGCGATCCTGCGGCAACTGCAGGAGGACGCGCGGCAGCCGAACCGGACCATCGCGCAGAAGGTCGGCATCGCGCCGTCGACCTGTCTGGAGCGGATCCGGTTGCTCAGGCGGCGCGGGGTGATCCGCGGCTACCACGCGCAGGTGTCGCTGCCCGCGCTGGGCCGCGGGGTGCAGGCGATGGTGGCCGCGCAGGTGAGGCCGCTGGGCCGGCAGGTGGTGGCGGACTTCGAGCAGTCGGTCTCCCGGCTGCCCGAGGTGCTGTCGGTGTACACGATGGCGGGCAGCGACGACTTCCTGGTCCATGTCGCGGTGCAGGACATCGAGCATCTGCACGCCTTCCTGCTCGACCGGTTCGCCGACCGGCGGGAGATCGTCAGCTTCCGCACGATGATCATCTACCAGCACCTGACCAACCGGGTGCTGGACCCGCTCCCGCCGAACTCCCCGTCGTAGCAGCGCCGGCCGGGAGACCGCACGGCCGCGCACCGGACGTGCCGGCAACCCTCCGTACATGATTGCCCCCGGTGTCACCGGGCACTCGGGCGGCACTATGCATGCACCGCTGCGGATCCTGCTGACCGGCTGGTTCAGTTTCCAGGACGGCGAGACCACCGCCGGGGACGTGCTGGCGCTGCGCCGGGTCGAGGAGGTGCTCGGGCGGGCGGAGATCGCCTACGACGTGGCGTGGAGCCCGGTCTTCCGGCCGCTGGGCCCGCATCTGGACACCGTCCGGCCCGAGGACTACACCCACCTGGTCTTCGTGTGCGGTCCGCTGCACGGGCCGCAGGTCGAGGAACTGCACCGGCGGTTCGCGCACTGCGCGCGGATCGCCGTGGGCACCTCGGTCGTCGAGCCCGGCAGCCCGGCCGTCACCGGCTTCGACCTGGTGCTGGCCCGGGACGCCCCCGGCACACCGCCGGCGCAGGACCTCTCGGCCCGCGCCCCCGCGCTGCCCGAGCGGCCCGTGGTGGGCGTGATCCTCACCCACGGGCAGCAGGAGTACGGCGGCAAACGGCGGCACGGGCTCGTCGCCGACGAGGTGACCCGCTGGCTCGCCGGGCGGGACTGCGCTCCGCTGGAGCTGGAGACCAGGCTCGACACGCACGACTGGCGGCTGTGCGCGACGCCCGCGCAACTGCAGTCCGTGCTGGCCCGGCTGGACCTCGTCGTCACCGACCGGCTGCACGGGCTGGTGCTCGCGCTGCGGGCCGGGACGCCGGTGCTCGCCGTCGACCCCGTCGAGGGCGGCGCGAAGGTCACGGCGCAGGCCCGGGCCTGCGGCTGGCCGGCCCTGGTCGGCGCCGAGCGGGTCGGCCCCGAGGAGCTGGAGCGGTGGTGGGAGTGGTGCCTGGGCACCGGCCGGATGACCGCCCGGCAGACCCGCGACGCGTTCGCCGAGGGCGCCACGCCGGACGGCGCCGACGCTCTCCTCACGGCTCTGCAGCAGCATCCGGCCCGTTAGTTCGGCGGCTGTCCGGGCACACGGGATCCGTACGGACAGCACCATCCGTACGCGCCGCGCAGGGGAGGGACCGTGTCGACCGGCCGACTGCCCGATCACGAACAACGCATTCTCGACGAGCTGGAACGGGTGCTCAGCCGAGACCGCCGCCTCGCCCGCCGGATGCGCGCGCGACGGCCGCGCCGCCGCCCCGATCCCGCCCGCCTGGCCGCCTACCGGCCGCGCCTGTGGACCGCCCTGCTGTGGCTCGCGGTCTCCGTCGCCCTCATGACGGCCGGGATCGTCACCTCCGACCCGGCGGTCATCTGGGCCTTCGCCGCGGTGTGGCCGGTGACGCTGTTCACCGTGTTCCGGCTGCTGTGCCGGTGGACGGAGAGCTGAGCGTTTGGTCCGCGCGGGCGGCGGGGACCCGGTCGCCTGGAGGTGATCGTCGTGCCCGAACCCGGAAGCAAGAAGTACGACACCCGGCGGGCCCGGCTGCGCAAGGAGGCCGAACGGTCGGGGATCTCCGACCAGGACGCCAACGAGGCGGCCAACGAGACCCTGCGGCGGGAACCGGAGTTCCGCAGCCGGGGGCCGCGCACCGAGCGCGGCCGGGGCCCGAAGGGCGAACGCCCGGACAACGACTGACCGGGTCAGCCCGTGTAACTGCGGGCGGTCGAACGGCGCTGCGCGTCTTCGAGCGTCCGCAGTCGCCTCTCCACGTGCGGCGGCACGACCCGGCGCTCGCGCAGCACCCACGGCAGCGCGACCGCCGCCTCGGCGAAGGCGTGCAGGGAGACGGCGTCCCGGGGGACCGTGCGGGCCAGATGCAGGGTGCGGCGCAGCGCGGGCGCGGTCGGCCGGCGCAGCCAGGTGAACCACAGTGTGTTGCGGATGCCGTGCCGCCGCCGCAGCGTCGAGTCCCGCACTGTGGACGGCTGGTGATGGACCGTCAGATGGTCCGCGTAGGTCAGCCACCAGCCGTCGGCCGCCAGGTCGGTCGCGAGCAGTTCCTCCTCGCCGCCCAGCCACAGCCGCGGGTGGAAGCCGCCCGCCGCCCGGAAGGCGTCGGTGCGCAGCACGGTCGCCGCGGCCAGGAACGAGCCGAGCGCCGGACCGGGCAGCCAACCAGGGCCGGGCACGGGCGAGTTGCGCAGTTCCTCGACGATCGGGTCCTCCGTGCCGTGCGGTTCGACGACGATGCGGGCGGTGACGGAGGCGAGCGCCGGGTGCCGGTCGAGCAGGTCGGCGGCGCCGGACAGGGCGCCGGGCGCCCACCAGGAGTCGTCGTCGCAGAAGGCGACGTAGGGCGTACGGACCTGACGCACCGCCAGGTTGCGGCCGACGGCGCCGAGGTTGCGGCCGGGCCGCAGCAGCCGCACCCGGGGGTGGTGGCGGGCGACGGCCGGGGCGGTGCCGTCGGTGCAGCCGTTGTCGGTGACGAACACCGTGGGGCGTTCCGGCAGCTCCGCCAACCGGTCGAGGGTGCGCAGGAGTTCGGGGCGGCGGTTGCGGGTGATGACGACGACGCTGGTGCGCGGGTCGGTCATGCGTTCACCTCGTCGAGGGTGCGGGCGGCGCGCTCCACGTGCGGGGGCAGCGGCCGGCGCCAGCGCAGCGCGGACGGCAGCCGCGGCAGCGCCTCGCGCAGGGCGCGGCGGGCGGTGCCGTCGTGCCGGGCGGCGGCGGCCAGGTCGCGGGTACGGGCGAGGGCGTAGGGCAGGGGGCGGCGCAGCCAGGCGGTGAGCAGTTCGTTGCGGCGCACGACGGCGGTGCGGTGGGTGCGGGGGGCGGGGGCCGGGTGGTGGTGGGCGACCACGTCCGGGCAGTGCGTGACGCCCCAGCCGCGGGCGGCGAGGTCGTAGGCGAGGAGGGTCTCCTCGCCGCCGAAGAAGAGCAGGCGGTGGTAGCCGCCCGCGTCGAGGTAGGCCTCGCGGCGGGCGACCGCGGCGCAGGCGAGGAAGCCGAGGACCTGGGTGCCGGGCAGGTCGGCGGCCGGGCCGAGCGGGGAGTCGGCGAGGACGTCGTCGAGCGGGTCGGGGGCGGCCTCGGGGCCGACCAGGGTGCGGGCGGCGAGCAGGCCGAGGCGCGGGTGCGCGTCGAAGAGACCGCTCGCCCGGCTCAGCGCGCCGGGCGCCCACCAGGAGTCGTCGTCGCTGAAGGCCACGTAGGGGGTGCCGAGGGCGCGGACGCCGTCGGTGCGGGCGAGGGCGCCCCGGTTGACCGGCAGCGCGAGCACGCCGACCTCGGGGAAGCGGCGGGCGAGCATGGCGCGGGTGCCGTCGGTGGAGGCGTTGTCGACGACCAGGACGGGCGGGCGTTCGGGGAGGGCGAGCAGCCGGCTGAGGGTGACGGCGAGGCTGTCGCAACGGTTGCGGGTGGCGATGACGATGCCGACGGGGCTGTCAGTCATGGGTGGGTCTGGGGTCCTCCGAAGGGTGGCCAAGGGGGGCTCGGGGGTGTGGGCGTGCGGGGGGCGGAGGGAGGCGCCGGGCAGGTCAGTCATGGGTGAGTTCGGGGACGGGGAGGGCGGCGAGGGCGTGGCGGACCTCGTCGGGGGTGATGCGGAGCAGGGCCGGGTCGGGTGTGGTGCCGTGGGGGTCGCCGTCGGGGGCCGGGTGCCACAGGGCCTGGTGGCGGGGGTCCGGGGGCGGGCCCCAGCGGCTCGGGGGCACCGGGCCGAAGAGGGTGACGGAGGGGGTGGCGTGGGCGACGGCGAGGTGGGCGATGCCGGTGTCGCCGCTGATCACGGCGCGGGCCTCGGCCACGAGGGCGGAGAGCCGCGCGAAGGGCGGGGCGCCGGCGAAGACGTCGGTGGGCGGCAGGCCGGCCAGTTCCGCCAGGCGCGCCACCAGGCCGTCCTCGCCCGCTCCCCCGGTCACGACGACCCGGTGGCCCTCCTCGCGCAGGGTCCGGGCGACGGCCGCGTACCGCTCCACGGGCCAGCACCGGGAGGGCGCGCCGGCGCCGGGGTGCACGACGACGGCGCCGGGTGCGGGCGAGGGCGGGTCGGGGCGCGGAAGGCGCAGGTCGCCGGCGTCGGCGGGGATGCCGTAGGAACGCAACAGGCGGCACCAGCGCTCCCGTTCGTGCTCGTCGGCGTACCAGGCGGGGCCCTCGATCTCGGGGGTGTCCGGGTGCGCGAAGGCGAGCAGGCGCTTGGGGCGCAGGCGCAGCAGGAGCCGGTGGCTGGGCGGGCCGTTGCCGTGCAGGTCCACGGCGACGTCCGGCGGCGGCCCGGCCCAGTCGAGGGCACGCGGCACGGCGCGCCCCGGCGCGGAGGCGGGCAGCAGCCGGTCGACGGCGCCGGTGACCGCGACGACCGGCGCGAGCTCGGCGGGGGCGGCCAGCACGAGTTCGTGCCCGGGAAAGCCGCGGCGCAGCGCGCGCAGGGCCGGCACTCCGGCGAGAAGATCACCAAGCCCGAGCGCACGCAGGACGAGGAGGCGGGGCGGGGGTGACGTCATGGGGCACCTGGGATGGGGGTCGGAAGACACCCGCCGAAGCGGCGGGACGCCGTCGGGAACGCGAGGCGGCCGCACGCCGGGACACCGGCCAGGAGGCGGGCCGGGGGTGACGTCATGAGGCATCCGGAGTGGAAGGCCGACAGACACCCGCCGGAGCGGCGCGATGCCGTCGAAGCCGCGAGGTGGCCGCACGCCGGGACGTCGGCCGAGAGGCGGGGCGGGGGTAAGGTCATGGGGCACCTGGGATGGGGGTCGGGAGGTGGGGAGCGGTGCGGCAGGGGCGGGCGACCGTGCGGCGGGGGGCCGACGGGGGCGTGAGGTGGCCGCACGCCGGGACGCCGGTGCCGTCGTCGAGGCAGTGGCGCAGGAGGCCGCGCAGGGACAGCAGCCGGCCAGGTGGCGGGATGTCGGTGGCGTCGAGGCCGGGTCCCACCAGCACGTGCCACAGCGTCGCCGGGCTCATGCCGCACCCGCCGCGCGGGCCATCAGGGCCGTCGAGGAGCGGCCGTCCAGGTAGGGCAGCAGCACCGCCTGGCCGCCCCACTCCTCCAGCAGCGCGGCCTCGGGGAGGTCGGCGCCGGTGTAGTCGCCGCCCTTGACCCAGACGTCGGGGCGCAGGTCGGCGAGGAGGCGCTCGGGGGTGTCCTCGTCGAACACGGCGACGGCGTCGACACAGCCGAGGGCACGCAGGACCCGGATCCGGTCGGCGAGCGGGCTCACGGGGCGGCCGGGGCCCTTGCGGCGCCGCACCGACGCGTCGGAGTTCACGCACACGATCAGGCAGTCCCCGAGCCGCCGCGCGGCCTGGAGGAGTCCGACGTGTCCGGCGTGCAGGAGGTCGAAGCAGCCCCCGGCGGCGACCACGGTGCCGCGCGCGGCGCGGATCCGGGCAGCGAGCGCGAAGGGCTCACCGGCAGCGGCGGGATCGGCACCGGGCAGCCCACGGACGTCACCGCCGGCCGCCCCTTCGTGCGCACCGTCGGCACCGGCGTGCGCCTCTCCGGCACGGGCCCGCCCGCGGGCTCCCCCGGGCGCGAACCATCCACGCTCGGCGTCCCCGCCGTCCGGTACGCCGCTCTGACCGGCCGCGGCCCCCTCACGAGTCGAGCCCGCATCCGACCGCCCACGCGCTGCCGAACCCCGCTCAACCTGCCCATCCCCCGCGCGAGCCGCAGCCCCGCCGCGAGCCGAGCCGGCCTCCGACCCTTCACGCGCCGCACCCCGCTCGACCTGCCCATCCCCCGCCCGAGCCGCAGCCCCGCCACGAGCCGAGCCAGCCTCCGACCCTTCACGCACCGCACCCCGCTCGACCTGCCCATCCCCCGCCCGAGCCGCAGCCCCGCCACGAGCCGAGCCCGCATCCGACCCTTCACGCGCCGCACCCCGCTCGACCTGCCCATTCCTCGCGCGAGCCGAGTGGGCGTTTGCCGTTTCGGGGGCGGTTTCCGGGCCGGGCGCTTCGTTCGGGTCGTCCACATGGTCCGTGTCGTCCGGGGCGTCCGCGTCCTCGGTCTGAGGGGGCGTCACCGTGAGGGACGCCGCTCCGCCCGCGCCGACGAAGCCCGTCGCCGCGGCGACCGCGCCCTCGACGGCCTCTTCGGTGAGGAGGCCGTCCGCGAGGAGGCCGGCGGCGGTCGCGGCGAACCGGTCGCCCGCGCCGCAGGCGTCCGCGCCGTGCACGGCGGGGGCGGGGACGAGCAGCGGGTGTTCGCCGTAGGACAGCAGCGCGCCGCGCGCGCCGAGGGTGACCGACACGGCGGCGGCCCGCCACCGCCCCACGAGAGCCGCGGCGGCGCGGGACGTGGCGCGCAGCGCGCCCTGCCCCGCGGGCCGGCCCTCGTTCAGCACGCCGTACGCCTCCTTCTCCGCCGGGGTCACCAGGCGTGCCCCCGGCACCGGCGGGCCGCCGCGCGGGTGCGGGTCCCAGACCAGCGGCGGGCGCCGGGACAGGGCGTCGCGCAGGGCGTCGGCGGCGCCGCGGCCGTAGTCGGAGACGAGGACGGCGGCGGCCGAGCGGACGGCGTCGCGGGCGGCGTCCGTGGCCTCCCGTACGCGTCCGCTGCCCTGGTCGAGCCGGACCACCGGACGGCCCTGGGCGAGCACGCGCGTCTTCTCCGGCAGCGGGCCGGTCAGCGGGAGCGGGATCAGCGTGACCCACGGTTCGAGCAGCCGGCGCAGGGCACGGCTCGCCGGGTCCTCGCCGAGCCCGGTGACCAGCGTGACCTCGCGGCCGTCGCGGGCGGCGAGGTACGCGGCGAGGGCGGCGCCCCCCGGCCGCAGCCGCTCGGCGCAGTCGGCGACGACGGGCACGGGCGCGTCGGGCGCGAGCCGGTCGGCGTGCCCGGCCAGGTCGCGGTCGAGCAGCGCGTCACCGACGACGAGCAACGGGGCCTTCCGGGTCACGGCATCCCCCTTTCGACCGCCAGACCGCTTTCCACCTCCGCGTCGAAGGCCGCGCAGATCATGTGCACCGCCACCAGGTGGAGTTCCTGCACGGTCGCGGCCGAGGTCGCCTCGACGCACAGGGCCTCGTCGCTGCCCGCGGTGAGCGGGTTGGGGGCCGGTCCGGTCAGGGACCAGACCGCCATGCCCGAGGCGTGGGCGGCGGAGGCGGCCGAGAGGAGGTTGGCGCTGGCGCCGCTGGTGGACAGCAGCATCAGGACGTCGCCGCGGCGGCCGTGCGCGCGGACCTGGCGGGCGAACACCTCGTCCACGCCGTAGTCGTTGGCGATGGCGGTGGTGCTGGAGGTGTCGGCGTGCAGAGCGATCGCGGAGAACGGCGGCCGGTCGTCCCGGTAGCGGCCGACGAGTTCGGCGGTGAGGTGCTGGGCCTGGGCGGCGCTGCCCCCGTTGCCGGCGGCCAGCAGCCGTCCGCCGCCGCCCAGCACGGCGGCCAGCCGTCGCCCCCACCGCTCGGTGACGTGGGCGGAGCCCCGGAACGCGCCGAGGGCGTCCAGGAGTTCGTCGCAGTGCCCGATCGCGGGCGGGTGCACGGTCATCACGCCACCTCCTCGGTCAGCCGGTGCCCGGCGAGGACCCGCTGGTAGACCTGTTCACAGCCGTCCGCGACGCGCTGCCAGGTGTAGCGCGCGAGGACCCGCTCCCGGCCGGCGCGGCCGTAGCGGCGGCGCAGTCCGTCGTCGGCGAGGAGCGCGCCCACCGCGTCGGCGATCGCCCACGGGTCGCCCGGCGTCACCAGGCGCCCGGTGTGCCCGTCGGCGACGGTGTCGCGGTGTCCGCCGACGTCGGTGGCGACGACCGGCACCCCGCACGCCATGGCCTCCAGCGGCACGATGCCGAACGGTTCGTAGGCCGGCGTGCACAGCACCAGGTCGGCGCTGCGGATCAGCGCGGGCATCCGGTCCGGGTCGACGGCGCCGAGCAGCCGTACCCGCTCGCCGAGCCCGGCCCGTTCGGCGAGCTTCAGCAGGCGTTCCGCCTCGGGGTCGGTGTCCAGCAGGCCGGGTTCGGGGCCGCCTGCGACGAGGAGTTCGGCGTCGGGGAGCCGGGTCAGGGCGCGGATCGCGCGGTCGTAGCCCTTGCGCGGGACGAGCCGGCCGCAGGCCAGCAGCCGGTGCGGCCGCAGGCGCGGGCGGTCGTCGACGGGGCCCTGGGGGTGGAAGTGGGCGGTGTCCACGCCGCACGGGACGACGGCGACCCGGCGGGGCGGCACGCCCAGTTCGGCCAGTTCGTGGACCTCGTCGGTGCAGGTGGCCAGGACCCGGGCGCAGGTGCGGCCGATCTGCCGCTCGGTGCCGATGCGTTCGTGGGGGCTGGTGTCCCGGCGGCCCTGGTGGCGGCGCTTGACGGTGCCGAGGGCGTGGAAGGTCTGCACGACGGGGACGCCGTGCGGGTGCGCGCCGATCTGGGCGGCCATGCCGGACATCCAGAAGTGGGCGTGCACCACGTCGGGCCGCTCGCGGTCCCAGGCGCGGGCGAGATGGGCGCCGAAGCCCGGCATGTAGGGGAAGAGCTCGTCCTTGGGGACGGGCTCGGCCGGGCCGGCCGGCACGTGCTCGACGACGGCGCCGCCGGGCAGCGCCACCCGGTCGGGCAGGTCGGCCGCGTCGCGGCGGGTGTAGACGGTGACGTCGTGTCCGCGTCGCGCCAACTCCTCGGTGAGGCGGGCGACATAGACGTTCTGGCCACCGGCGTCGGGGCCGCCGAGCGCGGCGAGCGGGCTCGCGTGCTCGGACACCATGGCGATCCTCATCGGGTCACCTCCTTCAGCAGCCGCTCCCAGTCGTCCAGGAAGCGGGACAGTCCGTAGCGGGCGAGGGCCGCCGCGCGTGCGCCTTCGCCGACCGCGCGGGCGTGCAGCGGGTCGGCGACGAAGTCCCGTACGGCGTCGGTGAGTACGTCGATCCGGTTGGAGACGACTCCGGCGCCCTCGGGCACGGCCTCGGTGACCTCGGTGGTGGCGAGCGCGACGACGGGCATGCCGAGGTGCATCGCCTCGATGAGGGACAGGCCGAGGGAGGTCCAGCGGACGGGGTGGATGTAGACGCGCCGGCGCGCCATCGCCGCGTGCAGGTCGCGCTGGGCCAGGTCGAAGGTGCGGGTGTTCGGCACGCGCAGCCGGTCGGTGGCCATGCCGAAGACGTCCAGGGGGGCGGCCTGGGCGAAGACGGGCAGCAGGTCGGTTCCGGTGGTGCGGCCGCGCCGTACGGGTTCGTTGACGACGACGGCGGCCCGGTCCAGTTCGCCGGTCCAGCGCGGGCCGGGGTCGACGACGCCGTGCTCGATGACGGTGGCCGGGGTGGTGCCGGCGTCCCACATCAGGTGGTTGAAGTGCGTGACGTGGACGAGGGTGATGTCGGGCCGGTCGGCGACGTGGTGACGGGTGTCGGGCACGTCGCCGTGCGGGGCGTTGTGCTCGACGTACACCAGTGGCGGGCGGCGGCCCAGGCAGGCGTCGACGAGGGCGAGTTCGTGCGGGCGCTGCAGGACGACGACGTCGATGTCCTCGTCCCGCAGCCGCTCCAGGGGGACCTCGACGACCGACTCGGGCCAGTCGAACGTCTGGGCGCGGCCGCGGCCGTCGGGTCCGCGGTCGGGCGTGACGGGGACGACGTAGGTGTGCGGGCCCTGTACGAAGGCGGTGGTCCACGACCCGTGCACGTGCCAGAGCAGGATCCTCATGTCTCCCCCAGGAGTTTGTCGACGGCGGCGACCACGTCGTGCGCGGTGACGGTGTCCAGGCACGGGTGGCCGGGGACGGGGCACTGGCGGGCCCGGCTGCCGGCGCAGGGCGCCTGCTGGTCGCCGAGCAGCACGTACGGGACGCCGTACGGCCGCCAGCGCTCGGCCGGGACGACCGGCGCGAACAGGGAGACGACGGGGGTGCCGACGGCCGCGGCGAGGTGGGCGGGGCCGGTGTTGCCGGTGACGACGGCGTCGGCGCCGGCGAGCACGCCGGCGAGTTCGGCGGCGTCGGTGCGTCCGGCCAGGTCGAGGGCGTGCTCGCCGGCGACGTACGCGGTCAGTTCGCGTTCGCCGCTGCCGCCGGTGACCACGACCCGGTGCCCCGCCTCGGCCAGTTCGCTCACGGCCTCGGCGGCGCGGGCGGGGCTCCAGGTGCGGGCCGGGACCGCGGCTCCGGGGTGCAGGACGACGTAGGGTCCGGGGCCGGTGAGCGCGGTCGTGCGGGGCGGTGGGTGGATGCGCGGGCGGCCGTCGTCGGGGCACGGGAAGCCGGCCGCCGCGGCGAGGTCCAGCGCGGCCTCCACCTCGTGGGCGTGCGGGGCGCGCTGGTGGCGTACGTCGAGGAGGGAGCCGGGGTAGTCCTCGCAGTCCGCGGCGAGGTGCGTGACGCCGGCCAGGCGCAGCAGCAGGGCGGTGGGCAGCGGGGACTGGTGGAAGGAGGTGAGGATCAGTCCGGTGTCGGCGTGGAGGGTGTCGACGAGCTGTTCGAACTCGCCGCGGCCCAGCGGCGGGGGCTCCAGGCCGACCCAGGGGGCGTCCCACACGAGGATGTCGTCGACGCCGGGCAGCAGCCGGGCGGCGGGGGCGCCGCGCGGGCCGCACAGCAGGGTGACGCTGTCGGCGCGGGCGGCGACGGCACGGATGGCGGGTCCGGCGAGCAGGACGTCGCCGAAGCTGTCGAGCCGGGTGACGACGGCCTTCATCGCGACCTCCCGCGGGTGTCCCGGGCCGGATCGGCGGCGTCGGGGCCGTCGGTTTCCCGGGCCGGCGCTGCGCCGCCGGTGGCGTAGGCCGTCTCGATCGGCCGCTCGTCGGCCAGGACCCGGCCCCGGGGCGGTCCCGTCAGCAGGGCGCGCACCGCCGTCAGCACGTCCGGGGCCACGTGCTCGGCCCGGGCCGTCTCCTCCGGCCTGGTCTGCTGGTTCGGTACGAGGACGCCGTGGGCGCCGGCCCGGCGGGCGGCCTCGACGTCCGCGCCGATGTCGCCGACGACCACGCACCGGTCGGGCGGCGCGCACAGGCGTCCGGCGGCCCACAGCACCAGCCCGGGTTCGGGTTTGCGGCACCGGCAGCCGTCGTCGGGGCCGTGCGGGCAGACGGCGAACACGTCGAAGGGGCCGAGGAGTTCGTCGACGCGCTGGTTGACACGCCGCACGTCGGTGTCGGTGAGCAGGCCGCGCGCGATGCCGGACTGGTTGGTGACGATGCCGGTGCGCACGCCGTGGGCGCGCAGCAGGGCGACGGCCTCGCGGGCGCCGTCGACCGGGCGCACCCGGTCGGGGTCGCCGTTGTAGGGGACGTCGTGGACGAGGGTGCCGTCGCGGTCGAACAGCACGGCGCGGACGCGGGTCATGACATCACCTCCTGCCAGGCGGGGGCGTGGCGGTGCCGCCAGGCGCCGGCGAGCCGGTACCAGGTCGCGGCGGGCGGGATGAGCGCGCTGGTGAGGAGCATGGTGGTGACCTCGTCGCGGGTGCGCGGCCCCGGCGCGATGCGCGCCCAGGCGAACTCGCCGGTGCCCAGCGCCCATCCGCAGGCGAGGGCCGCGGCGGCGCGGGGCCGGCGGGCGGCGGCGAGGGCGAGCGCGGTGAGGCCGCAGGCGGTGGTCGCGAGGTGGCCGTGCAGCCGGCCGCGCGGGGCGAACGCCTTCTCCCACCAGTCGGGACCGTGCAGGCGCCGCATCAGCGCGTCGTCGGCGTTGCCGCGCTGGGCGCGCAGCGAGGCCCAGCGGGAGGCGGGGCGGACGGGGTGGCGGGTGGTGCGGCGGCCCTGCCGGATGCGCCAGCCGGCGTCCAGGACGCGCAGCGCGAGGTCGGCGTCCTCGCGGAAGGCCCGAGGGAAGCGTTCGTCGAAGCCGCCGACCTGCTTGAGGACGTCGGTGCGGTAGGCCATGTCGGCGGTGATCCAGCGGGCCCGGGCGAGCCCGGCGGTGCCCCGCTCCCAGTCCGTGGGGCGCCGCTCGCCGGGCAGCGGCACGGCGATGACGCCCTGGATGCCGCCGGTGTCCGGGGAGGCGTCGGCGAGGTCCTGGACGAGCTGCTCGCGCCAGTGCGGGCCGACCTGGACGTCGTCGTCGAGGAAGGCGACCCAGGGCGTGGTGACCGCGCGCAGTCCGGTGTTGCGGGCGGCGGCGGGTCCCCGGCCCCGGGAGCGCAGCACGGTCGTCCGGCTCCGCAGGTCGCCGAGGACGCCCAGCGGGTGTTCGAGCGGCTCGGAGGTGGCCTCGGGCCGGTCGTCGACCAGGACGATCCCGGCAGGCTGCGGGCCGTTCGCGGCGGCGAGGGCGGCCAGGCAGTCGGCGAGGGTGTCCCGGACGAGGGTGGGGATCACGACGGTGTAGGCGTTCACGCGAAGGCCCTCCCCCGGCGCACCGCGAACGGTCCGATGGCCAGCAGGTCGACGGGGGCCGAGCCGAAGCACTCCAGGGCGTCGCGGGGGTCGTCGACCATGGGCCGGCCGGCGGTGTTGAGGCTGGTGTTGACGACGACGGGAAGTCCGGTTCGGCGTTCGAAGGCGGCCAGCATCCGGGCGACGAGGGGTTCGTCGCGCTCGTCGACGGTCTGGATGCGGGCGGTGCCGTCGACGTGCACGACGGCGGGGATGCGCTCGCGCCATTCGGCGGCCACGTCGTGGACGAAGAGCATGTACGGGCTGGGCAGCGGGCCGGTGAACAGTTCGTGGGCGCGCTCGGCGAGGACCATGGGGGCGACCGGGCGGAACTCCTCGCGGCCCTTGACGTGGTTGAGGCGCTCCAGGTTCTCGGCGCGGCCGGGGTGGGCGAGCAGGGAGCGGTGGCCGAGGGCGCGCGGCCCGTACTCGCTGCGGCCCTGGAACCAGGCGACGACGCCGTCACGGGCGAGTTCCCCGGCGACCGTCTCGGCGATGTCGTCGGGCCGCTCGTACGGTACGGCGGCCGTGTCGAGCCAGGCGCGCAGTTCCTCGTCGCTCCAGCCGCGGCCGAGGTCGGGGCCGGGCATGGGCTGCGGGACGCCCTCGTTCGCGGCGAGGTGGAGGGCTGCGCCGAGGGCGGTTCCGGCGTCACCGGCGGCGGGCTGGACCCACACGTCGCGGTAGGGGCCCTTCGCCGCGATCTTCGAGTTGGCGACGCAGTTCAGGGCGACGCCGCCGGCCATGGTGAGCGCCTGGCCGCCGGCCTCGCCGTGCAGCCAGTGCACGAGCTCCAGCAGGACCTCCTCCAGCACCGCCTGCGTGCTGGCGGCGAGGTCGGCGTGGTCGCGGGTCCAGGGCTCGTCCTTGGCGCGGGGCGGGGCGAGGGAGCTCCAGTCGACGCCGTGGGCGCGGAAGCCGCCGTGGCCGGTGGCGTGGACGTACTGCCTCAGTTCGGGCAGGAAGCGGGGGGTGCCGTAGGAGGCGAGGGCCATCACCTTGTACTCGTCGCTGCTGCGCAGGAAGCCGAGGTGGGCGGTGAGCTCCTCGTAGATCAGGCCGAGGGAGTGCGGCAGGGCCTGGGTGGCGAGGGTGTCGAGCTTGCCGTCGCGGTAGCGTCCGGCCAGGTGGGAGGCGCATTCGCCGCGGCCGTCGAGGACCAGCACGTCGTTGTCCGGGTGCGGGGAGGCGGGGCCGGCGGAGGCGGCGTGCGCGACGTGGTGCGGGACGAAGACGACCCGGTCGGGGTCGAGGCCCGGCAGCGCCTCGGCGAGGAAGGCGGGGGCGCGGCGGGCGTACTCCTGGCGCAGCGGGTCCCACGGGTCGTCCAGGCCCATGTCCCGGGCCGGCCGGGCGAGCTGCGGGTCGAAGGAGTAGGCGACGGCGTCGAGTTCCTCGGGCCGCACCCCGCCCTGCTCCAGGCACCAGCGGGCGGACAGCTCGGGCAGCTCCCACGCGGAGAACGGGAGCGGGCGCTTGCCGTGCTTGCGGCGGCTGAAGCGTTCCTCCTCGGCCGCGGCGACCGTCCGGCCGTCGATGACGAGGGCTGCCGCCGGGTCGTGGAACAGGGCGTTGATGCCGAGGATGCGCATGGGGGGTGCTCCGTCACGGGTCCGGGTGGCGTGGGGTTCTCGGGTGCCGCGGTGCAGTTGTCTCAAACACTTGGAGCCAACTCGCCCGGAATTGGACTGACTTTCCACTCTATGTACGGCGGAGGGCAACGCTCCGTCGCCGGTTCAGGCGGCGATCGCCCGCGAGAACCAGCCAATCGTGCGTTCCAGCCCCTCGCTCCAGCCGACCTTCGGCTCCCAGCCCAGCAGCTCGCGGGCCAGCCGGGTGTCGGGGCGGCGGCGGCCGGGGTCGTCGACGGGGCGTTCGACGAAGCGGATGCGGGAGGCGGAGCCGGTGAGCTCGACGATCCGGCGGGCCAGCTCCAGCATGGTGATCTCCTCGCCGCCGCCGATGTTGACGGGTCCGGCCTCTCCGGAGGCGGCCAGGGCGAGGATGCCGTCGACCGTGTCGTCGACGTAGCACAGGGAGCGGGTCTGGCTGCCGTCGCCGGCGACCGTGAGCGGGGCGCCGTCCAGGGCCTGGGAGACGAAGGCGGGGACGGCGCGGCCGTCGCCGGTGCGCATCCGGGGGCCGTAGGTGTTGAAGATGCGGACGATCGCGGTGTCGGTGCCGTGCACCCTGCGGTGGGCGCTGACCAGGGCCTCGGCGAAGCGTTTGGACTCGTCGTAGACGCTGCGCGGCCCGATCGGGTTGACGTTGCCCCAGTAGCCCTCGTGCTGCGGGTGCTCCAGCGGGTCGCCGTAGACCTCGGAGGTGGAGGCGAGGACCAGGCGGGCGCCGTCCGCGAGGGCCCGCTCCAGCGCGTTGCGGGTGCCGGTGCTGCCGACCTCCAGGGTCTGCAGCGGCAGCCGGAGGTAGTCGGCGGGCGAGGCGGGGCAGGCGAAGTGCAGGACCAGGTCGAAACGGCCGGGCAGGGCGCGCAGGGCCACCGGGTCGGTGGCGTCGGCGCGGACGAAGTGGAAGCCGCGGTGCCGTTCGAGGTCGGCCACGTTGGCCCGGGAGCCGGTGGACAGGTTGTCCAGGCAGACGACGTCGCAGCCGGCGTCGACGAGCCGGCCGCACAGATGGGATCCGACGAACCCGGCGCCACCGGTGACCAGGGCGCGGTGCCACGGGTATCCGCTCACGGGGCTCTCCTTGCTCTCGCCTTCACTTGCGTCTTCGCGCGAGTAACCCCGGGGGCCGGCGGTAACCACCGGGGCCGTCCGCGGCGGCTTGGGCACGGCCGTCCATCCTGTGGTCGCCGCCCCTCTGAGCAGCCTTGATTCCCTACGATCGTCTCGTGGTCACCTTCCTGCTGGAACGTACGGCGCCCCTGCCCCTCGCGGAGGCCTGGCGCCGCCTGACCGAGTGGCCCCGCCACGGCGAGGTGGTGCCGCTGACCCGCGTCGTCGTGCGGACGCCGCCGCCGACCGGGGTGGGCACGGTGTTCGTGGCACGCTCCGGCGTCGGCCCGCTCTCCTTCGACGACCCGATGGAGGTCACGGTGTGGCGGCCGCCGACGGACGACGGGGCGGGCCTGTGCCGGCTGGAGAAGCGGGGCCGGGTGGTGACCGGATGGGCCGAACTGGAGGTCCGCCCGGGCCCGGGCGGCCGCAGCCGCGTGGTCTGGCGCGAACAGCTGGACGTGCGCCTGCTGCCCTCCGTCTTCGATCCCCTCCTCACCCCGTTCGCCCGGTACGTCTTCGGCAGGGCGCTGAACCGGCTGCTGCGGCGGGCGTGACGGGCGGGAGGCGGGAGCGGTGGTGCGGTGGTGCCGCCTCGCTCCCGGCCGCGGGCCCGGGAGGTCGTCGGCGGCCACCGTGTCAGCCGGCGTCGAGGGCCGCGGTGATCTTGCGGGTCATCTCCGTCAGGGCGGGGCCGGGGCCCTTCTTCTCGGCGCCGGCGGCCGCCTCGACGGCGACGAGGACGGTGCCGCGGAAGTTGTCGGCCTCCGCCGGGTCCTGCTTCTTCAGCAGGCCCATCGCCTCCGTCAGGGCCGGCAGCACCCGGTCGGCGAGTTCGGCCACGGACTTGCCGTTCAGGCCGTCGACCTTGGACTTCTCTGCCAGTACGTAGCCGACCGGGCCGGTCGCGGAGGCCAGAGCGATGCTGCCGTTGGTGGCGATGCGGTGCGGCGAGCCGGCGGCGCCGGCGGCGGACATGAGCGCGACGGCGCCGTAGGCGGCGGTCCGCAGGGTGGCCTTGTCCTGGTCGGTGAGGTCGAGGGACATGGTGTGCTCCTTGGCTGTGTGGTGGCCCCGGTGCGGGCTCTCGTGCCCTTCCTTGTGACAGGAAGACTGCGCCCGCCCGGTTTCACGCCGGCCTCACCGCGCTTTCAGCGGGCCTTCAGGCCACCGACCCGATCCGCCGCGCCGGCACCGCGCCCGCGTCGTGGTGGATCGGGGTGTGCGCCCCGGTCAGCGGGACCCCGCTGCCGCCACGCCGGCGGGCGACGATCTCGGAGGCGATCGACAGGGCCGTCTCCTCGGGGGTGCGGGCGCCGAGGTCGAGGCCGATCGGCGACCTGAGCCGGGCCAGCTCCCTCTCGGTCACGCCGGCCTCGCGCAGCCGCTCGTTGCGCTCCAGGTGGGTCCGGCGCGAGCCCATGGCGCCGACGTACGCCACCGGCAGCCGCAGCGCCGCCGTCAGGAGCGGTACGTCGAACTTGGCGTCGTGGGTGAGGACGCACAGGACGCTGCGGTCGTCCACGGCAGTCCGCTCCAGGTACCGGTGGGGCCACTCGACGACGATCTCGTCCGCCTCCGGGAAGCGGGCCCGGGTCGCGAAGACGGGGCGCGCGTCGCACACGGTGACGTGGTAGCCGAGGAACTTGCCGATGCGCACCAGCGCCGAGGCGAAGTCGATCGCGCCGAAGACGATCATGCGGGGCGGGGGGACGGAGGACTCCACGAGCACGGTGAGCGGCGCTCCGCAGCGAGAGCCCTGCTCTCCGATCTCCAGGGTGCCGGTGCGGCCCGCGTCCAGGAAGGCGCCCGCCTCGCCGGCGACCGTGCGGTCCAGTTCGGGGTGGGCGCCGAAGCCGCCGTCGCGGGAGCCGTCGGGCCGTACCAGCAGCGCCCGGCCCAGCACTTCTGGCGGCCCGGTCACGATCCGCGCCACCGCCGCCGCCTCCCCGCGGGCGGCGGCGGCCAGCGCGACGGCGAGCACCGGGCGGGCCGGGTCGCCGGCCCGTACCGGCGTGACGAGGATGTCGATGACGCCGCCGCAGGTCAGGCCGACGGCGAAGGCGTCCTCGTCGCTGTAGCCGAAGCGCTCCAGGACGCTCTCGCCGTCCCGCAGCGCCTGCTCGCACAGCGCGTACACGGCGCCCTCCACACAGCCGCCGGAGACCGAGCCGATCGCCGTGCCGTCGGCGTCCACCGCGAGGGCGGCGCCCGGCTGGCGCGGGGCGCTGCCGCCGACGGCCACCACGGTGGCCACGGCGAAGTCGCGGCCCTGCTCGACCCACCGGTTGAGTTCCTCGGCGATGTCCAGCATCTGTCGGTCTCCTTGAACGGGGTGGTGGGGAGGGCTTCTTGACGAGCGGCTAGTGCACGCCCAGCCAGCTCTCGATCGGGTGGAGGGCGAAGTACACCAGGAAGACCGCCGTCAGGCCCCACATGAAGGCCCCGATCTCCCGCGCCCTGCCCTGGGCGGTCTTGATGGCGACGTAGGAGACGACGCCGGCGGCGACGCCCGTGGTGATGGTGTACGTGAACGGCATCAGGACCACGGTCAGGAAGACCGGGATCGCGGTGGCGCGGTCGGCCCAGTCCACGTGGCGGGCGTTCATCAGCATCATCGCGCCGATCACCACCAGGGCGGCGGAGGCGACTTCCTGCGGCACGATGGCGGTGAGCGGGGTGAAGAACAGGCAGGCTGTGAAGAACAGGCCGGTGACCACGGAGGCGAGTCCGGTACGGGCGCCCTCGCCGACGCCGGTCGCCGACTCGATGAAGACGGTCTGGCCGCTGCCGCCGGCCACGCCGCCGATCGCGCCGCCCGCGCCGTCGATGAACAGCGCCTTGGACAGCCCCGGCATCCGGCCCTTGTCGTCGGCGAGTCCCGCCTCGGTGCCGACGCCGATGATGGTGGCCATCGCGTCGAAGAACCCGGCGAGCACCAGGGTGAAGACGATCATGCCGACGGTCATCGCGCCGACCTCGCCCCAGCCGCCGAACTCGACGTGCCCGAAGAGCGAGAAGTCGGGCGTCGAGACGGCGCTGCCGTGCAGTTCGGGGGCGCCGCCCGCCCACTGCTTCGGGTCGACGACCCCGGCGGCGTTGAGGACGGCGGCGACGACGGTGCCGCCGACGATGCCGATGAGGATCGCGCCGGGAACGTTGCGGGCCTGGAGCATGAAGATCAGCAGCAGGGTGCCGGCGAACAACAGCACCGGCCAGCCCGTGAGTTCGCCCGCGGGGCCCAGGGTGACCGGGGTGGCCCTGCCCTGGTGCACGAAGCCGGACTTGTAGAAGCCGATGAGGGCGATGAACAGGCCGATGCCCATGGTGATGCCGTGCTTGAGCGCCAGCGGGATCGCGTTCATGATCATCTCGCGCAGGCCGGTGACGACCAGCAGCATGATGACCACGCCGTACATCACGCACATGCCCATCGCCTGCGGCCAGGTCATCTGCGGGGCGACCTGCGAGGACAGCACGCCGGAGACGGACAGGCCGGCGGCCAGCGCGAGCGGCACCTTGCCGACGAAGCCCATCAGCAGCGTGGTGAAGGCGGCGGCGAACGCGGTCGCGGTGATCAGGGCCTGCCGGCCGAGGGTGTCGCCGGCGGCGTCCTTGCCGGACAGGATCAGGGGGTTGAGCAGGAGGATGTACGCCATCGCCATGAAGGTGGTGACGCCGCCGCGGACCTCTCGGGCGACGGTGGATCCTCGCCGGGATATGTGGAAGTACCGGTCGAGCCAGGACCGTCCGGCGGGGACGCGGGTGCCTTCTCCCGCGTCGTCCGAGACGGTCTGTGGCTCCAGTGACTGCTGGGTCATGTGGGCCTGCTCCCAAGGTTCAAAGGGGCACCCGCGGTCCGCCGTCGGCGGGTTGCGGGATTTGGGGAGGTGCACGACCCGGGGGACGGCCCGAGACGAACAAGGGGGGTCCTGGGGGACCGGGTCCCCCAGGAGACATCGCCGGTTCAGCTCCCGGAGGGTCCCGTGCCCGTGAGGTGTTCGGGCCGTACGGGCGTCCGGTTCAGCTCCAGACCGGTCGCGTTCCGGATCGCCGCGAGGACGGCCGGGGTGGACGACAGGGTGGGAGCCTCGCCGATGCCGCGCAGCCCGTACGGGGCGTGGTCGTCGGCGAGTTCGAGCACGTCGACGGGGATGGTCGGCGTGTCGAGGATGGTGGGGATCAGGTAGTCCGTGAAGGAGGGGTTCCGGACCTTCGCCGTCTTCGGGTCGACGATGATCTCCTCCATCACCGCGACACCGAGACCCTGGGTGGTGCCGCCCTGGATCTGGCCGACGACGGACAGCGGGTTGAGGGCCTTGCCGACGTCCTGGGCGCAGGCCAGCTCGATCACCTTGACCAGGCCGAGCTCGGTGTCGACCTCGACGACGGCGCGGTGCGCGGCGAAGGAGTACTGGACGTGGCCGTTGCCCTGGCCGGTGCGCAGGTCGAAGGGCTCGGTCGGCCGGTGCCGCCACTCCTCCTCGATCTCGACGACCTCGTCCTCCAGCACGTCCGCCAGGTCGGCGAGGACCTCGCCGCCGTCGGTGACGACCTTGCCGCCCTCCAGCAGCAGCTCCGCCGTCGCCCAGGCCGGGTGGTAGGTGCCGAACTTGCGGCGGCCGATCTCCAGCACCCGCTCGCGCACCAGCTCGCAGGCGTTCTTCACGGCGCCGCCGGTGACGTACGTCTGCCGGGAGGCGGACGTCGAACCGGCCGAGCCCACCTGCGTGTCGGCGGGGTGGATGGTCACCTGCGCCACGCCCAGCTCGGTGCGGGCGATCTGCGCGTGGACGGTGACCCCGCCCTGTCCGACCTCGGCCATCGCGGTGTGCACGGTGGCGACGGGTTCGCCGCCGACGACCTCCATGCGCACCTTGGCGGTGGAGTAGTCGTCGAAGCCCTCGGAGAAGCCGACGTTCTTGATGCCGACCGCGTAGCCAACGCCCCGCACGACGCCTTCGCCGTGGGTGGTGTTGGACAGGCCGCCCGGCAGCTGCCGTACGTCCGCGCCCTCGCTGGACTCCCACTGGCGCTCCGGCGGCATCGGCATCGCCTTGACGCGGCGCAGGAGTTCGGCGACGGGGGCGGGCGAGTCGACGGGCTGGCCGGTCGGCATGAGCGTGCCCTGTTCCATGGCGTTGAGCTGCCGGAACTCCACCGGGTCCAGGCCCAGTCGCTCGGCCACCTTGTCCATCTGCGCCTCGTAGGCGAAGCACGCCTGGACCGCGCCGAAGCCGCGCATCGCGCCGCAGGGCGGGTTGTTGGTGTAGAGGGCGACGGCCTCGATCTCGACGTCGTCGACCTTGTAGGGGCCGATGCCGAGCGAGGAGGCGTTGCCGACGACCGCCGGGGAGGCGGAGGCGTACGCGCCGCCGTCGAGGACGATCCGGCACTTGACGTGCGTCAGCTTGCCCTCGCGGGTGGCCCCGTGCTCGTAGTACAGCCGGGCCGGGTGGCGGTGGACGTGGCCGAAGAAGGACTCGAAGCGGTTGTAGACGATCTTGACGGGCTTGCCCGTGCGCAGCGCGAGCAGACAGGCGTGGATCTGCATCGACAGGTCCTCGCGGCCGCCGAACGCCCCGCCGACGCCGGCCAGTGTCATGCGCACCTTCTCCTCCGGCAGGCCGAGGACGGGCGCGATCTGGCGCAGGTCGGAGTGGAGCCACTGGGTGGCGATGTAGAGGTGGACGCCGCCGTCCTCCTCCGGCACGGCGAGACCGGACTCGGGGCCCAGGAAGGCCTGGTCCTGCATGCCGAAGTAGTACTCGCCCCGGACGACGACGTCGGCCTTCTTCGCGGCCTCGGTCACGTCGCCGCGGACGATCGGCTGGCGGTGGACGATGTTGGGGTGCGGGACGTGACCGATGTGGTGGTCGGTGCGGTTCTCGTGGACGAGGATCGCGTCGGGGGCGGTCGCGGAGGCCTCGTCGGTGATGACGGGCAGCTCGCGGTACTCGACCTTGATCTTGGCGGCGGCCCGCCGGGCCGTCTCCGGGTGGTCGGCGGCGACGATGGCGACCGGCTCGCCGTGGTGGCGTACCTTGCCGTGCGCGAGGACCGGGGTGTCCTGGATCTCCAGGCCGTAGTTCCTCACGTCGGTCGGCAGGTCGTCGTACGTCATGACGGCGTACACGCCCGGCGTCGCGAGGGCCTCGCCGGTGTCGATGGAGACGATCTCCGCGTGGGCGACCGTCGAGCGCAGGATCTGCCCCCAGAGCATGTCCTCGTGCCACATGTCGGACGAGTACGCGAACTCGCCGGTGACCTTGAGGGTGCCGTCGGGGCGCAGCGTCGACTCGCCGATGCCGCCCTTGGTCTGCGCACCCTGCGTGATCTTGGTGGGAACACCGTTGGCCGGCATGCTCAGACCCCCTCGGACTGCCGGGCGGCCGCGAGGCGGACCGCGTCCATGATCTTCTCGTAGCCCGTGCAGCGGCACAGGTTGCCCGACAGGGCCTCGCGGATGTCGGCGTCGCTCGGGGTGGGGTTGCGCTCCAGCATCTCGTCGGCCGCCACCAGCAGACCCGGCGTGCAGAAACCGCACTGGACGGCGCCGGCGTCGATGAACGCCTGCTGGATCGGGGCCAGTTCGCTGCCCTCACCGGTCTGCGAGTCGGTGCCCTTTGCGGCCCAGCGCCGGGCCTCGTCGACCGACGTGCCGCAGCCCTCGCCGCAGGCGCGCTGCCTGGCGTACTCCGCGAGCCCCTCGACGGTCACCACGTCCCGGCCCTCCACCTGCCCGGCCGCGACCAGGCACGAGCACACCGGCACGCCGTCCAGGCGGACCGTGCAGGAGCCGCACTCCCCCTGCTCGCAGGCGTTCTTCGAACCCGGCAGGCCGAGACGCTCGCGCAGCACGTACAGCAGCGACTCGCCCTCCCACACGTCGTCGGCTTCCTGCGGACGTCCGTTGACAGTGAAGTTGACGCGCATCAGGCGACTCCCTCCGTACGGGCGGCGGTGCCGCGGTACGACTCCCAGGTCCACGTCAGCGTGCGGCGGGCCATGACGGCGACCGCGTGGCGGCGGTAGCTCGCCGTGCCCCGGACGTCGTCGATCGGGTTGCAGGCGGCGGCGCACAGGTCCGCGAACCGCTTGGCGACCGACGGGGTGACGATCTTTCCGTTGTCCCAGAAGCCGCCCTCCTCCAGGGCCGCGTTCAGGAACTCCTCCGCGGCCCGGGCGCGCACCGGGGTGGGCGCCGCGGAACCGATGCCGGTGCGGACGGTGCGCGTCGCGGGGTGCAGGGCGAGGCCGAAGGCGCACACGGCGATCACCATCGCGTTGCGCGTGCCGACCTTGGAGTACTGCTGCGGCCCGTCGGCCTTCTTGATGTGCACACTCTTGATGAGCTCGTCGGCGGCGAGGGCGTTGCGCTTGACGCCGGTGTAGAAGTCGTCGATCGGGATCATGCGGGTGCCGCGCACCGACTCGGCCTCGACCTCGGCGCCCGCCGCGAGCAGCGCGGGGTGGGCGTCGCCGGCCGGTGAGGCGGTGCCGAGGTTGCCGCCGACGCCGCCGCGGTTGCGGATCTGCGGGGAGGCGACCGTGTGCGAGGCGAGGGCCAGGCCCGGCAGCTCGGCACGCAGGTGCTCCATGATCCGGGTGTACGGGACGGAGGCGCCGAGCCGTACGGTGTCCTCGCCGACCTCCCACTCGTACAGGTCGCCGACGCGGTTCAGGTCGAGCAGGTACTCGGGCCTGCGGTGGTCGAAGTTGATCTCGACCATCACATCGGTGCCACCCGCGATCGGTACTGCGGTGGGGTGCTCCGCCTTCGCGGCGAGCGCCTCCTCCCAGCTGGCGGGGCGAAGGAAGTCCATGACCGGCTCTCTTCTGCGTCTGGTGGGTCGTACGGATCGAGCCAGAATCGGTGCGGCGGGACCGGCTCGTTCATGTGCTGTTCACAGGGAATGGGCTCAGTACACAGCGCCGTACTCCACCGGGGTCAGTCACGGAAAACATGAAGGAGTTGGCTGGCCAGGGAGGTCATCTTGTAGATTCGTATGAACGGAGGCCATCAGTAACCTCGCTGTTTTCCCGGAGAAACGCGGGAAACAGCCTGGCAGGCGACGAGTGCCGCCCGCGCACCCGCCCGCGCGGCCTGCTCCCCTCCCCTTCCCCACCATCCAGCGTAGATTTCGAGACAAGGAACGGCGGCGACGAGAATGCGGCTGCGCGCACTGCTGGACAACGACGCGCTGGGCCTGCGGCTGCTCGGCGGCGAGGACGAGCTCGACCGCACCGTGCGCGGTGTGATGACCACCGACCTCAAGGACCCCAGCCGCTACCTCTCCGGCGGCGAGCTGGTGCTGACCGGTCTGGCCTGGCGCCGGGAGGCGGCCGACTCCGAGCCGTTCGTCCGGATCCTGGTGCAGGCCGGGGTGGCCGCGCTGGTGTCCGGTACGGCGGAGTTCGGCTACGTCCCCGAGGACGTGGTCGTGGCCTGCGCCCGGCACCGGCTGCCGCTGTTCGCCGTGCACGAGTCGGTGGCGTTCGCGACGATCACCGAGCACGTCGTCCGGCAGGTCTCCGGCGAGCGCGCCGGGGATCTCGCGGCCGTCGTGGACCGGCACCGCCGGATGATGACCTCGGGCCCCGCGGGCGGCGGCCCGGACGTCGTCCTGGACCTGCTCGGCTCCGACCTCGACCTGCGGGCCTGGGTGCTGTCCCCCACCGGCCGCCTGATCGCCGGCCCCAAGGTCGCGGGCCCCGCGCTGCCCGCCGACACCTGCGCCAAGCTGGCCGCCGAGCACCTCGCCGCCGCCCGCACCGGGCGCCGCGGGCCCCACCGGGCGACGCTGGGCACGGCGACGTACAGCCTCTTCCCCATCCGCAACTGGGGGCACCGCCCTGCGGTTGCCGGGGGAGGCCGCTCCCCGCAGGCGTCGCGGGACGTGCGCGAGACGGTCCTGTCGGACTGGCTGCTGGCCGTCGAGGCGGACGCGGGCGACTGGCCCCCCGAGCGCCTCGACCTGCTGCAGGGCGTCACCCAGCTGATCGCGGTCGAGCGCGACCGGCGGGACGCGGCGCGCACGGTACGGCGCCGGCTCGCGCAGGAGGTGCTGGAGCTGGTGCAGTCGGGCGCGGCGCCCGCCGAGATCGCCGCGCGCCTGAGGGTGGCCGCGCCGGTGCTGCTGCCCGGCCTCGGGGCCGCCCCGCACTGGCAGGTGGTCGTCGCCCAGGTCGACTGGGAGGGCGGCGAGATCGAGGCCGGGCCGGTCGCGCAGGCGCTGCTGGAGGAGATCCTGGTCGACCCGCTGGCCACCGGGCCCGAGCCCTCCGACCGCATCGCCGTCGCGCACTCCGGCGACGAGGCGATCGCCCTGGTGCCGCTGCCGGCCGTCTCCGCCGAACACGACGGCTCCGAGGCCGGCATCCTCGCCGACGTGCTCCTGGAGTCCGTACGGGAGCCGCTGTCGGCCGGCCTCGACGAGGACGGACGGGTCACGCTCGGCGTCAGCGCGGCCGTGCACTCGGCGGAGGGGCTGCGCGGCGCCCTGGAGGAGGCCCGGCACGCCCGCCGGGTGGCCGCCGCCCGTCCGGGCCCGGTGTGCGCGGCCGGCCACCAGGAGCTGGCCTCGCACGTGCTGCTGCTGCCCTTCGTCCCGGACGACGTGCGCCGCGCGTTCACCGCGCGGCTGCTCGACCCGCTGCGCGACTACGACCGCCGGCACCGCGCCGAGCTGATCCCGACCCTGGAGGCGTTCCTCGACTGCGACGGCTCCTGGACCCGCTGCGCGAGCCGCCTGCATCTGCACGTCAACACGCTGCGCTACCGGGTGGGCCGGATCGAGCAGTTGACGAGCCGGGACCTGTCCCGGCTGGAGGACAAGCTGGACTTCTTCCTGGCGCTGCGGATGAGCTGAGCCCGCCGGGCATCCGGTGCGGGCGGCACCGAGTGCCGCCGCCGTCCCACGACTTTGTGAAATCCTTCACCCACCCTCTTGGCCCGGCCCGGTGATTGGTGCTGGAATGCGGCCACCACTCAAAGCTCGATGGCGTGCTCGGGGAGGGCAAGTGGCGCATACCGCCATGTCTGGTTCCGGAACGACCGCAGACGACGATCCCCTCCAGACCGCGGTGTGGCGGCTGCGCTCCCGGGCCTGCTGGGCCGACGCCGCGGCGCTGCTGCCGCCCACGACCGCCTCGTCCGCGTTGCAGCGGGCGTCGCTGCTGGTCGAACGGTGTCTGTACACCGAGCAGGGCTGGGAGGAGGCCGAGGACGCGCTGCGGACGGCGGAGGCGCTGGCCCACGACGACGAGGAGCGCGGCTCGGCCGCTTGTGAACGCGGGTACTTGGCGTACGCGGCGACGCTGCACTCGGTGCGCGACCGGGCCGACGAGGCGCGGGCCGCGCTCGGCCGGGCGGCGGCGCTGATCCCGCCGGGGGCGCCGGGGCGGGCGCTGCTGGACTTCCGGCGCGGGCTGCTCGCCGAGAACCTGGCCCGCTCCCCGCAGGCGGCCCGTGCCGCCTATCGCCGCGCGCACGCGGGCGCCACCGCCCACGCCGATCCGCTGCTGCTGTCCTTCACCTGGCGCCATCTCGCCGGACTCGCCCTGCGCGACGGGGAGTTGGCGGAGGCCCGGCACGGCTTCGCGGAGTCGCTGCGCATCCGGGAGGAGTTGGGGTACCTCGTCGGGACGGCTCCCGCGCTGGCCTCGCTGGCCGACGCGGAGGCCGAGCCGGAGGCGTCCCGGCTGCGGGAGGAGGCGCGCCGGCTGTTCCGGCTGCTGGGCGGGGTGCCGACGTGGCTGGCACGGCAGTTGACGCCGCCGGCGCCGGGGGCGGCGACGGCGTGAGCGGACGCGGCGGCGACTTTGTGACGACGGTCACATGGCCGGTGGGCGGGCTCAGCATTCACTGAGAGCAACCTGAGAGGTTGCTGTGCCAGGCTGGCGCGCCCATCCCCCTTGGAGGAGCACCCCGATGAGCCTCGTCAACGGCCTGCCCGCACATGTCCTGTTGGTCCATTTCGTCGTCGTCCTGGTGCCGTTGACGGCGCTGGCACTCGTGGTCGGGGCCGTGTGGCCGCGGGCGGCGCGCCGCATGGGTCTGGTGCTGCCGCTGCTGGCCCTGGTGACGCTGGCCAGCGTGCCGCTGACCACGCAGGCCGGCGAGTGGCTGGAGGAGCACGTGCAGGGCAACGCGCTGATCGAGCGGCACGCGGAGCTCGGCGACGGCCTGCTGCCGTGGGTGCTCGGTCTGTTCGTGCTGGCGGCCGCCGTGTGGTGGACGGCCCGGCGTACGCCTGCGGAGGAGACGGGCGCCCCGGCGGACTCCGGGCGGCCGAGCGGCCGGTCCGCGTCCGTGGTGCGGATCGCGGCCGCCGTGCTGAGCGTCGTCGTGGCGGCGGGCGCGGTCGTCGACGTCTACCGCATCGGCGACTCGGGCGCGAAGGCCGCCTGGACCCACGGCTTCTCCAAGACGGCGACCGGCTCCGGCGACGGCGACTGACCGACCCCCAGAACGGTCCGTGCAGGGACCTTGTCGGCGGGGCCCCTGCACGGATCACGGCGACCGGGAACTGCCGACCGCCGTCGCAGCGCCCCCACCAGGCAGACGAGCCGCGGTCACAGTGCCCCGACGGACAGGCCGGCCACCGACCGCAGCACCCCCACAGGCAGATCGGCCACGAGCCGCAGCGCCCGAACGGGCCGACCAGCCGCCCATCGCAGCGCCCCCAAGGGGCGGGCCGCCGGTTCGTGGTGGTCCCGTCGGGCTACGGTCGGGCCGGGGGCGTGAAGTGGTCGTTCAGCAGGGATCGGGCCGTCTCCGTGTCCCGGGTGATCAGCGCGTCCAGGAGCGCGCCGTGCTGGGCCGCGTCCGCGAGCAGGTCGGTGCGGGCCGTGACGGTGCGGCGGTGCAGGTCGTCGGCGATCTGCACGAGCTGCTCGTTGCCCGCGAGCCCCAGTACCGCCCGGTGGAAGGCCCGGTCCGACTCGGCGTACCCGGCCGGGCAGCCCGCGGCGGCCGCGCGGACCGTCGCCTCCGCCAGCGGCCGCAGCTCCGCCCACCGTTCGACGGGCACCGTCCGCGCGAGCCGCAGCAGCACCGGCACCTCGATCAGGGCCCGCACCTCGGCAAGCTCCGCCAGTTCCCGGGCGCCCCGCCGGACCACCCGGAACCCCCGGTTGGGCACGACCTCGACGGCGCCCTCCAGCGCGAGCTGCTGCATCGCCTCCCGCACGGGCGTCGCGGAGACCCCGAACCGCTCGCCGAGCGCGGGCGCCGAGTACACCTCGCCCGGCGTCAACTCCCCCGCGGCGAGGGCGGTGCGCAGCGCGTCGAGGATCTGCCCGCGCACGGACGGCCGCTGGAGCGAGCGGGCGCCGGGCATCGGCTGCTCGCTGTGCGTGTGCTCCCCCCGGGCCGCGCCCGCATCGACACCCCGGTGACCCGTCCCGCGCACCCTCCGGTCGACGTCCGCCGCCCCCGGCTGCTGCGGCACCCTCGGCACACCGGGACCGGCCGCCGGCATCCCCGTCCCCGCGGAGCCCTGCGCGCTCTGCCTCACGGGTCCTCCTCGGGACGTGTCGGTACTTGGGGTCATTACGGCGGGTTGCCACTCGTACGTCAAGCACCTTAAGCGCACGGACCGTCAGTTCACATCTCGCCCATGCCGGGTAAGGTAAGGCTTACCTTTAAGTCGATCCCGGATCGGTGGTCCCGCATGCCCGCATCCCGCTCGGCCCTCACGGACGCCTACACCCGTCTGACCGAGGCCTTTCCCGGCCTGGAGATCGTGGAGCTGGACGCCGGCGAGACGGCACCGCGCGGGGGCGGCTGGGTCGCCGCCGCGTCCCTCGCACAGGGCGGGGCCGACCTGGAGGCGTTCCTGGAGTGGGACGACGCACAGGTGCGGCGCGACTACGGACAGCAGGCACGCCCCGACGTCATCGCCAGCTTCGGCCTGCACCGCTACGCCTGGCCGGCCTGTCTGCTGATCACGGTGCCGTGGTTCCTGCACCGGCGGGTGCCGCGCTTCCCCGTCACCCACGTCGCGTACGACCGCACGGCCCCCGGCCTGTCCGTCGGCCGTATGGCGGTGTGGCCGGCCGGCTTCGCCTGTCTGCCGGGCGACCCGGCGGCCGGGCTCCCGGGCGCCGAGGTGGTCGGCGGCGAGGAGGAGCTGCGGGCCCGGGTGCGGGCGGCGGTGGCCGAGCACCTCGAACCGGTGCTCGCCGGGTTCGGGCCGCGGATGCGGCGGCGCGGGCGGGCGCTGTGGGGCATGGCGACCGACGAGATGGTGGAGGGGCTCTGGTACGTCGCCCACCTGCTCGGCGAGCAGGAACGGGCCCGGCGGGAGCTGGAGTCGCTGCTGCCGGGCGCGACCCGGCCGTACGTCGGCTCGGCGGCCTTCCGCGAACTGACCGGACCCGACGGGGAGTCGCTGCCCACCCGGGACCGGGCCAGCTGCTGCATGTTCTACACGGTGCGCCCCGAGGACACCTGCGCCACCTGCCCGCGCACCTGCGACGCGGACCGGGTCACCAGGCTGCTGGCCGCGGCGAGTTGAGGCACCCTCAGGCGCGGGCACCGCAGGACACCCGCTAAGATCACCCGCGAGCGGGACCGCCCGTCGGTTACAGGTGATTCACAACTTCCTCACTTGTCGCAGGAACTTTCCGAGGAACCATCCGTACGGGTAGTCTTATTCGAACTCAACTCCCGCCCCTCAAGCGGCAGTTCGAGCAGAAAGCCGCCCTGGGCATTCCCTTGCGCTTCCTTGGCGGCCTCTTGCCCCGAAACCCCCTGAGGGCCGGTGGGATTGGGCCACTATGGCGGGCGTTACGCCCTATCCCAATGCAAGGGACCCCTGATGAGACTGACCGACATATCGCTGAACTGGCTGCTTCCGGGCGCCGTACTGCTCCTGGGCATGCTGGCGGCGGTGGCGGTGCTCGCGCGCAGCAAGCGGTCCGGGGAGCACGCGAAGACCGAAGACTCGTGGGAGCGCAGCGAGGAACGCCGCAGGCGCAAGGAGGCCCTGTACGGCACCGCCTCCTACATCCTGCTGTTCTGCTGTGCGGCGGTGGCAGCGGCGCTGTCCTTCCACGGTCTGGTGGGCTTCGGCGAACAGAACCTCGGCCTGACCGATGGCTGGGAGTACCTGGTGCCGTTCGGCCTGGACGGCGCGGCCATGTTCTGCTCCGTGCTCGCGGTGCGCGAGGCCAGCCACGGTGACGCGGCGCTCGGCTCCCGGATACTCGTGTGGACGTTCGCGGGCGCGGCGGCGTGGTTCAACTGGGTGCACGCGCCGCGGGGCATCGACCACGCGGGCGCCCCGCAGTTCTTCGCCGGCATGTCGCTGTCCGCGGCCGTCCTGTTCGACCGCGCGCTGAAGCAGACCCGCCGGGCCGCGCTGCGCGAGCAGGGCCTGGTGCCGCGTCCGCTGCCGCAGATCCGCATCGTCCGCTGGCTGCGGGCCCCCCGCGAGACCTACAGGGCCTGGTCGCTGATGCTCCTGGAGGGCGTGCGCAGCCTGGACGAGGCGGTCGAGGAGGTACGCGAGGACAAGCGGCAGAAGGAGGAGAACCGGCTGCGCCGGCGCGAGGCGGACCGGCTGGAGCGCGCCCAGCTCAAGGCGATCAGCCGCGGCCACCGCGGCTTCGTCGGGCGCGGCGGCGGCCGGCAGGAGCCGCAGGCCCTGGAGCGGGCCTCGGCCCCGGTCTCGGAGCCTGCCATATCCACCGCGGAGCAGCTGCCCGTACGGCCCCGTCCCTCGCTGCAGCCCGTCCGCAGCGGCGGCTCTGAGTCGGTCACCGTCGACCTCACCGCGGAGGACGACACAATGGCCCTGCCGCGGCTGGACTCGCTGGAGCGCAAGCTCAAGGACCTGGAGCAGCAGTTCGGTTAGGAACGACCGCCACGGCCCGGTGAAGGGGCCGTCACGGCAACGGGAAGGGGCGTGACCCGCGAGGTCACGCCCCTTCCCGTTGGCCCTGTCATGCCGCCTCGGCGTCCAGTTCGAACCACACCGCCTTCCCCACGCCGTGCGACCGTACGCCCCAGGCGTCGGCGAGGGACTGCACCAGGACCAGGCCCCTGCCGTGCGTGCCGTCGTCGGCGTTCGGCACGCACAGGATGGGCCGGCGCCCCACGAAGTCCCTCACCTCCACTCTCAGGCCGTCCGGTTCGACGGTGACCGTCAGGACCGCGTCGCGGTCGGTGTGGACGAGCGCGTTGGTGACGAGTTCGCTGGTGAGCAGCTCCGCTATCTCGGACCGCCCAGGCCTGCCCCACTGCCGCAGCAGTTCGCGCAGTTCCCTGCGGGTCTCCCCCACCGCCTTCAGGTCCGCGCGTCCGAGTCTGCGCCGCATCCGGGACGACCGCGCCCGGTCGGTGGCGCCGTCGGTCTTGTCCTCCGTCTTCGGCGAGGAGGCCCCGATGACCATGGGACCGCCCCCTCGTGCCTGCCTCTTCATGACCCCCGCCCGCGTGCCGATGTCGGTTCCCCTCCTTGTCGAACACGTTCACGGGATCCATGCCCCCTGGGACACGCGGCAGTCATGTCGAATCCTCAACGACCAGGTGTTCGGCCACGGCTCCGCCGAGCTCCAGCGGCCGGACGACACCTCCGGGACACCCCGGGGACATCCTCGGCGGGCCCGTCCGGGCCGCCGCCGGGCCGCCGTGCGGCTCCCGCGCGAACGGGCCATGTGCCGCCGGTCCTGCCCGTATGGCATGTGCGGGCCACGCGGGGAGCCCTCCCCGACCGGCCCGGCCGGGGAAAGCCCTGGTCGACGAGCCGGTTCGGGTGGGCGGGGCCGGGGCCGGGCGCGGGGGCCGCCGTACGCCGCTGCGGACGTCCCCCTCAAGGGCGTACACCCCCCGCAACCGGCACCTGAGGACCGCGTCCCCGGCGAGCGGAGGCGAGCCGGTGCATCTGTTCCGGGCGGCCACCGCGGATCCGGGCGCACGGCACGGCCTGCGGCCTACGCGTCCGGACGGCGTCCGCACCGCGCGGCATCGCCCCAACGGCCGATCCGGGGCTGCCGATCCGGTCGTATCCGGCGAAGAGGTGTGACGGCTGGTCCTGGACGCCGCGGCGGCCGCGGAGCCGCCGCCCGAGCCGCGGGGGAAACTGGCCGGAAACCGCTCCCCCCGGCGGCCGGGGCGGCTGCTTCGCCGCGGTGGCTACCTCGCCGCCGCGCCCTTCGCGCCGATGTGGAAGATCTCGCGGGTGTCGCGGGTCATGTCGACGACCAGCCGCGTGGTGTCGTTCCGGCTCCAGGTGAGGGTGACGACCGCCTCCGTGCGGTTCTTCGTGGTGCCGACGGCGGTGACCTTCCAGGCGAGCGGGACGTTCTGGGCACGCAGGACGCCGTCCGCGTGCTCCCTCTCCTCCCAGGCGGCCAGCTCCTTCTGGAAGGCGGGCGTGAGGTAGTGGCCGCGCAGGGCCGTCCCGAGGGTGCCGCTGTCCTCGTCGGTCACCGCGTCGATGTAGGCGCCGTAGAAGTCGGCGATACGGGTGACGTCGTCGGACGGCTTGCCGCTGACACTGCGCGGGGCGCCCGCGGAGGCCTGGGCGGTGACGCCGAGGCCGAGGGCGGCGGCGAGGAGGCCGGCGGTGACGACGGTGCGGGTCCTGCTGCTCATGGTGTGTTCCCCGTTTTCTCGTGAGGTGGAGCCGGTTGGTCATGGGCGGGCCGCCCTCCCCACCCCCGTGGCGGGAGGGCGGCCCTGGTTCGCGCGGTCAGTGGAGCTTGTTCACGGCCGTGACCGTCGTCTTCCCGAAGGCCGTCACCGGCGCGTCCGCGAAGGTGCCCATCTGGCCCCAGTCGACGACCGTGACGGTGCGGCCGTCGCGGCCGACGGAGATCAGACGGATGTCGGTCGCCCCCCAGGAGGTCTGCGTGTGCAGGCCGTAGACGTGGGCGCCCTCCTCGACGGGCAGGGTGCCGTAGTCCTTCAGGGTGGCCTCGATCTCCGGGTCGGCCCGCTCGATGCGGGCCGGGCAGGACGTGATGTCCTTGGCCAGCCGTGCCACGCGGTTCTTCGCAGCGCGGGTGCCGGGCAGTTCGACGCTGACCTGACGGGCGCCGGTGTCGAGGTCGGTGCGGAAGTCGCGGTACCAGGTGTCCTGGCCCCCGCCCAGCGCCGTTCCCAGGCAGCGGTCCTGCTCGACCTCCTCCGGAACGCCCGCGGTGACCTCGCCGGCCGTCCAGGACGAGGTGGGGTGCGGCGGGAGGTCGGCCGCGGCGAGGAAGCCGGGCGCCCTGGTGGCGGCGTCCGCCGGAGTGGCGAGCGAGGCGCCGAGGGCGAGGCCGGTGACGGCGAGTGCGAAGAGCACACCTGCTCGGGTGCGCTTGGGCATGGATGTCCCCCGTGGATGAGTGCGGTGGTTGTGTGCGGTGGCCGGGTGTGACGGTTGGGTGCGGTGGCCAGGCGCACGTCCGCGGTCTGCGCGGATGTGGCATGTCGCGGCGACGGCGGATGGTCGGTCCGGCCCTGGTCGGTGCGACACCAAGAGCATCGGCGGTCACCCGCCCCCGGCGCAACGCCTTGCGGCCCTTCGGCGACGGTGGAACCATCCCAGCCCGTCTGACGTGCAGGTACAGGGAGCGCCTGGGATACGGGAGCGCCGCACGAGGAGGGGGAACGGTGTCGACGGTGGACGAGGTCGAGGAGTTCGCGGCGCTGCTGCGCCGGCTGAAGGACCGGACGGACCGGAGCTACGGCTCGTTGGCCCGGCGCCTCGCCATGAACACCTCGACGCTGCACCGGTACTGCGCGGGCGAGGCGGTACCGCAGGAGTACGCCCCCGTGGAACGCCTGGCCGCGTTCTGCGCGGCGACACCGGAGGAACGGCTCGAACTGCATCGGCTGTGGCTGCGGGCGGTGGCGGCGAGACAGCGCCCGCAGCCGGGCGAGAAGCCGGCGCATGCGATGGGGGCGACGGACGCGTCGAAGGCGTCGGACGCCGCGGGCGTGACGGACGCGACGGAGGCCCTGACCACGGCCGGTGGCGCAGGGCGGGACGGGAGCGTCGGGGCTTCGTGGGCGGAGGTCGCGGCGGTGGAGGAGGCGAAGGAGGAGGAGCGGAACGCGGGACGCGGCGACCGTGAGCCTCCGCGCGCGAGCGCCCCCGCGCCCGCCCGCCCCTGGTACAGGCGCCGGCCGGCTTTGGTCGGGGCCGCCGCGGCAGCCGTGCTGCTGGTCACGCTGGGCAGCCTCGCCGCGCTGCCGGCGGACGGGACGAAGGGCGGCTCCGGGTCGGCCGGGGGCCCCGCCCGCTCCCGGACCACGGAAGCCCGCGCGTCGCAGCACCCCTCGGCCCCGGCGAGCGGCCCCTCCCCCGGCCGGTCGTCGGCCTCGCCCTCGGCAGGTGGACGCGCCTCTGCGCGCCCCACGCCCGAGGACGCGCCCTCGGCGACCGCGAAGGGCGGCGCGCCCGCGGTCACGGGGGTTCCCCTCGCCTGGACGGCCGACTCCCAGGTCTGGAACATGGGCTGCGGCCACGACTACGTCGTGGACAAGCCGCCCGCGCAGGTCCCCCCTCCCCCGGTCCAGCAGGACGCCGGTGCGTGGGCGGCGACGCAGCGGGCGGTGCACGGACGGCAGACCATGGTGCAGATCTCGGTGCAGGGCAGGTCGTCCACGGCCGTCGTCCTGGAGGCGCTGCGGGTGCGGATCGTCAGCCGCGGCACCCCGGCCGCGGGCAGCGCGTACGCCATGGACCAGGGCTGCGGCGGCGAGCTCACGCCCCGCAGCTTCACCGTGAACCTGGACGCCGACCGTCCCACCGCCCGCCCGAAGGACGGCGCGGACAGCGAACACACCATCCCCGCCGTGCACTTCCCCTACCGCGTCTCCGCCGAGGACCCGGAAGTGCTGCTGGTCGACGCGACCACCGACACCTACGACGCCCGCTGGTACCTCGAACTCGACTGGTCCTGCCAGGGCCGCACCGGCACGGTCCGCATCGACGACCACGGCCGCCCGTTCCGCACCAGCGGCATCCAGGGCAAGCCCCGCTACTGGTACGGCACGGACGACTCGGGCGAACGGGCCTGGGTCCCCTACGGGAACTAGGGCCGCGGCACGTTGCGGAGGTTGGAGCGGGCCATCTGGAGCATGCGGCCCACCCCGCCGTCCAGGACGATCTTCGAGGCCGACAGGGCGAAGCCGGTCACCATCTCGGCGCTGATCTTCGGGGGGATGGACAGGGCGTTGGGGTCGGTGACGACGTCGACGAGGGCGGGACCCTTGTGCTTGAACGCCGACTTCAGTGCCCCGGCCAGGTCCTTGGGCTTCTCGACCCGCACCCCGTAGGCGCCGCATGCCTGCGCGACGGCGGCGAAGTCGGGGTTCTTGTTGGTCGTGCCGTGGGAGGGGAGACCGGCGACCAGCATCTCCAACTCCACCATCCCGAGGGAGGAGTTGTTGAACAGGACTACCTTGACCGGGAGGTCGTACTGCACCAGCGTCAGGAAGTCGCCCATCAGCATGGAGAACCCGCCGTCCCCGGACATCGACACCACCTGCCGGCCCCGGTCGGTGAACTGCGCCCCGATCGCCATCGGCAGCGCGTTCGCCATCGAACCGTGGGAGAAGGAACCGATCACCCGACGGCGGCCGTTGGGCGAGATGTAGCGGGCCGCCCACACGTTGCACATGCCGGTGTCGACCGTGAACACGGCGTCGTCGTCCGCCAGTTCGTCGAGGACCGACGCCACGTATTCGGGATGGATGGGCACGTGCTTGTCGACCTTGCGGGTGTAGGCCTTCACCACCCCCTCCAGCGCGTCCGCGTGCTTCTTCAGCATCCGGTCCAGGAAGCGGCGGTTGGTCTTCTCCCGCACCCGCGGGATCAGACAGCGCAGCGTCTCGCGCACGTCGCCCCACACGGCCAGGTCCAGCTTCGAGCGACGGCCCAGGTGCTCGGGCCGGACGTCGACCTGGGCGATCTTCACGTCGTCGGGCAGGAAGGCGTTGTACGGGAAGTCGGTGCCGAGGAGGATGAGCAGGTCGCACTCGTGGGTGGCCTCGTAGGCGGCGCCGTACCCGAGCAGACCGCTCATGCCGACGTCGTACGGGTTGTCGTACTGAATCCACTCCTTGCCCCGCAGGGCGTGTCCCACGGGTGACTTGATCTTCCCGGCGAACTCCATCACCTCGGCGTGCGCCCCCGCCGTGCCACTGCCGCAGAACAGGGTGACCTTGTCGGCCGCGTCGATGAGCCGGACCAGTTCGTCGATCTCGGCGTCGCCCGGGCGGACCGTGGGCCGGGAGGTGACGAGGGCGGTCTCGGCGGCCTTGTCGGGGGCGGTCTCGGCGGCGATGTCGCCGGGGAGGGAGACGACGCTGACGCCGGAGAGGCCGACCGCGTGCTGGATGGCGGTCTGCAGCAGGCGGGGCATCTGTTTCGGGCTGGAGATCAGCTCGCTGTAGTGGCTGCACTCGCGGAACAGCTGGTCCGGGTGGGTCTCCTGGAAGTAGCCGAGGCCGATCTCGCTGGACGGGATCTGCGAGGCGAGGGCGAGGACGGGCGCCATCGAGCGGTGGGCGTCGTACAGGCCGTTGATGAGGTGGAGGTTGCCGGGGCCGCAGGAGCCGGCGCACGCGGTCAGCTTGCCGGTGATCTGCGCCTCCGCGCCGGCCGCGAAGGCGGCGGTCTCCTCGTGGCGTACGTGCACCCAGTCGATGGCGGCGTTGCGCCGCACGGCGTCGACGACCGGGTTGAGGCTGTCGCCGACGACGCCGTAGAGGCGTTCGACTCCGGCGCGGACGAGGATGTCGACGAACTGTTCGGCGACGGTCTGCTTGGCCATGGTGGTCTGCTGCCCCTTCGGTCTCCAAAGATCCCTCTGGGTCCATGAATTCACAGACTGCCCGCTCACGCCTCCCAAACGGCCGCGGCCGTACGGTCGTCGGCGTACCCCTTGACCCGGACCTGGGTGTCGGCGAGGAACGCGGCCAGGCCGGGCGGGGTGGGGCCGCTCCAGCGGCCGGTCAGATGACGGCACAGGTCGGGTTCGCCGCGCAGCGGGTCGGCGAGGCCGCCGGTGCACATCAGGAGCGTGTCACCCGGCCGGGCTACCGAGGCGCGGAAGCGGAAGGGTTCGTGGGGCGGTTCGGGGGCGGGCTCGTACGGGCTCGGCGGGGTGGTGATGCCGAGGTCCATGGTGAGGCGGTCGCCCTCGGGCGTCTCGGCGGGCAGCGAGCCGAAGCCGACGACGGGATCGCCGGTGACGTCGGCGACGCTGGGTTCGATGTCCTGCCACTCGCCGTCCCTGAGGCGGAACAGGCCGCCGGCGCCGACGCCGAAGAAGACGCGGGTACGGCAGTCGGGGTCGGCGGGCAGCAGCAGACAGCGCAGGGTGGCCGAGTACTCCTCCGGTTCGATGCCCTGTTCGGCGGCGCTGGCGCGGAGTTTGCCGAGGCTGCGGGCGGTGAGGCGGTGCAGGCCCGACTTGAGGTCGCCCCGGCGGGCGGCCCTGATGTCCTCGGCGAGCCGGGCGTGACTGCGGCCGACGGCCCGGCCGATCCAGTGGCAGGCCTCGGCGGCGGCCCGGTGCGCGCCGGGCGTGGCCCGGGCGCCGGTGGCCATCGCCACGAGCACCAGGGCGTTCTCGCCGCTGCCGAAGCGGGCGGTGAGGAGGGAGTCGCGGCGGGGTTCCCCACGGAACCGCGCGGAGTCCCCCCGGACGGAGGCGGCCCGCAGCGTGCAGGCCCCGTACCGGGCACCGTCCAGCACGGTGTCCGCGACGAGATCGTCCAGGTCGTCGGGGTCGGCGGGCGGCAGGGCGGTGGGCTCGGCGTCGTAGGTGGGCGGCCCGGATCCGACGTAGTCGACGGAGGACGGGGGGAGGGTGGGGAGGTCGAGGTGGGTGGCGGGGTGGGGGGTGGAGGAGTGAGGGGTGGTTTGGGGGGCGTCTGGGATGCCGGGCGCGCCATGCACGGGACCGGCGCCCGGGCCGGGACCGGGGTCGGGGTTGGGGACCGGCTCCGCGCCGGGACCGGAGGCCGCCCCGGGAACCGCCGGGGCGAAATCGGGCGGCGGGGGTGGCGGAGACGCCGGCGGGGGCGGAGGGCTGGACGGCGGGGGTGGCGGAGTCGCCGGGGGCGGGGGGCTGGACGGCGGCGCCTCGCGACGGGGCACTGCGTCGGACCGCGGCCCCTCGCGGCGGGGCGTTGCGTCGGACCGGGGCACCTCGCGACGGGGCGAGGCGCCGGACGGTGTTCCCTCACGCCCAGGCGACCCGTCGCGCGGCTCCTCCCGGCGCCCGGCCGGACTGCTCGGCGGTCGGCCCGCACCGCCGGTCGGCGTCCGTGGCGCCGGCTCCCAGCGGGTCGGAGTCCGCGGCATCGGCTCCTGACGGGTCGGTGTCCGCGACGGCGGCGCCTCCCCACCCGTCGGAGTGCGCGACGACCGGTGCCGATCGCCGGTCGGTGTCCGTGGTGGAGACTCGCCACGGGTCGGTGTCCGCGACGGTGGTGTCTCGTCGGCGGATGGGGTCCGCGGTGGTCGCACCCCGTCGGTCGTCGGTGGACCGGGTGGTGTGCGGGAGGACGGGATCGACGTCGCGGGGGTTTCCGTGGAGGCGCGGTCCGGTGCGGGTGGTTGCCGGGGCGCGCCGCCGGGAGCGGGTTCGCCGTCCGGCCGTTGCGCGGGGACGCCCGGCGCGTCCCGGCGTGGCGAACCCGCTCCCACCGCTCCCGCCGCCGAGGCGAACCGGTCGTCCAGGGAGTCGGGGGCTGCCGTGGGTCCCGTGTCCTCGGTGGAGTCGTCGTACAACTGCCGCCACCAGTCGTCCTCGTGACCGGTGGGCCTTCCCCCCTGCTGGCTCATGCCCCTAATTGTCCACCGCGAGGCCGGGTTGAAAACGGGGCGTCAGGAAAATAAGGCGCGCCCGCGCGTGTCGAACGGCGTGTCGAGTGACCGGTCGAACGGCGGTACGAGTGAGCGACCGGACCGGTGATCACGCGCGACGCGCTGCACGGTGTCGCGGAAGAGACCGCCGGGCGGTTCCACCCCCCACGGGAGAACCGCCCGGCGCCACCGGAGTGATCCGGGCCCGGATCCCCTTCGTACCGACGCCGGCACGTCTCGGGCCCGGATCACGCTCTGGGTCGGGATCGAGCCGCGGCACGTCACACGACGGTCGGCCTGCCCGAGTATCGGCGTCCTTCCTTGAGATCCGCTGTGATTGGCGCATGAGTTCGTCGCTGACCTGCGAGTTCTCCGGTCCTCCGGCACGCTGGTCAGATGGGAGTGTGGGACCTCCTGCTGGTCGGCCTGGTCCTCCTGCTCGGCCTGTGCGGAGTGCTGGTGCCCGGGGTGCCGGGGTCGTGGCTGGTGTGGGCCGCGGTCCTGTGGTGGGCGCTGAAGGACCCGCGGCCGGTGGCCTGGGGCGTGCTGGTGGGGGCGACGGTCGCGCTGTTCCTGTCCCAGGTCGTCCGCTGGGCCCTGCCGCCCCGGCGGCTGCGCGCGAGCGGGGCGACCTCCCGGATGGCGGTGTACGCCGGGACGGGTGCGGTCTGCGGGTTCGTCCTGATTCCCGTGGTGGGCGCGATCCCCGGCTTCATGGCCGGCGTCTACCTGTGCGAACGCCTCCGGCTGGGCCGGCACGGCGAGGCGATGGCGGCCCTGCGGACGGTGATGCGCTCGGGCGGTTCCAGCGTGCTGACGGAACTGTTCACGTGCCTGCTGATCGCGGCGGCGTGGCTGGGCGCGGTGCTGTGGGCCTAGGGCCGGCCGACCGGGCCCTAAGCCCGTGGTCCTACGGCGAGCAGCCGATGTGCCCCGTGTCGCCCGCGTGTTTGGCTGGCTGTCATGACCGGATTCAGCGAGGCCGAACGGGCGTATCTGACGTCGCAGCGGCTCGGGCGGCTGGCCACCGTCGATCCGTCCGGGCAGCCGCAGGCGAACCCGGTCGGCTTCTTCCCGCAGGACGACGGGACCATCCTGATCGGCGGCTACGCGATGGGCCGCACCAAGAAGTGGCGCAATCTGCAGCAGAACCCGAAGGTCGCCCTGGTCGTCGACGACATCGCCAGTCTGCGGCCCTGGCGGGTGCGCGGCGTCGAGATCCGCGGGGAGGCCGAACTCCTCACCGGCCCGCACGAGTTGGGGGCGCACTTCAGCGAGGAGGTGATCCGCGTGCGGCCACGGCGGATCCACAGCTGGGGGCTTGAGGAGCCGGCGGGCTAGGGGATTCCCTCCGGTCAGAGGATTCCCTCCAGGGTGAGCAGGTGCGTCTTGCGTTCCAGGCCGCCCGCGTAGCCCGTCAGGGAGCCGTTCGCGCCGATCACCCGGTGGCAGGGGCGCACGATGAGCAGGGGGTTGGCGCCGATCGCGCCGCCGACGGCCCGTACGGCGGCCCGCGGGGCGCCGACGCGGGCCGCGACCTCGCCGTACGTCACGGTCGTGCCGTAGGGGACGGAGCCGAGCGCGGCCCACACCCGCTCGCGGAACTCGCTGCCGTGGGAACGCAACTCCAGGTCGAACTCCTTGAGTTCGCCGGCGAAGTAGGCCCCGAGCTGTTCCTCGGCGGCGCGGAAGGCGGCGGGTTCGTGGCGCCAGCTCCCCTCGACCGTCCGTCCGTTCTTCTGTCCGGGCACGGACAGCGAGGTCAGCGCCCCGGTCGTCGGGTCGGCGGTCAGCAGGAGCGGGCCGAGGGGGCTGTCGACACGGGTGAACAGGGTGGTCATCTCAGGTCAGTCCAACTCTCCTGCTGCGCGCAGGTGGTGCAGGGCGTACGAGCGCCAGGGGCGCCAGCTGTCGGGGACGTCCAGGCCGGGCGGGGCGACGTCGGGATCGGCGAGCGCGCGGGTGCGCACGGTGGCGACCGTGGCGGCGTCCATGCCGGGCAGGGCGAGCAGGGCCGCCTGCGCGTCGTCGCGGTCGGCGCCCGGATCGAGCCGTACGGCGCCGTCGGCGAGGGCGGCGGTCAACGCGCCCAGGCTGCCGTGGGGTTCGGCCTCGGCGAGCACGGCCGGTTCGGGGAAGAGGTGGGTGAGGCTGCCGGAGGGCGCGTCCAGCGCCTTGCCGTACCGCCGCACCAGTTCCCGCGCGGCCGCGGGTCCCACCAGGGCCCGTACGGCCAGTTCCTCGGGGTCGGCGGCGCCGGGCGAACGCAGCCCCGGCCGGGCGGCGACCAGCGGCGCGAGTCGTGCGTCGGCGCCGAGCCGTTCGTCGACGGCGTAGGGATCGGCGTCGAGGTCGAACAGGCGGCGCAGGCGGCCCACGGCGGTGGTCAGGTCGCGGGGGTCGGTGAGGTGCAGACGGGTCTCCAGCCAGCCGCCCGGATGGGTGCCGGACGCGGAGCGCGCCGTGCCGGGCCGCTCGTCGACGGCGACGATGCCGGTGCCGTGCGGCAGGCGCAGCGTACGGCGGTAGATCCGCCGGCCGCGTGCGCCGGTGACCTCCTCGACGCCGGGCACGGCCTCGGCGGCGAGCAGGTCGAAGACGGCGCCGGACTGGTACGGCCCCCGGTGGGCGAGCCGCAGCGGGATGGCCGCGGTCGAGGCCGCGGTGCGCCGGCCGGCGCCGCGGCCGCGCAGCTCGCTCGGCGTCTGCGCGTACACCTCCCGGATGGTGTCGTTGAACTGGCGCACGCTGGCGAAGCCGGAGGCGAACGCGATGTGCGTGACCGGCAGGTCGGTGGTCTGCAGCAGCACCCGCGCGGTGTGCGCCCGCTGCGTCCGGGCCAGCGCGACGGGTCCGGCGCCGAGCTCGGCGGTGAGCTGGCGCTGCACCTGGCGGGCGCTGTAGCCGAGCCGGGCGGCCAGTCCCGCGACGCCCTCCCGGTCGACGACCCCGTCGGCGATCAGCCGCATGGCGCGGCCCACGACGTCCGCGCGCACGTTCCAGTCGGCCGACCCGGGCACGGCGTCCGGCCGGCACCGCCGGCAGGCCCGGAATCCGGAGGCCTGCGCGGCGGCGGCGGTCGCGAAGAAGCGGACGTTGCGGCGCTTGGGTGTGACGGCGGGGCAGCTGGGCCGGCAGTAGATGCCGGTGGTCTCGACGGCGAAGAAGAACTCGCCGTCGAACCGGGCGTCGCGGCTGCGTACGGCTTCGTAACGGGTTTCTTCGTCCATCATGCGGTCCAGTCTCCGCCGCGACGCAATGCCGGGCTAGCGGAAAACGGACATGACACCCACCGCCAACGGCCCAGCGACCGCCGACAGTGCCGGCGACCGCCGACACCCCGCAACCCCCACACCCGGCTGACCGCCGACAGCCCCGGCGACCGCCGACACCCTGCAACCCCACCACCCCGGGTGACCGCCGACAGCCCGCGACCCCGGCACCCGGGTGAGCGCCGGCAGTCCGGGGGCCGTCGGCAGCCGGGTGGCCGACGGCGGGGCGGTTCAGAAGAGTCGCCCTCGCTTGAGCTCCATCGCCGCCTTCCCCTCCGCGCCCCTGCGCTTCCAGTCCCGTCGCAGTTCGGCCCGCATACGGGCGTCCGTCTTGGCCACGATCCACTGGTTCTCCCGCATCAGCTTGCGGTAGCTCTCCAGCCGCCGTACCGGGAGGATCCCGGCGTCGATCGCGGCCAGCACCGCGCAGCCCGGCTCCGCGGCGTGCGCGCAGTCGTGGAAACGGCACTGGTCGGCGAGCTCCTCGATCTCGGCGAAGACCTGGCCGACCCCGCCCTCGGCGTCCCACAGGCCCACGCCGCGCAGCCCGGGGGTGTCGATGAGGACACCGCCGCCCGGCAGGGCGAGGAGGTTGCGCGTGGTCGTGGTGTGGCGGCCCTTGCCGTCGGTGTCCCGGGTGGCCTGGACGTCCATCACGTCCTCGCCGAGCAGGGCGTTGGCGAGGGTCGACTTGCCCGCGCCGGACTGGCCGAGCAGGACGGACGTACCGTCGGAGACGACGGCGGCGAGGACGTCGAGCCCGTCCCCGTGCACGGCGCTGACCTGGAGCACGGTCACTCCGGGCGCCGACGTCTCGACGTCCTGGACGAGGTGCGCGCGCGTCACGGCGTCCGGGACGAGGTCGGCCTTGGTGAGCACGACGAGGGGCTGGGCGCCCGACTCCCAGGCCAGGGCGAGGAAGCGTTCGACGCGGCCGAGGTCGAGTTCGGCGGCCAGCGACACCGCGACGACGGCGTGGTCGACGTTGGCGGCGAGGATCTGCCCCTCGGACCGCTTGGAGGAGGTGGAGCGCACGAAGGCGGTGCGGCGCGGCAGGCACGTGCGGACGTAGCGCGGGTTGCCGCCGGGTTCGACGGCGACCCAGTCGCCGGTGCACACCACCCGCATCGGGTCGTGCGGGGTGACGAGGGCGGTGTCGGCCCGCAGGACGCCGTCGGCGGTGACCACGTCGCACTGGCCGCGGTCGACCCGGATCACGCGTCCGGGCAGCAGCCCTTCGCTGTCGTGGGGGGCGAACGCGTCCGCCCACGCCTCGTCCCAGCCGTACGGGGCGAGCGCGGAGAAAGCGGAGAAAACGGAACTGGAAGTCAAGGGAGACCCTTCACAAGGGTGGCCCCGGCGAAAGGAAAGTGAGGTCAGCCGGCGGCCACGGAGGTGGACTGGATGAACCGGATGCGGGCAGCGCTCGTCGCAAAGACAGCCATCGGTCGACACCTCCCTCGGGTGCGCGGGCGTTCCCGCGCAGGTTTCCTCGTGTGATTCCTCGTGTGTTTCCCGGTCCCGTTCAGGACCGCCGCAACGGTAGCCGGTCGCGGCGGTGGTCCGTCAACCGGTTTTCGTGGCGCAGGCGTGTCCGTTCAGCGTGAAGTCGTACGGCGGGGTGTTCTTGCTCTTCCAGGAGGCGAGGAAGCCGAAGGTGAGCGTGCCGCCGGCGGGGACTGTCCTGTTGTAGTCGGCGGCGGTGGCGGTGACACGGGAGCCGTGCTGGGCGACGCTCGCGTCCCACATCTGGCCGACCTGCTGGCCGTCGCGGAAGGACCAGGAGACGCGCCAGGTGTCGAGGGCGTCGGCGGTGGTGACGGAGATGGTGCCCTGGAAGCCGTCGGGCCACTGGTTGACGAGGTCGAAGCCGGCCTCGCAGACCGCGGGGGCGTGGTCGTCCGGGTCGGTCTTCGCGGTGGCCGTCGAGGAGGAGGTGCCCTGGGGTTCGGGGTCGGGGTTCTTGCCGGCGGTCCGGCTCGGGGGGGTGGTCGGCGACGCGGTGGGGACGGCGGAGGGGGTGGGCGCGGCGGAGGTGTGGGTGGTGCCGGAGGCGGCGACGGGCTGGCGGTCGGCGGTGTCGGAGCCGGTGGCGTCGTCGTGGCCGCTGCCGCCGAACGGCATCATCGAGGCGGCCAGCGCCAGCAGCGAGACCAGGACGGCGGTGACGAGCAGGCCGTTGCGCAGGATGCGGGCCCGGTCGGCGCCGGAGCGGGGTTCGCCGCCGTCCCCGTCGCCGGGCTCCGGGCGGCCGGCGCCCAGGCGCACCTCGGCGGCGCGGCGGCGGCGCTCCAGGTAGGCGAGGCCGCCCCAGCCGATGACGCCGCCGGCCAGGGCGGCGGGCAGTCCGCCGCCGTGCGGGCGCAGACAGGCGGCGGCCTCGGCGCAGTCCACGCAGGTGGCGAGGTGGCGGGAGAGGTCGGCGGGGGTGTCGGCGGCGGGCGAGCGGGTGACCGCGTCGAGGAGGCGGGCGTAGCTGCGGCACTGCGCGTCCATCGGCGTGTCGAGGTGGGCGCGGTGGCAGCGGTCCCGGAACAGGCCGCGTACCTGGGCGAGTTCCTCGCCCACGGTGGCCGGGTCGAGGCCGAGCCGGCGGGCCACCACGGACAGCGGCAGCGCCTCCACCTCGGCCAGCCACAGCAGCGCGGCGTCCGCCTCTTGCAGGTCCCGCAGGGCGCGCAGGGCGAGCGGGCGGCTGAGCGGCGGGCCGGTGTAGCGGGCGGCCTTGTCGGAGTTGAGCCACAGCCGCAGGTCGGGGTCGAGGTCGTCGCCCTGTCCGTCGGTCTCCCAGGTGGCCGCCGTGGTGCGTACGGCGGTCAGCAGCAGGGGGATGACGGGCAGGCGGGGGGAGCGGCGGCCGGCGGTGCGGGCGGCGTCGGCGGTGCGGGCCTCGCGTATGCCGAGGGCGAACGCCTCCTGAGCGAGCCGGGTGGCCGCGGCGGAGCCGGCGGTGCACAGATCGGCGTAGGAAAGCACCGCGTCCCAGCACTCGGAGAACAGCGCGGCCTCGGCGGCGTCCTTCGGGGTCGGCAGGTCGGGCATGGGTCTCCTGCATCCACAAGCGAGGTCAACTCACCTTATTGGCAACGGAGTTGTGGGGAACCTCGCGGCAGGGCAAGAGCCTTTCACGACATCGACACAACTGACAAGCGCCCTCTTCACATCGGTCACCGGCAGTTGCCTGCCGGCGACCGCCGGTGGGTACCCGTGGGCACGTTCTACCGGTCGGAGTCCACGACCGCCACCACCCGCCCGTGTGCGTCGAGCGCCTGTGCGCTGTACTCCCGCAGCCACAACTCGTTGCTTTGAGAGTTATACGGAAGGAACGCCAGGAAGTATCGATCCTTGCCGACATCGACCGGACGCTCGGCGCCGCCGCCCCGCCAGACGACCCGGACGGAGACGGCTCCGCGCGGCGCGCGGCCGTAGACCGCGACCCAGTCGGTCAGCGCGTTGGTGTCGACGTTGCACCACAGCGCGGGGGTTGAGGCGTTGCCGCCGCCGCGGCTGCACTCGGACCAGCCGCCGTCGGTGCTCCGGCCGTCCTTCAGGACGCGCACATAGGCGCAGCTCCCGCCGGAGGCATTGGGCGCCGTCCAGTACTCCATGCGCAGACCGTCGGGCGTGGTCCCGGCGAACCGCATCGTCGCCCGGTCGGTGTCCGGTGCCATCCCGTGCGAACCGGGGCCGTGACCCGCCCTGTTGAGCCCCCAGTCCACGTCGCCGGGGATGACGCCGGCGGCCTGCGCGACCAGTCCGCCGCCGCCCAGTACGGCGGCCACCGCGACGCCGACCACCCAGCGCCGCCCTGGCCGCCGCAACGCCCGCGACCGCGGCCCCCCTTGGGCCAGGATGCGGTCCAGCACCGCCGGGTCGGGCGGGGCGTCGGCGGCCACCGGGTCGGCGGGGCCCAGCAGTTGACGTACCCGCTGCTCGACTTCGGCCGTCCGTGCGCGTGTTCTCATGCCCGCTCCCCCTTCGCTCCGGCCAGCGGCCGCCGTCCCGGTTCCTCCCGCCGTGCGAGCTCCCGCTCCAGACGCTGCCGTGCGCGGTGCAGCCGTACCGCGAAGGTGCGCGGCGAGCAGCCCACGACGCGGGCGGCGGCGGCCGTGTCCAGGCCGTCCCAGCCGACCAGCCACAGGGTCTCCTGGTCGCGTTCGGACAGCGCGGCGAGCGCCTCGCGCACGTGCAGCGCCTCGACCACGGTCCCGGCGTGGTCGGGGCTGGCGGCCGTCCGGGGTGCCGTGCGTCCGAGCCGGGCGGCGAGGCGTCCGCCGCGCCGTTCGCCGCGGGCCTGGTTGGCGAGGATGTTGCGGGCCACGGCGTACAGCCACGGCAACGCCTCATCCGGTCCGCTCGGCACCTTGTCGATACGGCGCCAGGCGACCAGGAAGGTCTCGGCCGCCACGTCCTGCGCCGTCTCCGCGTCGCCCGCGCGGCGCCGGGCGAAGCTCAGCACCCGCCCGTAGTGCGCCGCGTACAGCGCCCGCAATCTGTGCTCCGCGTCAGGTGTTCCGTCCTCCGGCACACCCGCCCCCTTCCGTCCGCCGTCCGCGATGACACCCCTCTATGTCCGGCGGCAGGCGGGAGTTACACCCTCGTCGGCTCCTCGGCGGACGGCTCCTGGGCCGGGAGGCTGTCCATGAAGGAGCTGACGGAGAAGACGGCGCGGCCGGGGCCGGGCGGGCCGTATCCGGGGGGCGAGGACAGGCCGAAGTCGTCCATGGTCTGGCGGTAGGCCTGCAGCAGGCGGATGTGGTACTCCAGCGGCGCGCCCTGGGGGTTGGCCTTGCCGAGCGGCGTGGTCGGCTCCGGGCACCAGGTGGTGAAGCGGGGCGTGATGCCGTGCGACATGAAGAAGCGCAGGCCCTCGGTGGTGGAGGCGATGGCCTCGTCGACGGTGGTGAAGCCGAAGGGCTCGGCCATCTCCACGCCCGCCACGAAGTTGGGGATGACGTTGCGGGCGCCGAAGACCTCCGCCGAGTCCAGGATCCGCTTGTGCCACTCGTCGCGGCCGACGTAGCGCTCCTTGCCCGGGCAGTACAGCTCGAACAGCCGGCGGTCCCACACCTCGTAGTTGGGGTGGTAGATCTGCACGCCGTAGTCCTTGAACCGCTGTACGTCGTCCTTGGGCAGCGCCTGGGCGACGACCTTGCCGATCCACCGTCCCGGGAAGCGTTCCTCGATGGCCTTGGCGTAGTGGCCGTAGAAGTCCGCCTCGTCGCGGCCGGCAACCGTTTTCGTGATCGCGCCACCGGTGAGGGTGTAGGCGGTGGATGCCTTCTGGGTGTCGTAACGGTCGATGATCTCCAGCGCCTCCAGCACCTCCTCGACGTCCTTGACGCCGGTGTAGGGGCGTCCGGCCGCCTTGTGCTGGCGCCAGTTGTGGTTGATGTCGCAGTACTGGCACTCCTCCTTGGCGCCGAAGTACTGGCAGACGCGGAAAACGGTGAGATAGATCAGGTAACCCCACTGGATGGTGGGGGCCACCTCCATCACGGACTTCCCGTTGGAGAGGGTGTGCCGGTAGTACTCCGGCATTGGCGGCACGCCCACGTCGGCGATGCGCCGGCCGTCGAGGTAGAGGCCGAGCACGCCCTCGTCGTCGGCGGCGACGCGGTAGGGCGAGGCCGGGTTCACGCGCACGGAGACGACGGTCCGGCGCAGGTCGTACGGTCCGCCGGTGAGGATGATCTCCTCCGGCGGGCGCCTGAGCGCGGCCTCCCCGAGCTCGGGCAGGGTCCCGTGGTCGAAGGAGAAGATGAAGTACGACTTCGGTTTGACCTCGCCGCCCTCGTTGTCGCTGAGCGCCGACGGGTCGAAGGCCACGCCCCCGCGCAGCAGGTCCTCCTTGAAGACGGCTTCCCGTGGCACGTGCGGGAACCGCTCCAGCAGATCCTCGACCAGTGCGGTACGGCTGCCCATCCCGACTCTCCTCCCGGCTGAGATGTACGACTCCTCACCGTATGCCCTCGCCCGCGCGTCAGCCGTGCCGGGTCCCCTCACGGCGTGCGAGGTGCCCGGGTACGGGAGTGTCCGGGGGCAGCGCGGGGTCGGGCACGAGGGCGCCCCAGGCGGAGGTCAGCGGCAGGACGCCGGCCCACAGGCCGAGCTCGGCGTCGGGGCCGTCGCCGTCGTCGGGGGCGCCGGCGCGGATCTTGACGGAGGCCTCTTCGAGGGAGACGGCGAGCAGGGTGGTGGCGGCGAGTTCCCTGCGGTCGGGCAGGCGGGCGTACGACCACTGGCCGGGCGCCGCGTGTTCGGTCAGCAGGCGCAGGCCCGCCAGCTTCTCGTCCGGGTCGGTGACCTTGCGGGCCTGGCCGTGGATCATCGCGCTGCGGTAGTTGACGCCGTGCTCGAAGACCGAGCGGGCCAGGACCAGGCCGTCGACGTGGGTGACGGTGACGCAGACGGGGGTGGAGCCGGCCAGGCTACGGCTGGCGACGGAACCGTGCAGGTAGAGCCGGCGCTCGTCGCGCCCGTAGACGGTCGGCACGACCAGCGGCCGCCCGTCGACGACCACGCCCAGATGACAGACGAACCCGGCGTCGAGGATCGCGTCCAGATCGGCACGCCGGGTACTGCCCTGCTCACGCAGGCGGCGATGCCGGGTGAGGCCGGTGTCGGGGAGGGTGGCGGGGAGGGGGCCGGGTGCGGGGACAGGGGTGTGGTCCATGAGGGCGGAGACTATCGATATCGGCAGGTAACGGCGATGGAAATTACCGAGACGGTGGAAACAGGGTCGCTGATCGACGAAATGCGCACCACCGCCACGCCGGAGCCGGTGACGCCCTCTCGGGGCGCGGGGAACCGCGCGGGCCACCACACTCGACCCGCACCCGCCACCTCACCCACCCCCCGCCCCCTACGCGACCCGCGCCAGCGTGCTCGGATCAACGGCGTACGCCAGCTCCTCCCCCGCCACCAGCCGCTCCGCCTCCTCGGCCACCACCGCACCGAGCCGGGCGAGCTCGTTGCCCTGGGAGCCGGCGAGGTGGGGGGTGAGGAAGGCCCCCGGCAGGTCGTACAGGGGCGAGTCGGCGGGCAGCGGCTCGGGGTCGGTGACGTCGAGGATCGCGGTCAGGCGCCCGGTGCGCAGTTCGCCGACGAGGGCGTCATGGTCGACGAGCCCCCCGCGCGCGGTGTTGATCAGCACCGCCCCGTCGGGCATGAGGGCGAGCTCGCGGCGGCCGACGAGATGACGCGTCTCCGGCGTCTCGGGGGCGTGCAGGCTCACGATCCGCGAGGTGCGCAGCAGCTCGTCGAGCGGCAGCAGGGGGACGCCGAGTGCGGCGGCCCCGGCTTCGTCGACGTACGGGTCGCTGAGGGCGGCCCGCAGGTCGAAGGGGCGCAGCAGCTCGATGACCCGGCGGCCGATCCGGGAGGCGCCGACGATGCCGACCCGGATGCCGAGGTTGCCGATGCCGGGGACGACGCCCCAGCCCGGGGAGGTGCGCTCGGCGCGCATCCGCTCCCGGCTGGCGAAGACGTCCTTGCCGGCGAGCAGGATCATGGCGAGCGTGTACTCGGCCACCGGGACGGCGTTGGCGGCGGCGGCCGAGGAGACGGCGATGCCGCGGCGCCACAGCTCGGGCGTGACGAAGCCCTTGACCGAACCGGCGGAGTGCAGGACCGCCCGGAGGTTCGGCGCGGCGTCCAGGACGTCAGCGTCCAGGCGCGGGCAGCCCCAGCCGGTGACGAGGATCTCGGTGCGGGCGAGGATCTCCCGGAGGCCGGGGTCGGCGAGGTCCTGGGCGACCAGGGCGGGGTCGATCCGCACGGACGCACGCAGCCGTGCGAGGAGCTCCGGCGGGAAGAGCTGCGGAACGTTCTCGGCGGTCATGGCGAACAGCGCCTGGGGACGCTCACGCTCGGGCAATGCACTGACCTTCCCGTCGGGCCACGGGGAAACCGTGTCGGAAGCGGTGTCGAATACGGTGCGGAAACCGCTGTCTACAACACCGTGCCCTCGAATGAGAAGGTCGACGCACACGCAGACCGCGAGAGGGACGACCGGAATGACGCAGACCATCACCAACTGGGCGGGCAACATCACCTACAGCGCCAAGGAGGTGCACCGGCCGTACTCGCTCGACGCGGTCAGCGCCCTGGTGGCCGGGGCGGCGGCGGTGCGGGTGCTGGGCAGCGGACATTCGTTCAACGAGATCGCCGAGCCGGGTCCGGAGGGCGTCCTGCTGTCGATCGCCGGCCTGCCGCCCGCGATCGACGTGGACACCGCGGCCCGTACGGTGCGGGTCGCGGGCGGGGTGCGGTACGCGGAGCTGGCCCGCGCGGTGGACGCGCAGGGGCTCGCGCTGGCCAACATGGCGTCCCTGCCGCACATCTCGGTGGCCGGCTCGGTCGCCACCGGCACGCACGGTTCGGGGGTGGCCAACGGCTCGCTCGCGTCGGCGGTGCGCGAGGTCGAGATCGTCACGGCGGACGGTTCGCTCGTACGGATCGCCCGGGGCGACGCCCGTTTCGACGGCGCCGTCACCTCGCTGGGCGCGCTCGGGGTCGTCACCGCCCTCGTCCTCGACCTGGAGCCGTCGTACCGGGTCGAGCAGCACCTGTTCACCGAACTGCCCCTCGACGGGCTGGACTTCGAGGCGGTCGCGGCGGCGGCGTACAGCGTGAGCCTGTTCACCGACTGGCGGGCGCCGGGCTTTCGGCAGGTGTGGCTGAAGCGGCGCACCGACCAGCCGCTGCCCGACTTCCCGTGGGCCGCGCCGGCCACCGAGAAGCTGCATCCGGTGCCGGGGATGCCGGCGGTCAACTGCACCGAGCAGTTCGGGGTGCCCGGGCCCTGGCACGAGCGGCTGCCGCACTTCCGGGCCGAGTTCACGCCGAGCAGCGGTGCGGAGCTGCAGTCGGAGTACCTGCTGCCGCGCCGGTACGCGCTGGACGCGCTGCACGCGTTGGACGCCGTACGGGAAACGGTCGCGCCCGTGCTGCAGACCTGTGAGGTGCGGACGGTGGCCGCGGACGCGCAGTGGCTGAGTCCGGCGTACGGGCGGGACACCGTCGCGGTGCACTTCACCTGGGTCGAGGACACCGAGGCGGTGCTGCCGGTGGTGCGGCGGGTGGAGGAGGCCCTCGACGGGTTCGAGGCACGGCCGCACTGGGGGAAGGTCTTCACGACCGCGCCCGCGGTGTTGCGGGAACGGTATCCACGACTGCACGACTTCCGGACACTGACCCAAACACTGGACCCGACGGGCAAGTTCACCAACGCCTTCGTACGGACGGTGCTGAACAACTGACTGCCGGGCCGACGCGGGGCTGGGTCCCGGGCCGCCCTCGGCCCGGGCCCCGGGACGACGCCGGCCCGGGACCCGGGGCCACGCCGGTCCGGGACCCGGGGCGCCCTCCGGCCTGACCCCCGACCAACGCCGGTCCGGGTTCCCGGGCGACCCGGGGCCGGGTTCGGGGCGCCCTCCGGCCTAGCTCCCGGCCGACCTCGGCCCGGAATCCGGGGCGACGCCGGGCCAGGACCCGGGACCACGCCGGTCCGGGACCCGGGGCCACGTCGGGCCTGACCCCCGACCGACGCCGGTCCGGGTTCCCGGGCGACGCGGGGCCGGGTTCGGGGCGACCTCCGGCCTAGCTGCCGGCCGACCTCGGGCCTGACCTCCGGCCGACGCCAGGCCGGATTCCCAGGCGACGCGGGCGGGGATCCGGGGCGACCTCCGGCCTAGCTCCCGGCCGGCCTCGGCCCGGAATCCGGGGCGACGCCGGGCTGAGATCCGGAGCGACCTCGGGCGGGGAACAGGGCGACGCGGGGCCGGGTTCGGGGCGCCCTCGGGTCTGGCTCCCGGCCACCTCGGGCCTGGCCCCGGCCGACGCCAGGCCCGAATCCGGGGCGGCCTGGCACCAGCTTCACGATCGACCTCGCGCCAGCTCCCCAGCCGACCTCGGGCCAGCATCCCAATCGACCTCACGCCAGCCCCCGGCCGACCTCGCGCTAGTTCCCCGATCGACCTCATGCCAGTTCCCTTGGCCCACCTCGAACCAGCATCCCGATCGAGGCTCGAACCAGCACCCCGGCCGACCGCGCGCCAGCGCCCCGATCGGCCTCGCGCGCAGTTTCCCCGCCGGCCTCGGCCCGGGCCCCGATCACCCCTCGGCTTGAGTTTCCGTGCGACCTCCGCCTGCGTTTCCGCCAGAGCTCCGACTCAGCGTCCGTCCGGTCTCCGGCTCAGCCTCGCCCGACCTTTGAGTCAGCGCCGTCCGGCCTCCGGCCGGTTCGTACGTCCGCCTCCGGCCCAGGTTCCGTTGGGCTCCGGCTCGTTCGTCGTGGTCTTCGGGGGACTTTCTCAACCCCCTTTCCTAACCCCTTGTCGAAAGTCTCCGCAGGCCATAGATTTGCGCCGCGCCGGTGACGTCGTGCCCGGTCGGCCTGAGTGAAGGGACGGGGGCAACCCGGTGAAGCGCACATCACGTGACATCCGCACCGCGAACCGCTACGAGGTGCTGCGCCAGATCATCGCCCAGTCTCCCACCTCCCGGCAGGAGCTCGCGGCCGCGACCGGCCTCAGCCTCGCCACCGTCGCCACACTCGTCGGCGAACTGCTCGACCTCCGGATGATCACGGAGGTCGGCTTCGAGGACTCGGCGGGCGGCCGCCCGCGCGGTCTCGTCGCGGTCAACGCCTCCGGCGGCGCCCTGATCGGCGTCGACATCGCGGAGACGTACGTGCACGTCGAGCTGTTCGACCTCGCGCTGAACGTGCTCGCCCGCGCCGACGAGGACATGCGCCCCGGCGAGAACCGTCCCGAGCAGGTCGTCGGCCATGTCGCCGCGGCCGTCGGCGCGTTGGTCGCGCAGGCCGGCGTCGAGGGCGCGCGGGTGCTCGGCGTCGGGGTGAGCGTGCCGGGCCAGGTCGACCGCAGCACCGGCGTCTCGGAGTACGCGCCCAACTGGGACTGGCACGACGTACCGCTCATGGACCTGCTGTCCGAGGTCATCGCCTATCCGCTGTACCTGGACAACCCGCTGCGGGCCAGCGCGGTGGCCGAACTCTGGTTCGGCGCGATCCGCGGACACGAGGACGCCGTGCTGGTCAACCTCGGCACGGGCGTGGGCGCCGGACTCGTCCTGGGCGGCGGGCTGTACCGGGGCGTCAGCAACAGCGCCGGCGAGTGGGGCCACACCACCATCGTCCTGGACGGCCGGCTCTGCCGGTGCGGCAAGCACGGCTGCGTCGAGGCGTACACCGGCGCGTCCGGAATCATGCTCACCCTGCGGGAGTTGAGCCCCGACAGCCCGCTGCTGCACCCGGAGGACCAGACGGCCACCATCGCCGCGCTGGCCGAGGGGGTCCGCAGTGACGACCCCGTGGCAGTCAAGGTGCTGCGGGACACGGTCCGTTACCTCGGCGCCGGCATCGCGAACCTGGTCAACCTGGTCAACCCCGAAGTGGTCGTGCTCAGCAGCTGGGTCGCGGCCGCCCTCGGCGAGCCCCTGGTCGCCGAGGTACGCGAGGCCGTCGCCCGGCACGCGCTGCCGCGGCCGATGGCCGCCACCGAGATCGTCCTCTCCTCGATCCCCAGCGACCCGGTGTGCCTGGGCGCGGCCACGTTCGCGCTGGAAGGCGCGTTGCAGTCGGTCGGCCAGCGCACCACCGCCAAGCGCACCACCCCCGCAAGGAGCCGTACCGCACCACCTTCATGACGACGGAAGGGATGCACGTGACTCACCCCCGCCACAGAAGACCCCTCCTGCTTGCCGCCGCGGCCGCGCTCGCCGTCGCGGGCCCTCTCGCCTCCGCCCCCACCGCCTCCGCCGCGCCGGCCGCTGCCGAGGTGTCCCCGCACGCGGCCCAGACCATCGACGACATCGGCGCGTCCGGTGCCTGGTGGGTCAACGACCTGCAGCACTTCAAGCCCCAGGTGCAGGCCAGGGTCGCGAAGTTGCTCTTCTCGGAGCAGGGACTGGACCTCAGCTCCTACCGCTACAACATCGGCGGCGGAGGCGTCGCGGTCACCACCCCGGCGCGCGCCGCGGAGGACTTCCTGAACGCCGACGGCTCCTACGACTGGAGCCGGGACAAGGGCGGCCGGACGTTCCTGAAGTACGCCGCGAGGTACGGCGTCGAGGACCTGATCGGCTTCGTCAACAGCGCGCCCGCCCAGTGGACGACCAACGGGCAGAGCTGCGGCGGGCAGTTGAAGGCGGAGAACGAGACGGACTACGCCCGGTACGTCGCCGACGTCACCAACCACTTCGCCCGCCAGGGCGTCCGGCTGGACTACATCAGCCCCTTCAACGAGCCGGACAACGACTTCGGCTCGTGCGGTCAGGAGGGCATGAAGGTCACCGTCGACCAACGCGACGACATCGTGCGGGCGCTGGGCGCCGAGCAGCGGGCCCGGCACCAGAAGACGACCATCATGGCGGACGAGTCGAGCCAGACGACGCAGTTCGTCTCCGAACTCCCCCAGTGGATCGCGCAGCCCGGCACCGCCCCGTACGTGTCGCGGCTCGCCCACCACACCTACGACAACCCCGACGACGGCCGGCTCGCCCAGGTCTACGAGACGTCGAAGTCCGTCGGCAAGACCCCCTGGGCGAGTGAGATCTGCTGCTTCGGCAAGGGCTCGACGGGCTGGAACCAGGAGTACGACCCGACCATCGACAACGCCCTGCTGATGTCGCGGATCATCTACAAGGACTTCGCGACGGCACACGACTCGGCTTTCCAGTGGTGGGTGGCCCTCGCCAGCGGCTACGGCAGCGACCCGTACACGAGGAACGACGCCGGCTGGAACGACGGCCTGATCTACTACGACCCCGACTACGCGACCGACGGCAACCAGCAGTTGTACTTCACCAAGCGGTACTACGCGCTCGGCCAGTACAGCAAGTTCGTCAGGCCGGGCTCGGTCGCGCACAACGTGACCGGGGCACCGGACGGCGTGGAGGTGTCGGCCTACGACCGGGACGGCACCTGGGTGGTCGTGGTCAACAACCACAACTCCACGGACACGCCGCTGAGTCTGCACTTCAACAGCGAGGCGCCGGTGCACGCCCGGCAGGCGGTGCGCACGTCGGCGACCGAGGACTGGGCACGGGTGGCGAAGCCGGCGGTGAGCGACGGCACGGTGTCCGCGACGCTCGCGGCCCGCTCGGTCACGACGTACGTCTTCGACCAGAAGGGGCACGGCAGTTCGGCCGTGACGGGCGCGCTGCGGGGCAAACAGTCCGGCAAGTGCCTGACCGCGAGTGCTTCCGGTGCCGCGATCAGCACGTGCACGGGTGGCGACGAGCAGGCGTGGTCGTACGACGCGAAGGGCACGCTGAAGGGCGCCGACGGGTATCTGACGGCCGGGAGTTCGGGGCTGACGACCACGGCGCAGTTCACCGGTGACGCCGGTCAGCGCTGGCTGCTGAACGCCAACGGGCAGATCGTCAGCGAGGCGTCGGGGAAGTGCCTGGACGTCAGCGGGCAGGCGACCGCCGACGGCAGCAAGGTGATCCTGTACAGCTGCAACGGCGGTGCGAACGAGGCGTGGAGCAGGCTGTGACGCCGTAGGAGATCCGCCGCGGGCTCCCCGCGGAAGGCCCCCTTGGCCGAGGGCCGCCGGCCCCCTGACCCGGCGGCCCTCATCTCCTGTGCACCGCCCGGGCGTTCGTCATTCCGAACCGCGGACAACGCTTCGTGCAGACTTCGTCCAACCCCTTGCCGAAGCCTTAGCCGAAGGTTAACGTCCGGCACCGCAACGCAATTCGAGCCACGTGGCGCTGAAGCCGTGGAGCCGCAGCCGCATTCGCAGCCGCACTAGAGACAAGGACGTCAACATGTCGGCATCGAGCAACAGCAACCTCTCCCGCCGGTCTCTCTTCCGCGCGGCCGCCGGCATGGCCGCCGCCGGCACGCTGGCCGCGTGCGGCAGCAACAACGGGCGCGGGGGCGGGTCGGGTTCGGGCAAGCAGCTCGTGCAGTACTTCCACGCCTACGGCGAGGCCGGGACCGAGCAGGCCATCAAGCGGTACGCGAAGGCGTACGGCAAGGCCGACGTGAGCACGCAGTGGATCACCGGCTCGAACTTCGAGAGCAAGCTCTTCGCCGCGCTGCTCACCAAGCAGGCGCCCGACGTGTTCGAGTTCCACCCGCAGATCCAGCTCGTCAAGAGCGGTCAGGTGGCGGACCTGACCGACATCATCGAGCCGGTCAAGGACGACTTCAACCAGGCGGACATCGCCTCGCACACGGTCGACGGGAAGATATACGGCGTCCGCATGATCGACGACCCGCAGTTCTTCTTCTACCGCAAGTCCCTGCTGGAGAAGGCGAACATCGACCCGCCGACCACCCTGGACGAGCTGATCGAGGCCGCCGCCAAGCTCACCACGAGCAAGGTCAAGGGCCTGTTCCTGGGCAACGACCTGCACGCGGTGATCACCCCGCTGATCTGGTCGGCCGGCGCGGACACCCTCGACGACAAGAACGAGATCGCCTACCACACGCCCGCCGTCGTCGAGGGCCTGAAGCAGATGCGCAAGCTGTTCACCAGCGGGCACCTGCTGCTGGACGCCCCGGCCGACTACTGGGACCCCTCCGCCCTCAACCAGGGCCTGTGCGCCATCCAGTTCTGCGGGATGTGGGCCATGCCGCAGTTCCAGCAGACGCTCGGCGACGACATCGGCGTCATGCCGTTCCCGAAGGTCGGCGACGCCGGCAAGCCCTCGGTCTACAACGGCGGCTGGTCGATGTTCGTCAACGCCAAGGGCAAGAACGTCGACGCGGCCAAGGAGTACGTGAAGTGGCTGTGGATCGACCAGAAGAAGTACCAGGAGGACTGGGCCACGTCGTACGGCTTCCACATCCCGCCGCGCACCTCCATCGCCCAGTCCGCCACCAAGCTGAAGTCGGGCCTGCCCGCGGAGGGCGTGAAGCTCTTCAACGAGTACGGCCACTTCGACAACATCGGCTGGACCCAGGCGATGATCACCGCCACGGAGAACGTGTTCGCCGACTGCGTGCGCAAGGGCGGTGACCCGGAGGCCGCACTCGACAAGTGCGACAAGACGGTCAACGCCGAGCTGAAGAAGCTGTTCGGATAAGCAGCCGGACGGATCACACCATGTCGACGACCACCACGCGTGGCCTCGCGAGCCCCGCCCCGGCCCAGGCCCAGCAGGCCCGGCCGCGGCGGGGATGGCGGGGCAACCGCACGTTCAACTTCTGGCTCTTCACCAGTCCGTTCCTCATCGGACTGATCGTCTTCGTCTACGTGCCCATCGGCTGGAGCATCTACCTCAGCTTCTTCGAGGCGCGCTTCACCGTCACGCCCAGCGACTTCGTCGGGCTGGGCAACTACCGGGAGATCCTTTCGGACACCGGTTTCACCGGTTCGCTGGTCACCTTCACGGTCTTCGCCGCCTTCATCGTCCCCACCACCTGGGCGGTCTCGCTGGGCCTGGCGCTGCTGGTGAACCGGCTCAGGTTCATGCGGGCGTTCTACCGCTCGGTGTTCTTCCTGCCGACGGCGTGCAGCTACGTCGCCGCCTCGCTGATCTGGAAGATGTCCCTGTTCAACGGGGTCCGCTTCGGCCTGGCGAACACCGTCCTCGGATGGTTCGGGGTCGACAACATCGCCTGGCTCGCCAACCCCGACCCGCCGTGGTACTGGCTGGTCATCGTCACCGCGCGCCTGTGGCTGCAGTCCGGCTTCTACATGATCCTCTTCCTCGCGGCGCTGCAGAACATCCCGCAGGAGCTGTACGAGGCCGCCGCCATCGACGGCGCCAAGCGCGGCTGGCAGACCTTCCGGTACATCACGCTGCCGCAGCTGCGCGCCACCTCCACGGCCGTGATCCTGCTGCTGCTGGTGGCCGCCTACCAGGCGTTCGACGAGTTCTTCAACCTGCTGTCGAAGACCACCTGGGGCCGCCCCCCGCTCGTCGACCTGTACTACACGGCGCTGGGCCAGGACCAGAACTACGGCAAGGGCAGCGCCGGCGCCGTGGTGCTGACCGCGCTGATCTGCATCGTGACCCTGTTCCAGGGCAAGATCATGGGATTCGGAAGGGGGGACGAGTCCAAGTGACCGCGACCGCACCCGAGGCCGGCAAGCCGCGCCGGAGCAGGCGCGGCGGCTCGGTGATGAGCTCGACCGGCCTCTACGTGGCCACCAGCATCGCCGCCGTCCTGTTCCTCGTCCCGTTCTACGTCCTGATCCGCAACGCCCTCTCCACCGATCCGGAGATCACCGGCGAGAGCTGGAAGTTCTTCCCCACCGACATCCAGTGGGGCAACATCACCGAGCCGTTCCACGACGTGACGGTCGACTTCGGCCAGTCGATGGTGAACTCGCTGATCGTGGCGATCCTGCACACCACCGGCATCCTGTTCGTGTGCTCCCTGGCCGGCTACGGCCTGGCCCGCATCCCCTACAAGCACGCCAACAAGATCTTCTACGGGGTCCTGTTCACCCTGATGGTCCCCACGGCCGTCACCTTCGTCCCCAGTTTCGTGCTGGTCTCCTCCCTCGGCTGGGTGGACAGTTACCGCGGTCTGATCATTCCGGGCCTGTTCAGTGGTTTCACGTGCTTCCTCTTCCGGCAGTACTTCCTGGGGTTCCCCAAGGAGCTGGAGGAGGCGGCGCGCGTGGACGGGCTCGGTTACTGGGGCGCGTACTGGCGCGTCGTCGTGCCCAACTCGCTGAACTTCTTCGCGGCGATCGCGACGATCACCTTCATCAACGGCTGGAACTCGTTCCTGTGGCCGCTGGTCATCGGCCAGGACCCCAGCGCCTGGACGGTCCAGGTCGCCCTGTCGTCGTACATGACCAACCAGACCGTCAACTACCACCTCATCTTCATGGCGACCGCCATTTCCATCCTGCCCTTGCTGTTCGTCTTCCTCTTCCTCCAGCGCTGGCTGGTGCAGGGGATCGCGCAGACCGGCATCAAGGGCTGACGCCGTCCTCTCACGATCTGGAGACCGATGTCTTTCCGCACGACCTCCCCCAGCCTCGATTACGTCGAGGACGTCTCGCCGGGTTCCGGGGCGCTGCCGCCCCGGGCCTGGTACGCCTCCTCGGACGCCAGGTCGCTGTCGCTGAACGGCAGTTGGCGTTTCAGACTGTCGGCGAGGGCCGACGCGCAGGACGACTCCTTCGCCGAGGAGGGCTACGACGCCGGGGCGTGGGCCGAGGTGACGGTCCCCGGCCACTGGGTGCTGCAGGGGCACGGCTCCCCCGTCTACACCAACCACCTCTACCCCTTCCCGGTCGACCCGCCCCGCGTCCCGACCGACAACCCCACCGGCGACCACCTGCGCGTCTTCGACCTGCCGGCGGACTGGCCCGACCTCGCCGAGGGCGGCGCCGTGCTGCGGTTCGACGGGGTCGAGTCCTGCGCCCGGGTCTGGCTGAACGGCACGGACATCGGCGAGTTCAAGGGCTCCCGGCTGCCGCACGAGTTCGCGGTCGGCCAGCTGCTGAAACCGGCCGGGAACGTGCTCGCGGTGCGCGTGCACCAGTGGTCGGCGGGCTCCTACCTGGAGGACCAGGACCAGTGGTGGCTGCCCGGCATCTTCCGTGACGTGACGCTGCTGCACCGCCCGGCGGGCAGCGCCCTCGACTTCTTCGTGCACGCCTCCTACGACCACGTCACGGGCGAGGGCACCCTGCGGGTCGACTCCGACGTCGACGGGCGGGTGACCGTGCCCGCCCTGGACATCGATGTCGCCACGGGGGAAACGGTCACGGTACCGGTCCGGCCGTGGTCGGCAGAGGTGCCGACGCTCTACGACGGTGTCCTCGCCACCGAGGGCGAGCGCATCCCCCTGCGCATCGGTTTCCGTACCGTCGTCCTGGACGACGGCCTGATCAAGGTCAACGGAAAGCCGCTGCTCTTCAAGGGCGTCAACCGTCACGAGTGGCACCCGGAGCGGGGCCGCGCCCTGGACCCGGCGACCATGCGCGAGGACGTGCTGCTGATGAAGCGGCACAACATCAACGCCGTGCGCACCTCGCACTACCCGCCGCACCCGGCCTTCCTCGACCTCTGCGACGAGCTGGGCCTGTGGGTGATCGACGAGTGCGACCTGGAGACGCACGGTTTCGTCGAGCAGGCGTGGCGTGACAACCCCGTGGACGACGACCGCTGGACCCCGGCGCTGCTCGACCGCGCGGCCCGCATGGTCGAGCGCGACAAGAACCACCCCTCCGTCGTCGTCTGGTCCCTGGGCAACGAGGCCGGCACCGGGCGCGGTCTGACCGCGATGGCCGAGTGGATCCACGACCGGGACCCCTCCCGGCTCGTGCACTACGAAGGCGACATCGACTGCCGTGACACGGACATGTACTCGCGCATGTACGCCTTCCACGCCGAGGTCGAGAGCATCGGCCGGAAGCTGGACGGCGGCACCCACAAGCGGCGTCAACTGCCCTTCATCCTGTGCGAGTACGGGCACGCCATGGGCAACGGCCCCGGCGGGATCGCCGACTACCAGCGGCTGTTCGAGGCGTACGACCGGCTCCAGGGCGGCTTCATCTGGGAGTGGATCGACCACGGCATCAAGGACGACCGCTACGGCTTCGCGTACGGCGGCGACTTCGGCGAGGAGCTGCACGACGGCAACTTCGTCTGCGACGGCCTGCTGTTCCCCGACCGCCGGCCCTCCCCCGGTCTGCTCGAGTACAAGAAGGTCATCGAGCCGGTCCGCATCGACGGCGACGGCTCCGACGGCACCGTCCGGGTGACGAACCGGTACGACTTCGCCGACCTGTCGGCGCTCACGTTCGCCTGGTCGTACCAGGTGGAGGGCGAGACGGTGGAGGCGGGCACGCTGTCGGTGCCGCCGCTGGCGCCCGGCGAGTCGGCCGAGGTGAAGCTGCCGGAGCCGCCCGCCGACATCGAGGGCGCCGAGACGCAGTGGACCGTACGGGCGCTGCTGGCGGCCGACACCGCCTGGGCGCCGAAGGGCCACGAGGTGGCGTGGGGACAGTTCCCGGTGGCCGCGGGCCCCTCGCCCTCCGTCGCCGCGACCGCCGCGCCCGTGCCCGGCGAGTGGGTGATCACCCTCGGTCCGGCCTTCTTCGACGCCCGCACCGGCGCGCTGCGGGCGATCGGCGGCGTCGGCGTGGCCGGGCTGCGCCTGGACGTGTGGCGGGCGCCCACCGACAACGACGACGGCGCGGAGTGGCAGACGGACACCCGGTTCGGCCTGCTGTGGCGCAAGTTCGGCCTGCACCGCATGCAACACCGCCTGGACGCGGTGGAGTTCAGCGAGGACGCGCTCACGGTGCGCACCCGGGTGGCGCCCGCCGCCTGGGAGTTCGGCCTGGCCACCGTGTACCGCTGGACGTCCGACGGCACCCGGCTGAAGCTGACGGTGGCCGTGACGCCCGAGGGCGAGTGGAGCGTGCCGCTGCCGCGGCTCGGCGTCCGGTTCGGTCTCGCGCAGGCAGACGTCGTGAAGTGGTTCGGGGGCGGCCCCGGCGAGGCATACCCGGACACGAAGGCGGCCTCGCGGATCGGGCGTTGGGAGTCCACCGTCGACGCGCTGCAGACCCCGTACGTGCGCCCGCAGGAGAACGGCGCGCGCGCCGACGTCCGTTGGGCGCAGCTCGGCGGGCTGCGGATCGAGGGCGATCCGGCGTTCTCCCTCAGCGCCCGGCGCTGGACGACCGAGCAGCTGGAGGCGGCGGCGCATCTGACCGACCTCACGCCGGGCGACACCGTGTGGGTCAACCTCGACCACGGCCAGCACGGCATCGGCTCGCAGTCCTGCGGCCCGGGCCCGCTGCCGCAGTACTTCCTGCGGGCGGCGCCCGCGGAGTTCTCCTTCGTCTTCTCGGAGATCAGTTGACTGAAACGGTCCTGAGGACTTCCGCGGCCGGACGGCTCTTCACCCGTCCGGCCGCGGTCGCGTCCTGCGTGGGATTCATCCTCATCGGCACGCTGCAGGCGCTGTACGGGCCCGCCGTGCCCGGTCTGCGCGAGGAGTTCGGCCTGTCCCCGGCGGGCGCCGGCCTCGGCCTGAGCCTGCACTTCACGGGTGGCGTCGCGGGCGTCCTCGCCTTCAACGCGATCCACTCCCGCATCAGCAACAGAAGGCTGCTGGCTTCGAGTTACGGCCTGATGGCGCTCGGCGGCGCGGGCTTCGCGCTGGCCCCGAACTGGCCCCTCGCGCTGGCGGCCGCCTTCCTCGGCGGGCTCGGCTTCGGCGGCATCGACTACGGCCTCAACCAGCTGTTCGCGGCGGGTTTCGGTAACCGCTCCACGGCGATGCTCAACGTCCTCAACGCGCACTTCGGCATCGGCGCCGTGCTGGGCCCGGCACTGGTGGCCTGGCTGGGCCCGGACCGCTACCCGTACGCCTTCGGGGCGTGCGCAGCGCTCGCGGCCGTACTGAGCCTGTGCACGAAGGGCGTACGGACGACCCGGACGGACGCTTCGGCGGAGCCGCCCTCGTCCGCCTCCCTCGGAGTCTCCCGCGTCCTCGTCGGCTTCCTCGTCCTCTACATCCTCAACGTCGCCGTCGAGGCGGGCGTCGGCGGCTGGGAACCCACCCACCTGGAGACCGTCGGCTACGGCGCGACCGCGGCCGCCTCGGCGACCTCCCTGTACTGGCTGATGATGACGGCGGGCCGCTTCCTCGTCGTACCGATCACCCTGAGGCACTCCCCCGAGCGCATCCTGACGATCTGCGCCGCCGGGATGACGGTGTGCCTCCTGCTGACGCTGGTGAAAGGAGTGGCACCCGTGGCGTACGCGGGTGTCGGACTGTTCATCGCGCCGGTGTTCCCGACCGGACTGCCCTGGCTGAACAGGGCGCTTCCCCAGGCGAGGCGCGCCGGTGCCTGGGTCATCGCCGCGTCGATGATCGGTGGCGTGGCGGCGCCGCCCCTGCTGGGCGTGGGCATCGAGGCGTCGGGCATCCACGCGGTTCCCTGGCTGCTCACCGCGCTGTCCGCCGCCTCGCTCGCGGCCACCGTAGGGCTGATCCCCCTCACCCGGAGGTCGCCGAGTGACCGGCGGCATTGAGATCCGCCGCGCCACGGCACTTGGCGATACAGGCCGGGTGGGCGGTGCCGCTGTTCCCGCCCACCCGGTTCCTGTGCCGGCGCACCCCGCTACAAGGAGGCTGATGCCTGTGCATGCCGTCCGGACCGCGTGGCGCATCACGCGCCTCGACATCTCGCCGCTGCTCGGGGTGCCGGCCCATCCGGGCGCCCGGCTCCTGCGGCGCTGGAGCCTGAACCACTACACGGGGGTGAACGGATGACGGCCACGACCACCAAGGGATCGTCGTCCGACTTACGCACGCGCCTGGCCGTGGGCCTGGTGTTCGTCATCCTCGGCGGCACGCAGGGCGGTTGGATGGCCCGTATCCCGGCGATCCGGGACCAGGTCGGCGTGGACACCGCCCGCTGGGGCCTGTTGAGCAGTTCGTCGGCGGCCGGCGACCTCGTCGCCATCGTCCTGGTCACCGTCCTGATCGGCCGGGTGAGCACGCGGCCCCTGGCACTCGCGGGCGCCGCGGTCGTCCTGCTCAACGCGCCGGTGCTGGCGTACGCGTCGACCGTTCCGGCTCTGGTCCTGGGGCTGACGGCGTGGGGCGTGGGCGCGACCTTCCTGGCCACGCCGGTCAACGCGCTGGCCGTCGCGGTGGAACGCGCCCACGGCGGCCCGCTGATGTCGGGCTTCCACGCCTGCTACAGCTGCGGGGTCCTGGCCGGAGGCGCACTCGGCACGCTGGCCGCGGCGACGGGCATGACCCCCGGCACGCAAATGGCGCTGAGCAGCGCCCTGTTGGGGACCCTTCTGGCCGTCCTCGGCGCACGCCTGCCCCGCGAGGCACCCGCTCGCCGGGAGCAACGCCGCCCGCTGAAGGACCGCTTCACTCCCCAGCTCCTCCTCCTGGCGTCCATCGCGTTCCTGGGCTCCTTCACCGAGGGAGCGGCGTCGCAGTGGAGTTCGGTGTACACGGCCGACTACCTCGACGAGGGGGCGGCGCTGGGGGCGGCGACGTACACGTCGTTCTCGGTGGCGATCCTGGCCGGGCGGCTGCTGGGCGACCGCTGTGTGTCCCGGCTGGGCCGCAGCCGCTTCCTCCGCCTCTCCCTCCTGGCCCTGGCCCTGGGCGCGGCGCTCGTCATCGTCCGCCCCGCGCTGTGGACCGCCCTCGCCGGCTTCGTCGTCGTCGGCCTGGGCATCGCCTGTGTCCTGCCCACGGCGATCGCCCTGGCCGGCCGCCAGCCCGGCGTGCCGGCCGGCGAGGGCGTCTCCGTCATCACCATCGGCCAGTGGCCGGGTTTCCTCCTCGCGGGCCCGGCGGTCGGCCTGCTCGCCGGCACGACGAGCCTGCGGACGGCGCTGGCGGCGCTGATCCTGGCGGGGGTGGGAGCGGCGGTGCTGGGGCGGTGGGTGGCGGTGCCTGAAGGGAGTGAAGGCTGGTGACGGCTGTCGGTTTCTGACGCGCCGTCATCCTCCCTTCCCGTCACGCTGATCGGATCGGCGTGAGCAGGGCGACGGCCGCGATCGCCACGCAGGCGGATCCGGCGGCGAGCGCGATCGGTGCGGTGCCGTTGCGTTCCGCCGCCCAGGTGAGGACGGCCGCGCCGATCGGAGCCGCGGAGTAGTGCAGGGTCCAGAAGGCCGAGGTGACGCGGCCCAGCAGGGGTTCCGGCGTCACCTCCTGGCGCAGGGACATCGAGCAGGTGCCGGCGATGGAGCCGCAGGCCAGGAAAACGGCGCTCAGGGCGGCCACTTCGGGAACACCGCGCGCCCAGCCGAGCCCCGCGAACGCCAGCCCGCACAGCGCGACGGCACCGGTCCAGGCCCGTCCGAAGCCGAGCCGGCGGCGAATCCGCGCGACGAGCAGGGCGCCGGTGATCGTACCGAGCGCGCCGAGCCCCATGACCGTGCCCACGGTGCGGTCGTCGTGCCCGAGGTCGTGCTTGACGTGGTAGATGACCAGGTCGTTCAGGCCGAAGGTGAGGAAACTGAAGACGAAGAGGAGGGCGGTGAGGGTACGCAGCACCCGATGCCCGCCGAGGAAGGAGATCCCGGCCCGCAGGTCCCGCCACAGCCCGGAACGCCCGGGCGAGGACCCGTCCGCATCGGCCGGACGGGCACGGAAGCGCACGAGCAGCAGACACGACGCCGAGACACCGAAGCTGACCGCGTCCACGCCCACCGCGGCGGCCGGCCCCGCCCACCCGGCGACCACGCCCGCCCACAACGGCCCCAGCACCCCGGCCGCAGCGGCCGTCGCGTTCAACCGCCCGTTGGCCTCGGTCAGTTGCCCGGTGCCGACCAGGCTGCGCACGACGGTCACATAGCCGACGGAGAAGAGCACACCGACGGCCTCGCACAGCGGCAGCACCACGTACAGCAGCCAGATCTGCGGGCCGAACAGCCACGCCAGCGGAATCGCCCCGTACAACACCATCCGCACGAGGTCGCAGCCGATCAGCAGCCTGCGCCGATCGGCACGGTCCACCACCACTCCGGCGAACACCCCCGCGACGACCGCCGCGGCCCCGCCCACGGCCGTCAGCAGCCCCATCCGCGCGACGGACCCCGTGGCCTGGAGCACCAGCAGGGGCAGGGCGATCAGCGCGAAGGAGTCGCCGAGCACGGAAAGCGTCTGCGCGCCCCAGAACACCCCGAAGTCCCGCTGCCGCCACAGCGGCCGCCCGCCGCCGGCCGCGGCGTCACGCGCACGACCACCGCACCTGTCCGTCTCAGACGACACCCACGCTCCTCCCGAACCCCCGGTCACCCTACGGTTGCCGGCGGACAATTCTCACGCCCGTTTCCGTGCGGGGGTGCAGGATGGTCCCCATGTACACACCGTTCGATCACCCCACCCCGCGCCGGGTCCAGCCCGGCGAACACCCCGCGTGGGAGGAGGCGCTGGCCCTGGTCAACCGGGACGTGGCCGCGACGCTTCCGGACCACGGGCCGTTGCGTCTGCTGGCGTTGCCCGGCTGGGAGGAGGAGGACGAGGTGGAGCACGTCTACGTCGCTCTTCCCAACGGCCACTGGTGGGGCAACAACGTGTGGGGGTCCGGGGCTGCGGACACCGCGCTCGCCGCCGTGGCCGAGGCGGCGCAGGACACGCTCACCGAGTGCCTGTGGCGCGCCTGGCCGGTGTGCGAGGAACACGGTCTCGGCATGCATCTGGACCACCGCGACGACACCGTGGTGTGGGTCTGCGCCGGCAGCGGAACCGGCGGGGACCCGGGACACGTGCGCGCGGCGGTCGGCGCACTCGACACCGTGCACGGGACGCACCGGGCGCGCCGCGAGCGGCGGAGCTGAGCCGGGGCGCGTGCCTCCCGCACGGGCCTGCGTGCACGCCGGGGCCGGTATATTTCCTAAGCCCCCTAGGTTTCCGTTCTCGGAGGTTCGCCCATGCCTCGCGCAGGCCTCACCCCCGACCGCATCGTCGCGGCCGCCGCCGACCTCGCCGACGAGGTCGGTTTCGAGAACGTCTCCCTGTCCGCGCTGGCCCGGCGCTTCGGGGTGAAGGACGCGAGTCTGTACTCGCACGTCCGCAACATCCAGGACCTGCGGACGCGGCTGGCGCTGTACGCCGGCGCCGAGATGATCGACCGTATCGCCGCGGCCGTGGCCGGACGGGCGGGCAAGGACGCGCTCGTCGCGTTCGCCGGCGCCTACCGCGCGTACGCCCTGGAACGGCCCGGGCGGTACGCCGCCACGCAGATCCGCGTCGACCAGGCCCTGGTCGCCGACTCCCCCGTCTTCGCCCGCACCGCCGAGATCACCTACGCCATGCTGCGCGCCTACGGCCTCGCGGAACCCGACCTCACCGACGCCGTACGCCTGCTGCGCGCGGCCTTCCACGGTTACTGCGCCCTGGAGTCCAACGGCGGGTTCGGCGCCCCGCGTGACGTGCGCGAGTCGTGGGACAAGGCCGTCGACGCGCTGCACGTGCTGCTGCAGAACTGGCCCCGGGAGGTCAGCGCCGGCTGATCGGCTCCGCGGGCACCGGGCGTCCCAGGGCCGCCACGTCCTCGTACGACGGCATGGCGCCCCGCGGTGTCCGGCCCGCCCGGACGTCCTCGGCCGCCTCCAGGGCCGCGCCCAGGGCGCGCCGGTAGAGCAGCGAACCGAGGCTGACGCGGCGCACGCCGAGGTCGGCGAGGTGGGAGACGGTGGGACCGGCGGGCGAGTAGAGGATGTTGAGGGGGACGTCGAGGTGCCTCACCAGGTCGGCGATCGCGGCCGGTTCGGTCAGGCCGGGCACGAACACGCCGTCCGCGCCCGCCTGTCGGTAGGCGTCCAGGCGGTCCGCCGTGCCCTCGCCGTCGCCCAACCAGTACGTGTCGGTGCGGGCGTTGACGAAGAGGCCCGGCACGGCGGCCTTCACGGCGGCGATCTTCGCGGCGTGCCGCTCCACCGGTCCGAGTCCGTCCTCCAGGTTGATGCCGACGGCGCCGGCGGCGGCCAGTTCCCGCGCCGCCTCCGCCACCTCGTCGGGATCGTCGCTGAATCCGCCTTCCGCGTCGACCGACAGCAGCAACGGCTGGGCGGCCGGTGCCTGCCCGCCCGACCGCCGTACGCCGCCCAGGACCCGGGCGAGCCGCAGGGTCTCCTCGCGGGTCGCCGCGGCGCCGTCGGGCAGGCCGGCGGCCGCCGCGACACCCAGGCTCGTCGTGGCGACGGCCCGGAACCCGCGCGCGGCCAGCGCCGACGCCGAGGCGTGGTCCCAGGCGTTGGGCAGCAGCAGGGGCTCGCCCTCGCGGTGAAGGCCGGCGAAGACACTCACGAAAGCGCTCCGAGCGCGTCGGCGTAGTACGTGGATCCCTTGAGGTGCAGGGCGAGTTCACGGAAGCTCCAGCCCTCGCCGGGGGAGGCGTCGAGCTGTTCGTCGGTGAGCGCGTCGAGGCGGTTGGCCCAGATGCGCGCGAGGCGGGTGAGCCGGCTGCGGGCCTCCTCGAGGTCCGCCCCGGTGAACGGCGCGAGATCGGCCTCGCTGGTCAGGGCCGACGCGTGCCACTGGTCCGGCTGGGGCTCCTCGCCCGCGAGACGGGCCTCCAGCTCCGCCAGGTGGTCCACCAGGTGGTCGGCGACGCGTCGGATCGCCTTGTGCGGGGTGTGGACGCGGTCGTCGACGTGCGCCGGTTTCCCGTCCCAGGCGGTCCAGGTGGCGGCCAGGGCGAGGACGTGGTCGACCATGCCGGTGACGGCTTGGGCGGGGGTTTCCTGCGGGCGTTCGGTCATGCGTCCACGCTAGACACGGATCGTTTCGGCGCCGGCCGAAGTGTCCGTACGCCGGCCGCGGGGTTGCCACGGCGGTTCCGCAACGGCGTGTCCGCGTACGTCCCGGTCACGCTCACGTATGCGACGGGGCTCACGGATGCGTCACCGGCGTCGACGCCCCTGCGGATCACCCGCCTCACGCCCTGAGGCGGCCCTTCCGGCGGCGATCGAGCCGGTGTTCGTCCTTCCCGGCTCGATCGCCGCGCCACGTCTGGCTTCGCTCACCTCGTCGCCGGGCCACGCCTATGCCTCGCTGGCCTGAGCGCTCGGCCCCGCCTCCGGCCCGCGCACCTCGACCGCGCCGTCCGCGATCCGCACCCGCACCTCGGGTCCCTCGGTGAAACGGGCGGTCAACTCCCCCTCCCCGCCCAGCGCCACGTCCGCCGACTCAGCGAGCGGCGCCGGATCCGTTTCGGCGGTGAGCCGCGCCAGGGCGACGAACAGGCTCTCCCCGTCGCCCGTCCGACCGGCGAGTTCGTCGTCCAGACCGCTCACGGGAACGAGTTCGGCGCGCACGCCGTCCCCGGCCGTCCAGCCCGACACCCGCACCGGCGTCCCGGGCGCGGCCCCCGACACCAGATGCGCCCGCACCTCCACCGCCCCGTGCGCCAACACCACGCTCGTCACGCGTGCGCCGCCGGCCGCCGTGTGCCGGGAGGCCACCCAGCCGTCGCCCACCCCGAGGGGCTCGATGCCGGTGCGGCCGGGGTCTCCGCCGACGAACACGCTGTTGTCGTACGACGAAGAGGGCCGCGTCACCGTCGAGTAGGCGAGCCGCGTGTAGTACGGGTCGTAGCGGACGTCCTCGCTGCCGTGGTTGTGCAGGCGCACCAGGCCGTCGCAACGGGTGGACTGAAGCAGCCAGTTGGGGGCGGCGACCGGCGTCAGGGCGTCCGCGCGCTCCGCCGGGCCCGGCTCCTCGGCGGCCGTCCACACCGGGTGGCCGGGCGGGAGCAGCAGGCCGAGGAAGCCCTTGCTCGCCCAGTAAGGGGACGCGGGCCCCGAATAGCCCTGCAGGACCGTGGAGTCGGGGCCGTGCCAGCCGAGGGTGAGCAGGCCGTGCTCGTCCACCGCGCCCCGGTCGAGGAAGTACTTCAGCGCGCCGGACGCCAGCCGCCTGGTCTCCCCGGGCGGGAGCGGCGTACGGCCGCACAGGGCGCCCAGCCACAGCGGGGCCGTGGTGGCGAAGCGGTAGGTGAGCGACCGGCCCTGGTGCACGGGGGCGCCGTCGCCGCCGAACAGGCGGGCGTAGTCGGCGAGATGGCGTTCGAGTCGGGTGCCGTAGAGGTCGAGCAGCCGCGTGTCGTGCGCGAGCCAGGCGTGCAGCACGGGGTAGAGGTGCATCGCCCAGCCGTTGTAGTAGTCGAACTTGCGGCCGTCGCCGTCGGTGTACCAGCCGTCGGCGACGTACCATCGCTCGATGCGCTCCAGGCCGCGGTCGACCGCCTTGCGGGCGACGTCGCGCTCGTAACCGATGTCGTCGAGGAATCCGCCCACCGTCACCGGGAACAACTCCCAGTTGCAGGGCCAGGGTTCCGCGGTGAGCGCGTCGCCGAGCCAGGCCGCCGCCCGGTGCCGGACGTCGTCGTCGAGCCGGTCCCACAGCAGGGGACGCGTCAGACGCAGCGCCAGGGCGATCGACGCGGCCTCGACGAGGGGCTGGCCGCGGTCCTCGATACGGGGCCAGACGCCGGCGACGCCGGCCGCGAGTCCGTCGGCGTAGCGGCCGAGGACGGTCTCGTCCTGGCGGAAGGCCGCCAGGAGCAGTGTGCGGGCGTAGCCCTCCAGGCCGTCCGAGAGGCGACCGGACCAGCTCGTCCGGTCGCCGGGAAAGTGGTAGAGAGCGCCTTCGTCGGTGGCGTACGGCTCCACCGCGGCGAGCAGGGAATCGGCGGCCGCCTCCCAGTGGGCGCGCGTGTAGCCGGTGCGCGGGCTGCGGGCGCGGTCTTCGGGGGGCAGGTGCATCGGCTCTCTCACGTGCGTCGGCTCTCTTGCGTGCGTCGGCTCTTTCACGGTTCTCGTGAAGGCGGGTCGGGGGGCGGGCTCGTGTGTCCCCGCGACGCCGGGCCGCGGATGGCTCGGCGTCGCGGTGCGGTCGTACGGCACAGGCCTGGGGCGCCCCGGTTCCGGTCGGGACGCCCCAGGGTTCTATCCCACCCGCACCAGGCCCTCGGGCACCAGATGCCGCGCGACGAGTTCGTCACGCACCAGGCCCGCGTACACCGTTGCGCCGTGTACGGAGGTGTGGGTGTTGTCCTTCTTCTCGTTGTAGAGATAGATCGCCTTGGAGCCCTCGACGCCCAAGGACTCCACCAACGCCTTCGTCTTGGCCGTGAGGTCGATCAACGGTACGCCCTCCGCGGCCGCGACGGAGCGGATGACGGCAGGATGGTCCACGCCGAGGCCGTTGACCAGAAGCGCGGTGTTGTTGTTCAGGGTGCCGTCGGAGTTGAACCAGCGCCGCACGATGGGGGTCACCAGCACCGGTTCACCGCCCTTCTCCCGCACTCCTGCCACCAGTGTCTCCAGGTTGGCGCGGTATGTCGCCTCGTCGGTCGTCTTGTCGTTGTGCGCCAGCTGCACGAGGACCAGGTCGCCGGGGCGGATCAGCGGCTGGACGGTTCCCCACAGCTGAGGGTTCCCCAGGTACGTGACCGTACTCTCCCCGGAATCGGCGTAGTTGGCGACGGACAGGCCCTTGCGGAGGTACTGGGGCAGTTGCTGGCCCCAGCCGGAGTAGGGGTCGGCGGGCTGGTCGCAGACGGTGGAGTCGCCGACCAGGATGATCTGGCGGGCCCGGTGGGCGGGGGTGACCTGGATGCCTGCGAGGGCGGGGGCGGATCCGCCGAGGGTCAGGTCGAGCCCGGGGGTGCCGTCGGCGCCGGTCGGTTCGCCTTCGGGGGTGCGTACGTCGACGGTGAAGCTGCGGGCGGTCCGCTCTCCCGCCGCGACGGAGGTCTCGGGCAGCAGGGAGCGCCGGGTCTCGCCGCTGACGGACGTGCTGGAAGCGGTTTCGCCGCCGAGCAGGACCCGCACGTCGTAGGTGCCGGGCGGGACGTCGAAGTGGCAGGCGGTGGCGGTGCAGTTCCCGATGCCGAGCGGTCGGCTTCCCTCATGGGCCTGCGCCGGTACGGCGGTCAGTGTGGCGCCCAGGGTGAGCGCCGCCAGCACGGCGAGGTTGAAACGTCTCATCACGGCTCCTCGGCTGTCGATACGGGTCGGCAAAGCCTGGCGGCAGGGACCGTACCGCCGTCCGCAAGCGCTTTCTAGCCCTTGGACCGATTTCCCGAGATTGCCAACCTCCAGCGAGTGAAAGCCCTTTCGCGAAATCGATTCAACTGCCACGCTGCCTCTCACCCGCAACCCCCACGTTCCGAAGGAGGCACCCCCATGTCCGACACCGCGAACAGACCGGTCGGCCGCCGCACCTTCGTCCTCGGCGGCGCCGCCGTGGCGTCCGCCGCCGCCCTCGCCGGACCGCTCGCCCCGACCGCGTCCGCCGCGGGCTTCGGCTACAGCGACGACGGCTCGAACTACGTCGTCGACACCGGCGCCAGCCTGGTCTTCAAGGTCAGCAAGACCAACGGCGACCTGACCTCACTGGTCTACAAGGGCACCGAGTACCAGGGCTACGGCGGCAAGAACTCGCACGTCGAGTCGGGCCTCGGCACCTCCACCGTGACCGTCAGGCAGTCCGGCCCGACGATCCTGATCTCCGTCGCCTACGGCACGCTCAAGCACTACTACGCGGCCCGCAGCGGCGAGAACAACATCTATCTGTGGACCAACAAGGCCGACAGTTCGGTCACCGCGACCCGTTACATCGTGCGCGTCAAGGCGGGCATGTTCCTCAACGACGAGCCCGACTCCTACACCTACGCGCCCACCACCATCGAGGCCTCCGACGTCTTCGAGAAGTCCGACGGCCAGACCCGCTCGAAGCACTACTCGAAACTCCGCGTCATCGACTACGACTACATCGGCTGGAGCACCGGCAGCGTGGGCCTGTGGGTCGTCCGCTCCAACCACGAGAAGGCGTCCGGCGGCCCCTTCTACCGCTCCCTGCTGCGCCACCAGAGCGCCGACGGCGGCGGCCTGTACGAGATCCTCTACTACGGCGAGAACCAGACGGAGTCCGAGCGCTACGGCCTCCAGGGCCCCTACGTCATCGCCTTCACGGACGGCGGCGCCCCCTCCTCGTCGCTCTACCACGCCAACGTCGACACCTCCTGGGCCGACGGGCTCGGCATCTCCGGGTACGTCGCGGCGAGCGGCCGCGGCCGGGTCGCCGGGGTGGGCATCAGCGGCCGGAACACCGCGTACCCCTACACGGTCGGCCTCGCCAACCCGGCCGCCCAGTACTGGGGTCCGGCCCGCTCCTCGGACGGCTACTTCTCCATCCCCGGTGTCCTTCCGGGGACGTACACCCTCACCGTCTTCAAGGGTGAACTCGCCGTCTATACCGGCTCGGTGACGGTCACCGCGGGTGCCACGACCACCCTCAACACGATCGCGGTCCCCTCCTCCAACGACCCGGGCAACGCGAGCGCGATCTGGCGCATCGGCGACTGGAACGGCACGCCGAGCGGTTTCAAGAACGCCGACCTGATGACGTACGCCCACCCCTCGGACGTACGGGCCGCGTCCTGGACCGGCAACGTGGTCATCGGCAGCGGCACCGAGACCTCCGCCTTCCCCTGCTATCTCTGGAAGGACGTCAACAGCGGCATCGTCGTCTACTTCAGGCTGACGGCCGCGCAGGCCGCCGCCGCGCACACCCTGCGCATCGGCGTGACGACGGCCTACGCCAACGGCCGGCCGCAGGTCGTCGTCAACGACACCTGGACGTCCGCCATCCCCTCCCCGCCCTCCCAGCCGAGCACCCGGTCGCTGACCGTCGGCTCCTACCGGGGCAACAACCACACCTTCGGCTACAGCATCCCGGCGTCCGCCTGGCAGACGGACACCAGCGCGTACAACACGCTGAAGATCTACGTGGTCAGCGGTTCGGGGACGACCTCGTATCTCAGCGCGGGCACGTCCATCGACGCGATCGACCTGCTGGCCTGACCGTCATGTCCCGCGCGTCCACTGCTGGTTGGTGCCTCCGTTGCAGGTGTACGTGATGATCGCGGCGGAGTTGGCGGTGGACGCGCCGGACACGTCCAGGCACTCGCCGCTGGCGCGGGCCCTGAGGGTGACGTAGGAGCCCGAGGTGACCACGGACCACTGCTGGGCGGTGGCGCCGGTGCAGTTCTCCTGGGTGACGTCGGAAGCGTTCTCCTGCAGGCACAGGGAGCTGCCGCGGCCCATCAGCTCGTAGTAACCGGTTCCCAGGTCCTTGAACCACCACTTCTGGTTGGTGCCGCTGTTGCAGGTGTACTGGCTGATGGCGACGCCCTGCCACAGGGACTGGTTCGGTACGTCCGCGCACTTGCCGCTGTGGCGCGCGACGAGCGTGTTGTACGTGGCGCTTGCGCCGCCGACGGTGCCGGCGGCCGTGTCGACGGTGACCTCCGGGTACCAGGACATGGACATCGTGGTGGAGGTGGGGAAGGTCAGCGGCAGCCACACGTAGCGGGAGTCGTTGACGGTGCCGCCGAAGGAGTTGCCCCACCGGTCGCCCATGTACAGGTAGGAGGTGCCCGAGGTGCCGGTGACGGGCAGGACGTAGGCGGTCTGGGAGTTGTAGGCCGTGGAGTCGCCGACGTTCGACCAGGACGTCCAGGGACCCGAGAGGCTGGTGGCGGTGGCGTACTGCTGCTGGTTGGCGCTCCAGCCGGTGGCGCCCGAGGTCAGCATGAAGTAGACGCCGCCGCGCTTGAACAGCGCCGGGGCCTCGCGGTGCCCGCCGGGCCAGGGGTTGGCGACCAGGCTGTCGATGCCGGTGTAGTCGGCGGTGAGCCTGTAGATGTGCAGGTCGTAGTTCTCGTTGGCGGCGGAGACCATGTAGGCGGTTCCGTCGGTGTCGACGAACGTCGTGATGTCCCGGGACATGTACTGGCCGAGCGGCTGGAAGCTGCCCTGGTAGGTGTAGGTGCCGTCGACGGTGTCGGAGACGGCGACGGCGGCGCGGGCCTGGCTGTAGTCGACGCCGTTCTCCTTGTGCATCCACATCACGAACTTGCCGGTGGAGGCGTTGTAGACGACTTTCGGGCGCTCGATGTAAGCGGTGCCCAGTTCGGAGGCGGAGGACTGGCTCAGGACGTGGTTCCTGAACTCCCAGTTCTTCAGGTCGGTGGAGCGGTAGGCGTCGACGTACCTGAAGGTGTTGTCGGAGTTGCGGTCCTCGCCGAACCAGTAGTAGTAGGAGCCGACCTTGATGACACCGCCGCCGTGCGCGTGCACGACGTTGCCCGACGTGTCCGTGAACTGGGTGCCGTTGGTGATGGTCTGGGCCGCGGCCTGGGCGGGCCCGGCGGTGACGAGGGCGCCGAGCAGGCCCAGGCAGAAAGCGAGCACGACGGCGTACGCACGTCTCATCTCACGCACTCTCCTTTACGTCGGTCGGCCGCTGAGCCGGCCACGGGGATGCCGAAGTCGGGTGTGCCGTCCGGGTTCCAGCCAAGCTTCTGGATCCCGGTGTGGCGGTTGGGGTCGTTCAGGGGATCGCCGGTGATCTCCTTGTACTGGCGGGCGTGGTAGATGAAGAGCCGTACTTGGGGGCCCTGGAGGGTCCACGGGTTCGCCATCTCCGACAGCCACGTCTCCCAGGCGGTCTTGATCCGGCCCTTTTCGGTCCAGGTTCCCTGGAACCGGTCGTGGTCGGCGTTCTCCAGGACCCCGATGCGGATGTCCCACACGCTCTCGGTTTCGGGCGCGGAGGCGAAGTAGACGTACCACTTGCCGCCCATGCGGTGATGCGGTCGTACTCGGGGACGGTCGCGGTGAAGTAGGAGTGACCGTCTGCGTGGCGGTGGATGTAGGGGTGGGGCCGGCCGCGGGGTTCGGGGCGGCGGCGGTCAGGGTGGGGGCCCACGCCAGGGCGCCCGCGGCCATGGCGGCTCCCTTCGGCGTCAGCCGACGGGTGGGGGGGTGAGGGTCTGGGGGCAGGTCGTCATCGCGGCTCATACGGCGTGCCTCTCGGAGGGATGTTCGAGATGTCAAACAGCATCTGCCATGACGAACGCCGAAAAGGTAAGGGCGTGGAAGGGGGAGGTCAACGGGTCTGACGCGACGAACAGAGAGCGCTTTCACCCAGGTGCTCGCGGCGGAGGCGGGTGGCGTTGCCCCGAGGAGTGCGGGCGGGCTTCGCGTCAGCGTCCGCTGGGCGCCTCGGGAAAACCCAGCTGTGGCGCGAGCGTTCGCGCCTCGGCGGCCCAGCCGGCGAGGAAGGACAGGGCCAACCCGCGCTCCCGGTAGCGGAGTTCGGCCGATACGCTGCGTGTGCCGCCGTAGTCCACCTGCTCCTCCCCCGCCCTGGCCAGCATCAGCGCGGTGAGCCAGTCGTACTTCACTGCCGAGGCGCAGACCCCGAGCCGGACCAGCCGTTCCTCCCCGCGCCAGCCCCCCTCGCGCAGGCCCCGCAGGTACGCCTCATAGGCCGCCGCCGCGTACGCGGGCAGGCGCGCGGCCGGGACGAAGAGGTCGAAGACGGAGTCGGGGAGGTAGTTCCCGAGATCCTCGCCGAGCGCGCCGTCTCCGGTGAACGCCCAGTCGAAGAGCACGCTTTCGCGTCCGTCACCGCGGACGTTCGCGGGCCAGTGGTCGAGGTGGCCGAGTGTGCGGGGCAGCGCTTCCATGATCTGCAGGAACCACTCCCGGTCATGGTGGAGGCGGACCGTCTCGTGACGCAGGCCGGGCGGGAAGTGGTCGCGGACCAGGGGCTGTTGCCAGGCCTCGGCGTCCTCCAGGAGTTCCTCGCCGAGCGTGTTGCTGCCGACGTACTGGCGCAGGAAGCGGCGGGTCAGCCACGGCCGGTCCGTCATCGGCACGGCCGCCTGGGCGGCGCCGAGCCGGCGGGCGTGCTCGATGTGCCGGGCGAGCGGCCAGGCGGTGGCCGGCTGACCCGCCACGTCCTCCAGCCACAACGCGACGTCCCCGTCGGGCCGTTCGACGCAGGCGAGCAGGCGGGGCGCGCGGATGCCGTACGGCTGCCAGAGCTGCGTGAGCCCGGACTCGTACGCGTGCGCCTCGCGCCGCCAGTAGTTCCAGTGCCGCGGGTCGTCCGAGGCGACCCAGCGGCCGGTGGCCTTCTTGCGGCGGGTGAGCACCTTCAGCACGGCGGAACGGCCGTCGCGAGCAGGGTCTTTGGAGGTCACTCGCCAAACGCCCGCGGTGACACCGTTCTTGGGGTTGTGCACGAGGGGCTCGGAGACGGTTTCGCCCGTGCCGAGCACCTCGCGCGCCTCCGCGCGCTCACAGGCGTCCGCGAGTGACCTTTCAGGCATGGCCCAAGGCTAGAACGCGGATGATCTCCGCCGCTCCGCCCACGAGAACTCCGGTGCCCTGCTCCCCCGCCCGGGCGACGGCGGTGATCGTCGCCGGGTTGCCGAGCGAGTCGCCCATGTCGGCGGTGACCCTGGGGACGCCCCGGCGGGCCAGACGGGCGGCCAGGCAGGCGGTGCTGTTGGCGTTGGCGACGTCCTCGGGGACGCCGATCGACGGGGCGAACATCCGGGCGGCGACGCGGCCTTCGGGCGTCGGCGCCGAGTGGACGTAACAGCCGAGCAGGCCGAGCCGGTCGCACGCGGCGCGGAGACGGGCGGTGTCCGGGGTCAGGGCGGCGACGGCGGAACGGGTCGGCAGTGGGACCAGGAGGCGGGGCCTTCCGAGGGTGGCGACGACACAGCCGGGGGTGCTCGCGTCGATGCCCAATGCGGTGAGGACGTCGGCGTGTTCGCGTCCCTCGGGCTTTCTCAGGCCGATCGGGGCCGTGGTGAAGAATGCCTCGAACCCCTCGTGCCCCCGGGTGGCCCGGCCCTCCAGCTCGCCCGCCACCGTCCGCAGCGTCACCTCGTATACGGCCTGCCCCGCACCCCCGGCGCCCCCGTCCCGCTGAGCGAGCACCGCGAGGGCCGCGACCGTGCCGTGCCCGCAGGCGGGCAGCTCGCCCTCGGCCGTGAAGAAACGCAACGAGACCGGTCCCGCGCCGTTTCGCGACACGAACACGGCGTGCGAGGCGCCCACCGTCACGGGCACCCGGCGGCGTTGCTCGTCGCTCATCGGCACCTCGTCCAGCACGGCGGTCGGACTGCCCCCACGGCCGTCCCGCCGGCACGCGTGCACGAGGGTCACGTCGATGTCATGGCCGCCTTCGGCGGAACCGACGGCTCTCGGCTCGATCACGGGAACAAGCGTAAGGGGGCTACCGGGGCGGGCCATGGGTCAGACGGGCCATGGGTCAGGCGGACGAACCGCTCAGGCGGCCGGCGCGACCCCCTTCACCGGCGTCCGCGCAGCCACACGTACACCGGAATCCCGGCCAACAGGAACAGCACTCCCTGGTACACGGCCGCGTCGCTCGCGCCCGCGATCAACCAGAAGGAGGACGCGAAGGAGAGGGGGGCGACGATCAGGTTGCGCGGGTCAGACGGGCCGGGCGGACGCGTTCGCGGGTGCCGCGGGCCAGCCGGTACAACTGGGTGGCGGCGGGCAGGGCGAAGTTGCCGCCGCCGATGATGTTTCCCATGACGAGAGCGGTGGCGGCGAGACCGAAGGCGCGTCGGCCTACGGCGGGAGCGGCCGGGTCCGCAGCCGGGTCCGCGGCGGGGTCGGGGGACGGGGCGGCGGCCTGGGTGGGGCTGGTTGCGGTGATGGCGGTTCCGTTGCAGGGGACGGGGAGGGCGTGATCGCGACCCGTGTCCCACATCCTGGGCGATCTGTTCACGTACTGGACATACACGGCTGGTGCGCGGCCGTTCGCCTAGCCTCGTGGCATGACCAGCGACACCCCCATCCCCCTCGCCGACGCTCTCGCCGCCGGCACGGTCGTGCTCGACGGCGGCATGTCCAACCAGCTCGAATCCGCCGGGCACGACCTGAGCGACGAGCTGTGGTCGGCGCGGCTGCTCGCCGAGCGGCCCGAGGCGATCACCGAGGCGCATCTCGCCTATTTCGAGGCGGGCGCGGACGTGGCGATCACCGCCAGCTACCAGGCGACCTTCGAGGGCTTCGAGAAGCGTGGCATCGGGCACGAGCGGGCTGCCGAACTCCTCTCGCTGAGCGTGGAGTTGGCGCGGGAGGCGGCACGGCGGGCCGGTGCGGGGCGGCCGTTGTGGGTGGCGGCCTCGGCCGGTCCGTACGGGGCGATGCTGGCGGACGGCTCCGAGTACCGGGGGCGGTACGGGCTGAGCGTGGCCGAGTTGGAGGCTTTTCACCGGCCGCGCCTGGAGGTGCTGGCCGCGGCGGCTCCGGACGTTCTCGCGCTGGAGACGGTGCCGGACGCGGACGAGGCCGCGGCGCTGCTGCGGGCGGTGCGCGGGCTGGGGGTGCCGGCGTGGATGTCGTACACCGTGGACGGTGAGCGCACGCGGGCGGGGCAGCCCCTGGAGGAGGCGTTCGCGTTGGCGGCCGAGGTGGACGAGGTGATCGCGGTCGGCGTCAACTGCTGTGCTCCGCGGGACGTGGAGCGCGCGGTCGAGATCGCCGCGCGGGTCACCGGCAAGCCTGTCGTCGTGTACCCCAACAGCGGGGAGGCGTGGGACGCGGAGGCCCGGGCGTGGAACGGGCGCTCGACCTTCACGCCGGAGGAGGTCACGGGGTGGCGGGAGGCCGGAGCGCGCCTGATCGGCGGGTGCTGCCGGGTCGGCCCTCAAGCGATCGCGTCCCTCACGGAGACGCTGAGCGGCGTGAGCTGAGCGGCGTGAGCTGAGCCGCGCGGATTGAACGGCGTCGGCCCAGCGGCGTGAGCCGAGCCGCGCGGATGGAGCGGCGTGAGCCCAGCGGCGGGTGTCTCGAACGGCGTGCGCCGCGCCGATTTCCGTGCCGATACGGCGCGACGCTCGCCGTCGGCAACCGGCTCCCGTACCGTTTCCGCAGTTCTCGTGCGGGCCGGAGCACGATCCGGGACGTCGCCGTGCGTGCCGGTGTCTTCGCCTTGGCGGTGTCGCGGGTGCCCGGCGGGGTGCATCCGGTGCGTGCGGCGACCCGGGAACGGGTGCTGCGGGCGGTGCGCGAGATGGATGGAGTACGTCGCCGACGCGCACGCCGAAGCGGTCGCCGGGGTCCGCACGCCCGCGCTGGCATTCTGCGCCCGCGACCTGCGTCCGGCCCTGACGACGGTCCACGTGCCCTACGAGGAACCAGGCCGGCTCGCCGCGCGCACCGCGCTCGGCCGCACTCCGGAAAGCGCGGCCGAGCAGCTGTGCCCGGGCACGCACGTGGTCGCGTGGGACTCGGTCGCGGCGCCGGCCCGACAACCGGCGCCGGATGATCGGCTGAGTGCCTAGGTAACCGGTTCAGTCACTGCCCGGCCAGATGACGGTACGGCCGGCTCAACGCTCCGTGACCCCTCGCTCGGTTCACTGCCGCCGGACGGCGCCGGGCAGGCGCAGCCGCCGTACCACCGACCGCAGCTGCGGATCACGCTCGGCGGTCACGGGAGCGGCGGTGGCCGCCTGCGTGACGGCGTCCACCGTCCACAGTGCGAGCTCGGCGTCTCGCGGACCGAACACCGTGCGCGGCGTCTCCGCGTCGAAGATCCGCACCGGGTGTGTGGCGTCCCAGGCTTGCCATCCGGGATCCCCGTCGGTCGCGAACCGCACCCACGCCCCGTGCATCGCGTCGGCGAGCTCCTGCGGGGCCCCCTCGCCCGCCAGCCGGGCGGACTCGGGGACGTCGCCCGTATCGAAGACGAAACCGAGTTCGAGAGCGTGGCAGGCGCCGAGGGCGGGCAGGTTGGAGGGCCAGGCGAACTCGTAGACGTACGACGACCCGGGCCGCGCGTCGGCCAGGCGGTGCAGCGGGATGCGCAGCAGGTGGTCGGTGACCATCTGGCCGACGATCTCGGCGGTGCCGGCGCCGGGGTGCAGGGCGCGGTAGCCGCGCGGAACCTCGGTGCCGCAGTGGCAGCGGGCCATGGCGCCGGCGAGGGCGACCGCGCCGAGCCGGTCGACGCGTTCCAGGAGGCCGCCGGGGACGAGCCAGAGGCGGTACTCGTCGCGGGTCCAGCCCATCAGCAGCTCGACGTCCTTGGCGGCGTCGCCGTCGACCAGGGCCTGGAGGGGATCACGGGGTACGAGGTCGCCGTCGACGACGATCCCGAAGGACGGGCCGCCGAGCACCGGGCTGCTGAGCCGGCCCACCTCGGCCTGGGTGCGCAGCAGCAGCTCGCGGTCGACCTCGGCGAAGGCGGCGGCGGTGGCGGGGATCTTCAGCCGGGTGGCCATCCGGCGCACCATCCGCCGTACCTTGTCCCTGTCGAACGCCTCGGGCGGTCCGCTCTGCAGCACCGCGCGCCGCACCAGCCCCTGCGCCTGCGGGGCGGCGAGCAGGGCGCCGGCGCTGATCGAACCGGCCGACTGGCCGCACAGGGTGACGCGGTCGGGGTCGCCGCCGAAGGCGGTGATCGCCTCGTGCACCCAGCGCAGCGCGGCGAGCTGGTCGCGCAGGCCGGGGTTGGCGGGGGCGTCGGGGAAGAGTCCGTAGCCCTCGACGCCCAGCCGGTAGTTGACCGAGACGCAGACGACGCCGTCGCGGGCGAAGGTGCGCCCGTCGTACACGGGCACGGCGGACGAACCCCTGGTCAGAGCGCCGCCGTGCAGCCACACCAGGACCGGGAGCCGGGCACCGGGGCCGGGCTCGGGTGTCCAGACGTTGAGGTTGAGGCAGTCGTCCCCGGGCACGACGGGGTCCGACAGGTACTTCTCGAAGGCTTCGGAGTACGGCGGTTTCGGCGGCGTCGGCCCGAAGGAGCCCGCGTCGCGCACGCCGTCCCAGGGCTCGGGCGGGACGGGCGGCCGGAACCGGCGGGGGCCGAAGGGGGGCGCGGCGTACGGGATTCCCCGGAACACCGCGACGCCGTGTTCGTACCGTCCGCGCACGGCGCCGTACGGCGTGCTCACCACGGGGTCTGTTCGGACTGCTGCCGTCATACGCCCACCAGCCTCCTCACCGCGCTACTGCACCGGTAACACCAGAGCACCACAGGGCGCCGCGGTATTCCGGCGCAGAGCGCGATTCGACCGCTACTCGGGGGAGACGGTTACGGTGCGTATGCGGTTACGGGCCGACGAAGTCGTAGGACATCTGTGAGAGACCTACTTGTCGCCCAAGGGCGATACCGCGTTCGAAGTTTCGAAAGTCCACGCCGCTCAAGACCTGCGAAGTCCGACCTCTTCCCGAGGAATTGTCGCGACCCTAGGGTAGGAAGCGCTTACTACTTCCGCGCTGGTCGAAACTTTTCATGGCCCTCGGGCGGGCCGGAGAGGTGGTTTCCCGATGGTCCGTTCCGGGAGTGCGAGCGTGGCTGCCGGGCCGACGCTGGCCGTGGTGGCCCGCGAGGCCGGGGTGTCCGTGCCGACCGCGTCCAAGGTGGTCAACGGCCGCGAGGACGTGGCGCCGGAGACGCGCCGCCGGGTCACGGAGGCGCTGGACCGCCTCGGCTATGTGCGCAGACCCCGGTTCGACGCGGCGAAGGTGCCGGGGCTGGTGGACCTCGTCGTGCACTCGCTCGACACGTCCTGGTCGGGGGCGGTGCTGCACGGGGTGGAGGCGGCGGCGCACGACGCCGGGCTGGAGGTCGTCGTGTCGGCGGGGCTGACCCGGACGCGCGGCGGGCGACCGGAACGCGGGTGGCTGGACAAGCTGATCGCGCGCGGCTCGTCGGGGGTGCTGTTCAACCTGGCCGAGCTGACGCCGTCGCAGTACGCGTGGCTGGAGCAGCACCGCATCCCGTTCGTGATGATCGACCCGGTGCTGGAGCCGCCGCCGGGCGTGGTGTCGGTGGGCGCGGCCAACTGGCAGGGCGGCGTCACGGCGACCGAGCACCTGCTCGCCCTCGGCCATGAGCGGATCGCGGTCATCGCCGGTCACCAGCGCAAGATGTGCAGCAGCGCCCGGATCGCCGGGTACCGTTCGGCGCTCGCCTCGGCCGGGGTGCGGCACCGTCCGGAGTACGTGCGGCACGCCGGTTTCGACGAAACCGTCGCCCACCGCCGCATGCTGGACCTGCTCGACCTGCGCGAGCCGCCGAGCGCGGTGTTCGTCTGCTCGGACCGCATGGCGCTCGGCGTCTACCAGGCCCTGGCCGAGCGGGGGTTGCGTGTCCCGGACGACATCAGCGTCGTCGGTTTCGACGACCTGCCCGAGTCCCGGTGGCTCGCCCCCGCCCTGACGACCGTCCGCCAGCCGCTGTCGGAGATGGCCGCCACCGCCCTGCACCTGCTGGTCCGCATGATGGAGGGCGACCGCCCCGAGAGCACCCGCACGGAGCTGTCGACCCGCCTGATCCAACGGGCCAGCACGGCACACCTGTGAGGCCGGCTCACGTGGTGGAAGCGGCCGTTCGCGCGGCCCAGACGATCCCGCCCGCCAGATGGGCGCGGAAGGCGGGGTCGGCGTAGGCCTCGCGGGCATGCCCGAGGGCGGTGTAGAACACGCGTCCCGCACCCTGCTCGCGGCACCAGGCCAGAGGGTGGTCCTCGCCCATGCCACCGCCTTCGTACGACGACTCGTCGGCCCGCAGCAGGACGTGGACCGTGTCGCGGGGGTTGGTGCGGAAGTCGTACCACTCGTCGGTGAAGTCCCAGACGGCGGGCAGGTGCCGGGTCGCCGGATGGTCACGGTCCTCGACCAGGGCCTTGCCGGGCTGGAGTTGCGGGTGGCGGGCGAAGCGGGCACCCAGCAGCCGGCCGTAGTACGGCCATTCGTACTCCGTGCAGGCCGCCGCGTGCACGCCGACGAACCCGCCGCCCGCCTCGACGTGGGCCGCCAGCCGCTCCCGTCCGGCCGCGGTGAGCACCTCACCGCTGGTGGACAGGAAGACCACCGCGGCATAGCGGTCCAGGGGCGCCTCCAGGGCCGCGGGGTCCTCGGTGTGGTCGATCTCGAAGCCGCCCAGGGCGCGCAAGGCCGCCACGGCGGCCGGGATGGAGTCGTGGCGGTAGTCGGTGGTGCGGGTGTAGACGAGCAGTCGCGGGGCCATGGTGCCCACTGTGCCACCCGCGCGGGTACACCGAGCGCCTCGCTTCGGTGGCCACTCAACAGAGGCGTCTGTCGGGTCCGTTCGGTCTCTCCGCTGCGCTGTCCGCACCCGGCGTTGCGCGGGCCGGTGTGCGGGGTGGCCGTACAGGGTCCCGGGGCCGGGTCTCCGAGTGGCGGGTGCTGAAGCCCGTGGTGGACGGCATGCCGCAGACGGCGCGGGACGGGCCGCAGTCGCGTCTGTTCCTCACCGCGGAGGAGGGCACGGACGACCGGGCGGTACGGCGCGAACTGCCGGCCGCCGCGGATGTCTTGGCGCGGCAGCCGGTGAACGAGGTCGAGGCGTGCGGGGTGCACTGCCGCGGGGTGCACTGCCGCGGGGTGCGCGGTGACGAGTTCACCCCGGCCGGCGACGACGGCCTGGAGCCGCCACGGCCCACGGAGTTTCGTTCTCGACCCCGGACCGGACGGACGGACCGGCCGCCGGCGCTCTCCGGGGCTGCGGGACTCGCTCACAGCGGCGCCCGCTTCCCCGCCGCCGTGCGCGCCGGCTCCGGACAGGCGGTGCTCACCCATCCCGAACTGGTGCTGCCCCCACGGGTTTCGGCGCATGCTCCACGACGGCCCGGCCGAGACGTGGGCGCTGCCGTACAGGGACGAGGACGGGCATCTCCCGTACGACGACTGGGAGTTCGCCCGCCCGCCGCACAGGTGTTCCATTGCGGGTGGGTGCTGCGTAGCCTCGACTGAGATGAACGCGATTCCCCCGCATCTGGACCATCTGGTCCTCGCGACCCCCGATCTGGCGGCGACGGTCGCCGACTTCACCCGGCGCACCGGGGTGTCGCCGGCGCCGGGCGGCGCCCATGTCGGACTCGGCACGCGCAACTACCTGGTCTCACTGGGCGGTTGCAGCTACCTGGAGATCATCGGGCCGGACCCGGAGCAGGCGGATCCGGACGGCGAGCGGCCCTTCGACGTGGACGAGCTGGCCCGTGCCCGCACGGTGACCTGGGCGATCAGCCCACCCGACCTGGACGCGGCGGTCGCGGCGGCCCGGTCGCGGGGGTACGACCCCGGTGACGTACGGGCGATGGGCCGCCGCCGGCCCGACGGCACGGTGCTGCGGTGGCGGCTGACGGACGGCGACACCGCGCACCCCTCCGGCCTCGTGCCCTTCCTCATCGACTGGGGTTCCTCGATCCACCCGACCGCCTCGGGACTGCCCGTCACCCCCCTGCTCTCGATGTCCGCCAGCGCACCCGACCCGGACGAACTGCGGCCACTGCTGGCGGCCGTGGGCACCGAACTGCCGCTCAGGCGGGGCCCGGTGAACCTCACCTTCACGGTCGACACCCCGCGCGGACCGGTCACCTTCGCCTGACCACGGCGGACACCACCGCTCCCGACGCGCGTCCCCACCGGCCGCCGCCCGACACCCGCCGCCCCGGGAATGTCCGATTCCTTCAAGACCGCCCTCCACCACCCCGCCTACGGTGGCCGCATGACTCCACGATTCGCCGTGATCGGCCTGGTGGCCTCCGACATGGCCGCCTCGCTCGCCTTCTACCGCCGCCTCGGCCTCGCCTTCCCCGCGGGCTCCGAGGACCAGCCGCATGTCGAGGCCGAACTGCCCGGCGGACTGACCCTCGCCCTGGACACCGAGGAGACCATCCGCTCCTTCCACGCGGGCTGGCAGCCGCCGAGCGCCGGCGGACGCGTCTCCCTTGCCTTCCGGTGCGCGTCGCCCGCCGAAGTGGACGCCCTCTACGACGATGTGGTGGGCGCCGGGTACCACGGGGAGCTCAAGCCGTGGGACGCGTTCTGGGGCATGCGGTACGCCGTCGTGCACGACCCCGACGGCAACGGCGTCGACCTGTTCGCCCCGCTACCGCAGTAGCGCGCCGAGCGGCGTCCCGGCGAGCTCCTTCACCTCCCGCGCCAGATGGGCCTGGTCGGCGAACCCGGCCAGGGCCGCCGTCTGCGCGAACGGCACGCCGTCGCGGGCGAGCCCCAGCGCCCGTTGCAGCCGCAGCACGCGGGCCAGCGTCTTGGGCCCGTAGCCGAACGCGGCCAGGGAGCGCCGGTGCAGCTGCCGGGCGCCGAGCCCGAGTTCGTCGGCGACCGCGCCGACGGAGCGTCCGGCGGCGAGGGCCGCCACCAGCCGTCGGAGCAGCGGGTCCGCCGGTCCGGCGCCGGCCGCCAGCCACACCGCCGCCTCGTCCAGCCCCGTCGCCGGATCCCGCGCCGCGTTCACTCGCGCGGTGAGCCGCCGGGCCCGGGCGGCGGGCCACAGGTCGTCGAGCGCCACGCGCCGGTCGAGCAGGTCGCGGGCCGGAAGACCGAGGAGAGCGGGGGCGGTCCCCGGGTAGAAACGGACGCCGGCCCACGTGCCGGAAGCGTTTTCGCTCAGATAGGCCCGCGTGTCGGGCCCCGCGACGAGCAGCCGTCCGTCGTGCCACAGCAGATCCATGCACCCGTCGGGCAGCACCCGCCCGACGCCGTCCTCAGCGGGCGTGTTCGTCCACACGACCGCCCCACCGAGCCGAGACGCCCTTTCGGTGTACACCCGGACCAGCGTACGCGCCCGGACGAGAGCCCACCCGGACCAGCCCCCCGACCGGCCACCGGCACCGGTCGGCCGGCGGTGTCTCACGGCTCCTCGGGCTTGTTCGGCGGGTGCGTGTGCGTGCTCTTGACGTGCGTGCGCAGGCGCGACGTCACGTCCTCCGGTGGCAGGAAACGCGACCAGCGTTCCGGGAACTCCGACGGCATGTCCGGATCGTCGGGATCGGTGTCGAGCCCCGCCGCCGTACGGGCCACGTGCTCGGCCAGCTGGGCCTCCCGCAGCCGCTCGTTCGCCGCGCGCGCCGCGGCCGTGGCGGCGGCCGGCCACACCCGGTCGATCGCCGCGTTCACCGCCGCGCCGACCAGCACCGCGAAGGCGGACACGCCGATCCACAGCAGGACGGCGACGGACGCGGCGAGGGAGCCGTAGATCGTCGCTCCCTCGATGGTGTGGGTGATGTAGATGCGCAGCAGGAAGCTGCCGAGCACCCACATCGCCAGGGCGACCAGGGCGCCGGGGACGTCCTCGATCCAGGGCGAGCGCACGGGCACGGACACGTGGTAGAGGGTCGTCAGGAAGACGACGGACAGGATGATCACCACGGGCCAGTACAGGACTTGGACCAGCGTCTCCGACCACGGCACGATCCGCACCACCGCGTCGGGGCCCGCGACCATCAGCGGCAGCGCGATGGAGCCGATCAGCAGGGCCACGATGAACAGCAGGAACGACATCACCCGTGTCCTGACGATGCCGCGGACGCCGTCGAGGCCGTACATCACCGTGATGGTGTCGATGAAGACGTTCACCGCGCGCGATCCCGACCACAGGGCGAACAGGAAGCCGACCGAGATCACGTCGGGGCGGCCGCCCTTGACCACGTCGTGCAGGATCGGCTGGGCGATCTCGGTGACGCCCTTGTCGGACAGGACGGTGCGGGAGGCCTCCAGGATGTTGTTCTCGAGGCTGGTGATGGTGTCCGTGCCGGTCCAGTCGTCGACGTAGCCGAGCAGGCCGATGAGGCTGAGCAGCAGCGGGGGCACGGACAGCAGGGTGAAGAAGGCCGCCTCGGCGGCGAGGCCGAGGATGCGGTACTCCATGCACGAGTTGACGGTGTCCTTGAGCAGCAGCCAGGCGGTCCGGCGCTTCGAGACGTTCCGGTAGAGGGCACGCGCGCGGTGGAGACGACCGGAGGGCCGCTGAGGGGATTCGCTGGCTTGCTGCACGCCCTAAAGGTATCCGCCGCACGTGAGTGCACTCATCCCCCGCCCCGCCTGCTCACGCCCGCCGTGAGCGGGTTCCTCCCGGACGCGGTGCGGACACGGTGCGGAACCGGTTCGGACACCGTGCTGACGCGGTTCTCCGCCGGACGCCGAAACGCGCGGATACGGTTCAGGCCGTGGCGTGACCCCCACCCCACCCCGGGGTACGTTCGCGGCATGGCACGCAGCACCCACACCGTGACCAACCAGCCCCCACCCCTGACCGGCTACGACGTGTACAGCGCCGACCAAGCCCTGACCTCCGCCGTCACCCGGCACCTGCCCCCCGACCTGCTGCCCGAGGTCCGGTCCGAGCTCAGCGCCCTCGGGCGCGCCGCCGGCTCGGCCCAGGTGCAGGAGTGGGGTGTGCAGGCCAACGACAACCCGCCCCGGCTGCGCACCCACGACCGCCACGGCCACCGGGTCGACGAGGTCGAGTTCCACCCGGCCTGGCACCGCCTCCTCGGCAAGGGCGTCGCCGCGGGCCTGACCGCCGCCTGGTCCCGTCCCGCCGGCCACGTCCGCAGGGCCGCCGCGTTCCTGGTGTGGACGCAGGTCGAGGCCGGCAACCTCTGCCCGCTGTCGATGACCCACGCCGCCGTCCCCGCCCTGCGCACCACCCCGGACCTCGCCGCCACCTGGGAGCCGCGCCTGACCTCGATGGTCTACGACCGCGAGCTGCGCCCGGCGCACCTGAAGGCCGGCGCCCTGTTCGGGATGGGTATGACGGAGAAACAGGGCGGCAGCGACGTACGCGCCAACACGACCGCGGCCACGCCGCTCGCCGAGGAGGGGACGTACGAGCTCACCGGGCACAAGTGGTTCTGTTCGGCGCCGATGTCCGACGGTTTCCTGGTGCTCGCGCAGGCCCCCGGCGGGCTCACCTGTTTCCTCGTGCCGCGTGTCCTCGACGACGGTTCCCGCAACGTCTTCCTCCTGCAGCGTCTGAAGGACAAGCTCGGCAACCGGTCGAACGCCTCCGGCGAGGTCGAGTTCGACGGCACCTGGGCCCGCCGGGTCGGCGAGGAGGGGCGGGGGGTGCGCACGATCATCGACATGGTCGCGGCGACCCGTCTGGACTGCGTGCTGGGTTCGGCGGGTCTGATGCGCCAGGCCGTCGCGCAGGCCGTGCACCACTGCGCGTACCGGGAGGCCTTCGGTGCCAGGCTCCTCGACCAGCCGCTGATGCGCAACGTGCTGGCCGATCTCGCGCTGGAGTCGGAGGCGGCCACCACCCTCGCCCTGCGGCTCACGGCCGCCTGCGACGACGGCGGTGAGCAGGAGCGCGCGCTGCTGAGGATCGCCGTACCGGCCGCGAAGTACTGGGTGACCAAGCGGTGCGCGCCGCTGGCCGTGGAGGCCGCGGAGTGCCTGGGCGGAAACGGTTACGTCGAGGAGTCCGGGCTGCCCCGGCTGGTGCGCGAGTCGCCGCTCAACTCGATCTGGGAGGGCGCCGGGAACGTCCAGGCCCTGGACGTGCTGCGGGCCCTGCAGCGTGAACCGCAGGCGCTGGACGCCTATCTCCAGGAGGTCGGCAAGGCCCGTGGCGCCGACCACCGCCTCGACGGCGCGATCAAGAACCTGCTGACCGAGCTGGCCGACCTCGACCGCGTCGAACCCCGGGCCCGTCGCCTGACCGAACGCCTCGCCCTGGTCCTGCAGGGCTCGCTCCTGGTCCGCCACGCCCCGCCCGAGGTGGCCGACGCCTTCTGCGCGGCCCGCCTGGGCGGCGACGCGGGCGCCGCCTTCGGCACCCTGCCCCCGACCCTGAACCTGAAGGCGCTGGTGACCAGGGCCCGCCCCGTACAGGAGACGTAGAAGGAGCCCGGCCGCAACGGGCTTGAGGGGTTTGGGCCGCGTCGGCGCGTCCGGCCCCGCACGGGACCCCGCGCCACCGGCCCGACCGTCGGAGGCAAGGGGTGGTGCTGCGCCGACACGGCACCACCCCCGCCACATCGGCCCATTTCAGAGCCGCAGACGCCGCTCGGGACGGCGTCGCTCAAGTTTCAACGAGTCCCGATCCGTTCACCAGGGTTGCAGGGGGTTGCAACTTGCTGCTCTCTGTGGACTGACCGTGTCCGCCCGACAGGGACGAACGGCAGTATGAGACTGACAGTCAGTGACGCCCTTCCTCCAGGAGGCCCCGTGGCCCTCTCGCCGACGGACGTGACGCAGCTCGCCGTGGTCGACACGGCTCGTGCGGCGCGGGTACTCAGCGAGGTCCGCTCCGCCGCGCTCTCCGGACAGCGCGCCCCGGTGGCGCCGCGCCCGGTGATCGAGCAGTCCTGGGAGCGGATGCTGCGCAGCGGCATGGACCCCGAGCGCGACCGCCGGTCCGGGCTGCTGCCGGCCGAGGAGGTGCGGCGCCGGCGTGAGCGGTCGGCGCTGCGGCACGTGCTGCCGGTGCTGCGCGAGGGTCTGCTGTCGGTCGCGGACGTCGCCCACCACATCATGGTGGTCGCCGACGAGGACGGCCGGGTGCTGTGGCGCGAGGGCAGCGCGGCGGTGCTGCGCCGGGCCGACGGGCTCGGCTTCGAACTGGGCGCCGACTGGCGGGAGGAGGTCGTCGGCACCAACGGCGTGGGCACGCCGGCGGTGGTGCGCCGGCCGGTGCAGGTCTTCGCCTCCGAGCACTTCGTGCGCTCGCAGACGACGTGGACCTGCGCGGGCGCCCCGATCACGGACCCGCGCGACGGACGGCTGCTGGGCGTCGTGGACGTCAGCGGGCCGCTGGAGACCATGCATCCGGCCACGCTGGCGTGGGTGGACTCGGTGGCCAAGCTCGCCGAGTCCCGGCTGCGCGAGCTGCATCTGGCCTCGCTGGAGCGGCTGCGGGCGGTGGCGGCGCCGGTGCTGGCGCGGCTGGGCGGCAGGGCGCTGGCGGTCGACCGGGACGGCTGGACGGCCGCGGTGACCGGGATGCCGTACACGCACCGCGTGGTGCTGCCCAAGGCGCTGTCGGCGGGCCGCCGATGGCTGCCGCCGCTCGGTGTGTGCGCCGTGGAACCGCTGACCGAGGGCTGGTTGATACGGCCCTGCGACGAGCCGGTGCCGCCGGGCGCCACCCGGATCGCGCTGGATCTGACGCAGCCGCGCCGCTGGTCGGTGACGGTCTCCGGGTACGCGGGGTCCTGGAGTCACGAACTGAGTCCGCGGCACGCCGAGTTGCTCTACCTGCTCGCCGTGCACCGCTCGGGGCGCAGCGCCTCGGAGCTGGCCGAGGACGTGTTCGGGGACCCGGCCCGTACGGTGACGGTGCGGGCCGAACTGTCCCGGGTGCGGCGGTATCTCGGGGGGCTGCTGGAGCATCGGCCGTATCGTTTCTCCGAGGACGCCGAGGTCGAGGTGCTGCTGCCGGAGAAGCCCGGACACCTGCTGCCGCACTCCACCGCGCCGGCGGTGGCCAGGGCCCGTACGGGCGCCGTCGAGCTGTGATGCCGCGACGAGTTCCGCATATTTGCAGGGTCTTCGTCCGCAGCCGGGCCCGACTGCCGTAGCATCCTCTACGGGCCACCCCACCTGCTCCTTTGGTCAACCCTCGGACCATTGGCCGCAGTTGGTCCGCCTCGGGAGGTTCAATGAAGCATCGTGGCAGACACCGCAGGCGAAAGCGCGGCGCAGCGCTGCGCGCGTTCCTGGCCGGCACCGCCCTGGCGCTCACCGCCGCCGCCACCATGATCAGCGCCTCGCAGGCGACGGTCGGCGACACCCCCGGCGCGCTCAAGCCGCTCGCCGAGTCCGCCGGGCTCCGCGAGAGCCTGGTGCCGCAGACCACCCTCGACCGGCTGTCCTCCGCGATGGGCCGCCCGGTCGGCGTGCGCACCCTCCTCGCCGAGTCCGACCGCTCCCTGCGCCTCGCGGACGGCTGTACGGCCGCCGAGCGCACGGCGCTGCCCGTGGAACCGGCGGCCACGCGCGCGTACTGCTGGGACGCCGCCGACACGCGCGGCTGGACGGCCGGCGCGGTCACCTCCTCGGGCGACGCGGACGACGACGGCCACTGGGGCACGGACCGGGTGCTGCTGTCCGGCTGGAGCCACGACAGCGGCACGGCGGGCCGCGCCGGGGTGGCCCGGGTCGCCTTCGTGAACGCCGACGACGCCGCCCGGCTCACCTACACCTGGGCGCTGCTGGCCGTCCCGGTCGACGGCGGCCGTGACTACCGCGGGCTGACCTCGGCCGTCTCCGGCATGGTCTGGTACCAGAGCAAGCTCCTGGTCAGCGCGGCGGACGGGGTCTACGTCTTCGACGTGCGCCGCATCCAGCGCGCCTCCGTCGACCGTGGCAGGATCGGCCGGGTGCACGGCGGCTTCGCGGCGTACCACTCCCGCTTCGTCCTGCCCGCCGTCGGCGCCTACCGGCCCGCCTCCGCCGCCGCGAGCCCCGCGGCGCTCTCGCTGGACCGCAGCACGGCGCCCGACAGCCTGGTGGCGAGCCAGCGGGTGCCCGCCGACGGTTCGCGGCACACCCGGCTGTGGCGCTACGCCTTCAGCAGGGACCCGGCGCGGGCCGGTCTGCTGGCCACGGACGCCGCCGGGAAGGCGGTCGCCGACGAGACGTACGAGACGAAGGCGACCGGCGTCGCGGGCGTGCTGTCGTACCGCTCGGGCTGGTTCCTCAGCCGCAGCGCCGAGACGCGGGACGAGCACGGCAGCCTGTGGCGGCAGGACCGGGCGGGTGCGAAGGCCACGCGGTGCGGCTCGGACGACAGCCGGCAGTGCTGGAGCCCGCGCGCCGGGGCTCTGTCGTACTGGGAGGAGACCGGCGAGCTGTGGTCGCAGTCGGGCCGCGTGCTGTTCGCGTTGCCGCTGACCTCCGTCGACAGGTCGCTGGGATAGCCGGCCGGTTCCGGCTCGATCGACAGATCCGCGGCGTGGGTGATTGTCTGACGGGCATGACGCACATCCCCGTGACCACCTGGTCCCTGGAGCAGACGGCCCCGACCGACCTGCTGCCCGCGGCGGCGCCCGACGGCGACGTCCGGATCGTCCGCTCCGAGGTCCCCTCCCCCGAGTTCAGCCGTTTCCTGTACGCCTCCGTCGGCGGCGACATCCGCTGGGTCGACCGGCTCGGCTGGACGTACGCCCGCTGGGAGGAGCACCTGGGGCGGCCGGGTGTGGAGACGTGGGTGGCGTACGAGCGGGGCACGCCGGCCGGGTACGTGGAGCTGGAGCCGCAGGACGACGGGGCCGTCGAGATCGTCTACTTCGGCCTGATCCCCGCCTTCCGGGGCCGCCGCATCGGTGGTCACCTGCTGTCGTACGGTGCCGCCCGCGCCTGGGACCTCGCCGAGCGCTGGCCGGCGCTGGCGCCGACGAAGCGGGTGTGGCTGCACACCTGCAGCCTGGACGGCGAGCACGCCATGGACAACTATCTGCGCAGGGGGTTCAAGGTCTTCGACACCAAGGTGGAGGAGCAGGCGGAGGTCGCCGCGCCCGGGCCGTGGCCCGGCGCACGTCCGGTCTGAGCCACCCGCCGCGCAGGTCGTCCGCCTGACCGGCGCATAGCTTGTCTGACCTGCGCGGACAAGACCGGCGGCGGACGATGTGATCGACGCCACCCTTGTCCCACCCTTCGAGACAAGGGTGTCCGCATCATGGACGAAGCTGGACTGTGTCCAGATCGCCGTGACACGCTTCCGTCATGTCTGGAACTGGAATTGCCTTGGTGAGTCGGCGGCACGTCGACCTCGGCCGCATGTCCAGCGCCATCTGTCCGGCGCGCTGAGAGCCCTCCCGCGCCCGACAACTCCTGCCTTCTCCTCTCCTGTTGCGCAACGTCGCGCACGTATGCCCATGCGCGTGTACGCGCAGGTCAGAGCCGCTTTCCGCCTGTCCCGAAGGACGTAATCACCATGGCCGCCACCCCGCAGAACCCTGCCGCCGCGACTCCCCGCCGCAAGGTGAGCCGTCACCGGGGCGAGGGCCAGTGGGCCGCGGGGCACTACACCCCGCTCAACGGCAACGAGCAGTTCAAGAAGGACGACGACGGTCTCAATGTGCGGACACGCATTGAGACGATCTACTCCAAGCGCGGCTTCGACTCCATCGACCCCAACGACCTGCGCGGCCGGATGCGCTGGTGGGGGCTGTACACCCAGCGCAAGCCCGGCATCGACGGCGGCAAGACCGCGATCCTGGAGCCGGAGGAGCTGGATGACAAGTACTTCATGCTGCGCGTGCGCATCGACGGCGGCCGGCTGACCACCGGGCAGCTGCGCGTGATCGGCGAGATCTCGCAGGAGTTCGCGCGCGGCAGCGCCGACATCACCGACCGGCAGAACATCCAGCTGCACTGGATCCGCATCGAGGACGTGCCGGAGATCTGGGAGCGGCTGGAGGCCGTCGGGCTGTCCACCACCGAGGCCTGCGGCGACTGCCCGCGCGTCGTGATCGGCTCGCCGGTCGCCGGGATCGCCGAGGACGAGATCATCGACGGCTCCTGGGCCATCGAGCAGATCCACGACCGGTACATCGGCAGCAAGGAGTTCTCCAACCTGCCGCGCAAGTTCAAGACGGCGATCTCCGGCTCGCCGCTGCTGGACGTCGTGCACGAGATCAACGACGTGGCGTTCGTCGGCGTCGAGCACCCCGAGCACGGCCCCGGCTTCGACCTCTGGGTCGGCGGCGGACTGTCCACCAACCCCAAGCTCGGCGTGCGGCTCGGCACCTGGGTGCCGCTTCAGGACGTGCCGGAGGTGTGGGCCGGTGTGGTCGGCATCTTCCGGGACTGGGGCTACCGGCGCCTGCGCAACCGGGCCCGCCTGAAGTTCCTGGTCGCCGACTGGGGCGCGGAGAAGTTCCGCCAGGTGCTGGAGGACGACTACCTCAAGCGGAAGCTGGCCGACGGTCCCGCCCCCGCCGAGCCCGTGGGCCGCTGGCGCGACCACGTCGGCGTGCACCGGCAGAAGGACGGCCGTTTCTACGTCGGCTTCGCCCCGCGTGTCGGCCGGGTCGACGGCGCCACGCTCACGAAGATCGCCGAGGTCGCCGAGGCGCACGGCTCGGGCCGGGTGCGGACCACCGTCGAACAGAAGATGATCATCCTCGATGTGGCGGAGGAGCAGGTCGAGCCGCTGGTCGAGGCCCTGGAGGCGCTGGACCTGACGGCCAAGCCGTCGCCCTTCCGGCGCGGCACCATGGCCTGCACGGGCATCGAGTACTGCAAGCTCGCCATCGTCGAGACCAAGCAGCGCGGCTCCACGCTGATCGACGAACTCGAGCGCCGCATCCCGGACTTCGACGAGCCGATCACCATCAACCTCAACGGCTGCCCGAACGCCTGCGCGCGCATCCAGGTGGCGGACATCGGTCTCAAGGGGCAGCTGGTCCTCAACGACCAGGGCGAGCAGGTCGAGGGCTACCAGGTGCACCTGGGCGGCGCGCTGGGCCTGGACGCCGGGTTCGGCCGCAAGGTGCGCGGTCTGAAGGTCACCTCCGAGGAGCTGCCCGACTACGTCGAGCGGGTGCTGAGGCGGTTCCAGGCCGAGCGCGAGGAGGGTGAGCGGTTCGCCGTCTGGGCCGCCCGCGCGTCCGAGGAGGCCCTGTCGTGAGCGAGCGGGCCGCCCCCTTCTACTGCCCCTACTGCGGCGACGAGGACCTGCGTCCGTCCGAGCAGGGCCACGGCGCGTGGGAATGCGCCGCGTGCAACCGGGCTTTCCAGTTGAAGTTCCTCGGGCTGCTGGCCCGGGGCCTTCAGCACACCGAAGCAGGGGGAGACGAGATATGACCGCGGTGAAGGAAGAGCGTACGACCGAGGACCTCAAGGCACTCGCCGAACAGGCGGGCCGCGACCTGGAGGACGCCAGCGCGCTGGAGATCCTGCGGTGGGCGGCGGAAACCTTCGGCAAGCGCTTCTGCGTGACCTCCTCGATGGAGGACGCGGTGGTCGCCCACCTCGCCTCCCGCGCCATGCCCGGCGTGGACGTGGTGTTCCTCGACACCGGCTACCACTTCCCGGAGACCATCGGCACCCGCGACGCGGTCGAGGCGGTGATGGACGTCAACGTCATCACCCTCACCCCGCGCCAGACGGTCGCCGAGCAGGACGCGCAGTACGGCCCCAGGCTGCACGACCGCGACCCGGACCTGTGCTGCAAGCTGCGCAAGGTGCAGCCGCTGGAGCAGGGTCTGACCGGCTACCTGGCCTGGGCGACCGGTCTGCGCCGCGACGAGTCCCCGACCCGGGCGAACACCCCGGTCGTCGGCTGGGACGAGAAGCGGCAGAAGGTCAAGATCTCCCCCATCGCCCGCTGGACCCAGGACGACGTGGACGCGTATGTCGCCGAACACGGCGTCCTGACCAACCCGTTGCTGATGGACGGCTACGCCTCCGTCGGCTGCGCCCCCTGCACCCGCCGGGTGCTGGCGGGCGAGGACGCGCGCGCCGGCCGCTGGGCGGGCCGCGCCAAGACCGAGTGCGGGCTGCACGAATGACCGCGAATGCCCCTGTGGCGGACACCAAGGAGTTGCACGTGACGACCGGAGCCACCGTCTGGCTCACGGGTCTGCCGAGTGCCGGCAAGACCACCATCGCGTACGAGCTGGCCGGCCGGCTGCGCGAGGAGGGCCACCTCGTCGAGGTGCTCGACGGCGACGAGATCCGCGAGTTCATCTCGGCGGGCCTCGGCTTCAGCCGCGAGGACCGGCACACCAACGTGCAGCGCATCGGTTTCGTCGCCGAACTGCTCGCCCGCAACGGCGTCAAGGCGCTGGTCCCGGTGATCGCGCCCTACGCCGACAGCCGCGAGGCCGTCCGCAAGCGCCACCAGGAGAGCGGGGCGGCCTACATCGAGGTGCACGTGGCCACCCCGGTCGAGGTGTGCTCCGAGCGGGACGTCAAGGGCCTGTACGCCAAGCAGGCGGCCGGCGAGCTGAGCGGGCTGACGGGTGTCGACGACCCGTACGAGGAGCCCGCCTCGCCCGACCTGCGCATCGAGTCGCAGCACCAGACCGTCCAGGAGTCCGCGGCCGCGGTTCACGCGCTGCTCACCGAAAGGGGACTGGCATGACGACGACCGTCGCCTCCGTACAGGAGGGTACGGACGCCCCGTACGCCCTCTCGCACCTGGACGCGCTGGAGTCCGAGGCGGTGCACATCTTCCGTGAGGTGGCGGGCGAGTTCGAGCGGCCGGTGATCCTGTTCTCCGGCGGCAAGGACTCCATCGTCATGCTGCACCTGGCGCTGAAGGCGTTCGCGCCGGCGCCGGTGCCGTTCTCGCTGCTGCACGTCGACACCGGGCACAACTTCCCCGAGGTCCTGGAGTACCGCGACCGCACGGTGGCCGCGCACGGGCTGCGGCTCCATGTGGCCTCCGTACAGGACTACATCGACCGGGGTGTGCTCAAGGAGCGCCCGGACGGGACCCGCAACCCGCTGCAGACGCTGCCGCTGACGGAGAAGATCCAGGCGGAGAAGTTCGACGCGGTCTTCGGCGGGGGACGCCGGGACGAGGAGAAGGCCCGCGCGAAGGAGCGGGTGTTCAGTCTGCGGGACGAGTTCTCGCAGTGGGACCCGCGCCGTCAGCGCCCCGAGCTGTGGAACCTCTACAACGGCCGGCACGCCCCCGGCGAGCACGTCCGCGTCTTCCCGCTGTCCAACTGGACCGAGCTGGACGTGTGGCAGTACATCGCCCGCGAGGGCATCGAGCTGCCGCAGATCTACTTCGCGCACGAGCGCGAGGTGTTCCGCCGCCACGGCATGTGGCTGACGGCCGGCGAGTGGGGCGGCCCGAAGGACGGCGAGACCGTCGAGAAGCGGCGCGTGCGCTACCGCACCGTCGGCGACATGTCCTGCACGGGTGCCGTCGACTCCGACGCCACGACGCTGGACGCCGTCATCACCGAGATCGCCGCCTCCCGGCTCACCGAGCGCGGCGCCACCCGGGCCGACGACAAGCTCTCCGAGGCCGCGATGGAAGACCGCAAGCGCGAGGGGTACTTCTAAGCATGAGCACGACCGCCGAACTCTCCGCGACCACGCTCCTGCGGTTCGCCACCGCCGGTTCCGTCGACGACGGCAAGTCCACGCTGGTGGGCCGGCTGCTGCACGACTCCAAGTCGGTGCTGGTCGACCAGCTGGAGGCCGTCGAGCGCGCCTCGCTCAGCCGCGGCCAGGACGCGCCCGACCTCGCCCTGCTGACCGACGGCCTGCGGGCCGAGCGCGAGCAGGGCATCACCATCGACGTCGCCTACCGCTACTTCGCCACGCCCAAGCGCCGGTTCATCCTCGCCGACACCCCCGGCCATGTGCAGTACACCCGCAACATGGTCACCGGCGCCTCCACCGCCGAGCTGACGGTGATCCTGGTCGACGCCCGCAACGGTGTGGTCGAGCAGACCCGCCGCCATGCCGCGATCGCCGCGCTGCTGCGCGTGCCGCACGTGGTCCTCGCCGTCAACAAGATGGACCTGGTCGACTACCGGGAGAACGTCTTCGCCGCGATCGCCGAGGAGTTCACGGCGTACGCGACCGAGCTGGGCGTCCCGGAGGTCACCGCCATCCCGATCTCCGCGCTGGCCGGCGACAACGTGGTGGAGCCGTCCGCCAACATGGACTGGTACGGCGGCCCGACCGTGCTGGAACACCTGGAAACCGTTCCCGTAAGCCACGATCTGAGTCACTGCCACGCCCGGCTGCCCGTGCAGTACGTGATCCGGCCGCAGACCGCCGAGCACCCCGACTACCGCGGTTACGCCGGTCAGATCGCGGCCGGCTCCTTCCGGGTCGGCGAGTCCGTCACCGTGCTGCCGTCGGGCCGCACCTCGACGATCTCGGGCATCGACCTGCTGGGCAAGCCGGTCGACGTCGCCTGGACCACCCAGTCGGTGACGGTGCTGCTGGCCGACGACATCGACATCTCGCGCGGCGACCTGATCGTCCCGACCAAGGACGCCCCGCCGACCACGCAGGACATCGAGGCGACCGTCTGCCACGTCGCCGACGCCCCGCTCACCGTCGGCCACCGGGTGCTGCTCAAGCACGGCACCCGCACCGTCAAGGCGATCGTCAAGGACATCCCGTCCCGTCTCACGCTCGACGACCTGTCGCTGCACCCGCACCCGGGACACCTGGTCGCCAACGACATCGGCCGGGTGAAGATCCGCACCGCGGAACCGCTTCCGGTCGACTCCTACGCCGACTCCCGGCGCACGGGTTCGTTCATCCTGATCGACCCCAGCGACGGCACCACGCTCACCGCGGGCATGGTCGGCGAGTCCTTCGCGTCGCCCGAGCCCGTCAAGGACGAGGCCGAGGACGACGGGTGGGACTTCTGAAGCCGGCCGGGGTGAAGAGCTGAGCCGATCCGCCATGCGCCCTCCGGTTCTTCTCGTCATCGCCCACGGCAGCCGTGATCCGCGGCATGCCGCGACCGTGCACGCCCTGGTGCGGCGGGTGCGGTCGCTGCGGCCGGGACTCCGCGTGGAGACCGGCTTCCTGGACTTCAACATCCCGTCCGTGCACGGGGTGCTGGAGTCGCTGGCGGCGCAGGGCGTGCGGGACGTCGTGGCCCTGCCCCTGCTGCTGACCCGCGCCTTCCACGCGAAGGCGGACATCCCGGCGGTCCTGCGGGACGCGCCGCGGCGGTTGCGGATCCGGCAGGCCGACGTCCTCGGCCCGTCGCCGCTGCTGCTGTCCGCCCTCGAACGGCGGTTGTACGAGGCGGGGTTGACGCCCGCCGACAAGTCCTCGACCGGGGTCGTGCTGGCCTCGGCGGGGTCCTCGGACCCGGAGGCGATCGCGGTGATCGCAGCAATCGCGCGGGAGTGGCGGCACACCGGTTGGTGCGCCGTGCGGCCCGCGTTCGCCTCCGCCGCTCTGCCCCGCACCGAGGACGTGGTGGGCGAGTTGCGCGCCTCGGGCTGCGCGAAGATCGCTGTCGCGCCGTACGTCCTGGCGCCGGGCTTCCTGCCGGACCGGATCGCGCGGGGCGCGGCCGGGGCGGACGTCCTCGCCGAGGTGCTGGGCCCGGCACCGGAGGTGGCACAGGTGCTGCTGGAGCGCTACGACACGGCGTGCGTGCCCGCACTGGCGGCTGTCGGAGCCTGACGGCACAGCACGCCGCCGAGCGGGGCACGGACGCAGGCGGGCGACCCGGCAGCGCGGTTCGGTCCACTGGCCGAGTCCGTTGCGCTCGATGTTCCACAGCGCCTCGCCGCCGGTGTAGACGAACTCGGCGTCCTCGGGGTGCTTCCAGCGGGCGAGGGTGTCGGAGGAGGCGGTGTAGCCGGTTGCGGTCTGGGTGAGGGTGACGGGCACGGCCCCGCGGGCCCGCTGGGCGCGCACACCGTCGACGTACAACTGGCGGGTGTCGGTGAGACCTTGGGGTGCGGGCGCGGACCACAGGCCGTCGCGGCCGGGCACCTGGTGCCAGCCGGTGACCTCGCGGCCGCCGCTGACGACGCTGGCGCCGGTGCCCTGCCAGATCACCCGGTGGCCCGCGGTGCCGGAGTCGCGGGCGTCGAGGACGAGCGGGCCGGACTGGCGGTAGGTGCCGGAGGCGAGGTGCACGGTCAGGTCGGACGTCAGGTGCGCGGCGCGGGCACGGACCAGGTCGCGGGCGCGTTGCAGCGTGCGGACGGGATGTCGTGCGCTGCCGTCGGCGTGGTCGTCGCCGGCGGGTGAGACGTGGACGTCGGAGCCGGCGGCCTGGGCCGGGGCCGCGAGGCCCGGGATGCCGAGGGCCAGCACGGCGGTGACGAGGGCGACCAGGGCGGCTCTTCGGTGCGTGGGCATGTACCCCTCCCGTGGGATCAGCCTGTACCCAACCCCCGGAAAGGTAGGAGCAATTGAATACCCCAGTCAATGAACGGGACGGAAACGGTCGTGGATCTCGCCACTCCGAGACACATTCATCCGATCTGTGACGCCCACCTCTTGGCACCACTCAGGCGGCTTCCGTCAGACGGCTGCCGTCAGACGGCTTCCGTCAGTCGAAGCGGAGCGCCCCCGTGCGGGTGCGTTTGAGCTCGAAGAGGTCGGGGTCGGTGGCCAGGACCCGGAAGCTGTCGAAGAGCCGGGCCGCCCGTGCCCCTCGGGGAATCGCCCGCAGGACGGGGCCGAACCACACCGTGCCGTCGACATGGAGGGTGGGCGTGCCGACGTAGCCGCCCGAGTCGGGTTCGACGCCGGCCTCGTGGCTGCGCCGTACCGCCTCGTCGTGGGAGGTGTCGTGGGCGGCTGCCGCGAGGTCGGCCGGCAGGCCGAGTTCGGCCAGCGACTCGGCGATCACGGCGTCGAAGTCCTCGGCCTTGCGCTCGTGGATACGGGTGCCGAAAGCGGTGTAGAGGTCGCGCAGCACCTTCTCCCCGTGCCGTTCGGCCGCCGCCACGGCCACCCGCACCGGGCCGATCGACTTGTCGACCAACTCCCGGTACCAGTCGGGGAGTTCGTTGCCGATGTTGTGCAGGTACAGGCTCATCGCGTGGAAGCGGAGGTCGAGCGGGCGCTCGCGCTCGACCTCCAGCAGCCAGCGGGAGGTGATCCAGGCGAAAGGGCAGGCGGGGTCGAACCAGAAGTCGACGCGGGTGGGTGCGGTGTCCGTCATGCCGTCGACGTTAGCCGCCAGGCGGAGCAGCATCCCGGCCCAATCGACGTCGATTTCACTGGCCCAATTTGGGATCCCGTCCACTGGCGGCGAGCGCGCGGTCGAACACGGGTGCGTCGTCGGGGACGGGCACCGGGTCGGCGAAGCCGTCGTACCGGCGGTAGAGGTCGCCGTGCTTCTCCACCACGTCGAGGACGAAGGCGGCGGCGTCGTCCGGGATGCGCAGCCGCTGGCCGGTGGCCGCGGCGACGTCCCAGCCGTGTACGGCCATCTCCTTGATCACCATCGCGGCGATCTCGGCGGCCGGCATCGTCGCCATGCCGAGGTCGACCTCGCCCTCCCACACCGCCGGATCGGCCCAGGCCGCGACGGCGCGGTCCAGCTGGGCGGCGTAGGCCCCGGCCCAGTCCGGGTCTGCGGTGAAGTCGCGGGCGGTCAGCTCCTCGGGCAGCTGCCTGCGCAGCGCACGGTGCTCCAGGCCGTGGGAGGTGTAGAGGACCCAGTGGTTGACCAGGGCGCGGACGTCCCAGCCGGGGCAGTGGGTGGGGTCGTCGAGCCGGTCCGCCGGGACGCCGCGCGCGATGCGCGCCGCCTCGGCGGCACATGCGGTCATGTAGCGGTGCGTCTGTTCGTACGTCATGCCCTGCACGCTAGGCAGCGCGCGCTCAGGGCTCTTGAACAAACGCGACAGCCTCCTCGGCCAGGCGGACGAGTTCCGCCGGCGGCAGCGACCCGGGCGCCCGGCGCTCGCGTGCAAAGGTGTTGGCCAGGCGCTGGAGCAGGTCGTTGAGCGGGGTCGGCACGCCGTGCAGGCGGCCCAGCAGGGCGATCTCGCCGTTGAGGTAGTCGGCCTCGATGGTGCCGGTGCCACGGCTGAGGGACTGCCAGGAGGAGCCGCCGCCGCGCGGGGCGCCCGCCAGCGGCACCGGGTCGACCTTGCGGCCGCGCACCCGGCGCTGCTCCTCGACGCTCGCGTACGGGATGCCGGCGGCGTCCAGCACGGCCGCGCCCTCGGCCCGCACCCGCTCGTGCAGCGCGGCCCAGGCGTCCTCGTCCTCCGCCGGCCCGGCCAGGGCCTGCGTGGCGTTGTGCAGGTTGGTCAGCAGCTTGGCGTACTGCCAGCGCGTCACGTCCGGGACGACCGGCGCCTCGAAGAAACGCGTCTTCTCCAGGTCGGCGGCGACCGTCCGGACCGTCTCGTCGGTGCCGTGGGGGTAGCGGCCCAGGTGCAGCATGCCGGTGAGCGGGGCACAGGGGGCGACGACCCGGCCCGGTTCGAGGAAGGCGGCCGGCAGCCACACGCAGACGCCGTACACGTGCCGGAAGACGCGCAGGGCCAGGCGCTGCCCCTCCACGCCGTTCTGCGCGCACAGCAGCGGCAGCCGCTCGGCCGCCGTGCCGCCGCCGGCGACCGGGGCGGGGCCCCAGGTGTGCAGCGCGCCCGTCGTGTCCTGCGTCTTCACGGCCAGCACCAGCACGTCGTCGGACCGCAACTCGCCCAGCTCGTCCGGGGTTTCGACGGTCGGCAGCCGGTAGGTGTGTTCCCCGTCCGGTGTCGTCAGCCGCAGTCCGTCCGCCCGCAGGGCCGCGCCGTGCGCGCCCCGGGCGACCAGTACGACCTCGTGTCCCGCCCCGGCGAGGCGCCCGCCGATCGCGCCGCCGACGGCTCCCGCTCCGATGATGATGTAACGCATGGCACGAGCCTCGCACACTGCCGTGTGCGGCCGGCGGGCGGTCAGCCCGCGGTGAGCTCGACCAGTTTCACCACCGTGTTCCAGTTGCGGGTGGTGGCGATCAGGCCCTTGTTGACGCGCGGCCTGGCGAGCTGCTCGGCGAGCTTGGAGCGGCCCAGTCCGGCGGGCGTGTAGAGGTACAGGGCGCGGTCGCCGAGCCGGAACTCCTCCGGGAGGTGGGCCGCCCGGTCGATCTCAGCGAAGCGCTCCTCGTCGACGGGCGCCGAGAAGTAGGTCACGTGCAGCTGCTTGGCCTCCAGTTCGGCGGCCGGGAACGGGCAGCCCTCGGCGACCGCCCTGAGATAGGCGTGGTCGCGCACGATCACGTCGACGGCGAACCCGAAGTGCCGGTGGATCGCGTCGGTGAGCTCCGCGGCCAGGGACTCCTCGTCGCCGTGGGCGGAGGCGAAGACGGCCTGTCCGCTCTGCAGGTAGGTGCGGACGCCGTCGTAGCCGAGGCCGTTCATGAGCTGCCGCAGCTCGGCCATCGGGACCTTCCGGCTGCCGCCCACGTTGATCCCGCGCAACAGCGCCGCATACGTCGTCGTCATGGCGCACACCCTAAGTCGGCCGTCGTGCCCCGTGGGGGTGGGCACGACGGCCGTGTCCGCGCGGGGCGGACTGGCGGAAACTCTGTCCGATGGGCCGGGTGCGGAGCAACAGCTACACGCAGCTGTGACTTGTTCAACAAGCTTTCGTCATCACAAACGGCTCCACAGCAGGAGGGACGGGGGAGCGACGGGGCGTCATGAGGAGCAACGGTGAGTGAGGGCGGCGGACCGGACACCCTGATCACGACTCGCCGGTAGCCCGGATAGATGTAAGGGGCCTTCGTCCTCCCCAGCGGTGAGGCTCCGGGGTCCGAGGGGAGGAGCCGTCTGCCGCACAGCTCACCGGGCAGCACGACGAGATGCGCTTACGCAGCCCATACCTTCGAAGCGAAAGGTGGCGGCAGGGGGCTGTCACCGGCACACGAGGGGGCAAGCCCGTCATGAGGAACGGAGATTCACGGGTGCGGGGCATAGCCGCCCGGGCCGGCGGCTGGAGCGCCCGGCACCGATGGGCTGCCGTCGGTATCTGGGTGCTGTTCGTCGTCCTGGCGATGGGGCTCGGTTCGGCGGCGGGCCGGGTCGACGTCAAGGACAGCGACCAGCTCAAGGGCGAGACGCACACCGCCGCGAAGATCATCGAGGACGCGGGGATCGAGGAACCGGCCAGTGAGACGGTCCTGATCCAGGCCAAGGGCGGCGGACTGACCGCCACGGACGCCGAGTTCAAGGCGGCCGTCGCCTCGGTGGTGAAGGCCGTCGGTGCCACCGGCAAGGTCACGGACGTCAAGTCGCCGTACGACACGCAGACGATCTCCAAGGACGGGCGCAGCGCGCTGGTCCAGTTCGACATGCGCGGTGACGCCGAGACCGCGGGCGACCGCGTGCAGCCGGTGCTGACGGCCGTCGGCAAGGTGCAGAAGGACCACGAGACGCTGCGGATCGAGGAGATCGGCGGCGCCAGCATGCAGAAGACCTTCGACGACGCGTTCGGGGACGACTTCCAGAAGGCCGAGTACTCCGCGGTGCCGGTGGCCCTCGGCATCCTGCTCATCGCCTTCGGCGCCCTGGTGGCCGCGCTGCTGCCGGTGGCGCTGGCGATCACCGCGATCATGGCGACGATGGGTCTGATGGGCATCGTCAGCCATCTGCAGCCGATGAGCGACACCGCCAACTCCGTGATGCTGCTGGTCGGTCTGGCCGTCGGCGTCGACTACTGCCTGTTCTACCTGCGCCGTGAACGCGAGGAGCGGGCCGCCGGACGGGACGCGCACACCGCGCTGCGGGTCGCCGCCGCCACCAGCGGCCGGGCGATCATCGTCTCCGGTGTCACGGTGTGCGTGGCGATGGCGGGCATGCTGTTCACCGGGCTCGCCGAGTTCGAGGCGATGGGCCTGGCCTCCCTGATGGTGGTGGCGGTCGCCATGGTCGGCTCGGTGACCGTGCTGCCGGCGCTGCTGTCGCTGCTGGGCGAGCGGGTCGAGAAGGGCAGGGTGCCGTTCCTGCGCAAGGCCATGGAGCGCCGGGCCGCCCGCACGGGCGGGGAGAGCCGGTTCTGGGCGGCCGTCCTGCGCGGGGTGCTCGCACGGCCCCTGGTGTCGGTGGTGGTGGCGGCCGGCGCGCTGCTCGCCGTCGCGGCCCCCGCGATCGGCATGAAGACCCAGAACCTCACCCTGGACCAGGAGTTCGGCGACAAGCTGGCGATCGTGCAGACGTACAACCGCGTCAACGACGCCTTCCCGGGCGGCTCGGAGCCGGCCGAGGTGGTCGTCAAGGCGAAGGACATCAACGCGCCCGAGGTGAAGTCCGCGCTCGCCGACTTCAAGGAGCGGGCGGTCGGTTCGGGCGCCTCGCGCGGCCCGGTCGAGATCACCCTGCACCCGGCGCAGAACATCGCCTACGTCTACGTCCCCCTCGTCGGCGGCTCCGACCTGGACAAGGCGGGCGCGAGCCTGGAGAAGCTGCGCGACGAGGTACGGCCGGCCACGCTCGGCAAGGTGGACGGGCTGCAGGCGCCGGTCACCGGGCAGGTCGCCGGGTCACACGACTTCAACGACCAGCTCACCGGCGCGGTCGTCCCGGTCTTCGTGTTCGTCGTGGTCTTCGCGTTCGCGCTGATGCTGCTGTCGTTCCGCTCGCTGACCATCGCGATCACCTCGATCGTGCTCAACCTGCTGTCGGTGGGGGCGGCTTACGGCATCCTCGTCGCCGTCTTCCAGCACGGCTGGGGTGCCTCCCTGGTGGGCGCGGAGGGCGTCGGCGCGATCATCACCTGGCTGCCGCTGTTCCTGTTCGTGATCCTGTTCGGCCTGTCGATGGACTACCACGTGTTCGTGGTCTCGCGGATCCGCGAGGCGCGGCTGCGGGGCCGTACGACGAAGGACGCGATCCAGCACGGTGTGGTCACCACGGCGGGTGTCGTCACCAGCGCCGCGGTCATCATGGTCGCCGTGTTCGCGATCTTCGGCACGCTGTCCATGCAGTCGATGAAGCAGATGGGTGTCGGGCTCGCGGCCGCGGTGCTCATCGACGCGACGATCATCCGGGGCGTGCTGCTGCCGGCGGTGATGGCGCTGCTCGGCGAGCGCAACTGGTACCTGCCGAAGTGGCTGAACCGGCTGCCCGACCTCACGCACGACGAGGCGCCCGAGGCCGTGGTGGCGACGGCGCGGGACGAGGAGCAGCCGGTCAGGGTCTGACCCCGTAACTCCCTTGAGCCGAGGGCCCGTTGGTATCCCGGGGGAACCAACGGGCCCTCTCCCCTATCCGCACAGCACCTCGTGCAGCCGCAGCCACGCCTCCGGCGCCACCTCGCCCACCAGCGCCCGGCGATCCAGCCCCGCGGCCCGGAAGGCGGCGTTCACCCGGCGCGCGGGATGGGCCCGGCGCAGCGAGGCGTGCAGGCAGCCGCCGAGACCGGAGAAGCCCAGCTCGACGAGGTGCCGCCAGCTCGCCAGGGCCGCGGGTTCCAGCAGCGGGGTGCGGCGGCGTTCGATGCGGATGACCCCGGCGTGCACCCGGGGCACGGGGCGGAAGCACCCGCGGTCCACCCGGGCCACCAGACGCCACTCGTGGCAAGGCCAGCTGCGGATCGTCAGCAGCGTCCAACTGCCGTAGTCGCCGGTGCGTTTGCGGGCGTACTCGAGCTGGGTGAGCAGCGTGGCGTCGGTGAGGGCGCCGGCCCGCAGACACCAGTCGACGATGGCGGCGGTCCGGGCGAAGGGGACGTTCCCGGCGACCGAGAAGGGGGTGCGCGGGGCCCGTACGGCGAGGAAGTCACCGGCGACGACGCGGACGTGGGGTGCGGCGCGGAAGCGGGCGCGCAGCGGCGGTACGAGCCCGGGGTCGATCTCGTGGGCGTGCAGCCGCCGGCAGCGCGGAGCGAGGTGTTCGGTCAACGCGCCTTTGCCCGCGCCGACTTCGAGGAGGAGGGGGGCCTCGCGTCCGTCCGGGACGGCGAGCCGGGCGAGACGCCGGGCCACGGCGCGGTCGGCGAGGAAGTTCTGCGAGAGCGCGCGGGAACGCGCGGAGGGGCGGGCCATGTGCCTGCGTCCTTGTCTTCCGTGGGGAGTGATCCCCGGGAGGGGCGGAGGGCAGCGAAGGGCCCTGACCGGAAGACAGGAAAGGAGAGGCGGGGTGCGCGCGGATGCCGCGTACGTCGGGGACGTCAGCGGCGGGGAAGGCTCCCCGGGCCGGTCAGGGCTCCGGGACCACGTCGCACTCGCTGGGAGTACGCGCAACCCCGGCCGTGACCGGAAATGATCATCGCGCAAGCTGCCACGGACGGAACGCTAGGCGGGGCGTGGCCGAGGGGGCAACCGGATTTCCGCGCGCCGGGAACGGGAACCGGTCACGGGAGTTCTCCGTGCCGTGGCTCACCGCTGGTAACGGGCCAGCACCAGGTTGCCGTCCTTCTCCAGGCGGTGGCGCAGTTCGGTGAGGCCGATCGCGCCGCTGTAGTACTCCTGGAAGGCGGGGGTGGCCACCTTGTCCTTCCACTCGGGGTAGCCGCGCACCGACTGGGCGGGCGCGGGGCTCAGGTGGGCGGCGAGGGCGGTGCCGGTCGCCCAGCCGTTGTCGGCGGTGTGCAGGGCGGGGTCCTTCAGGGCCTGTGTGCCGGTGGGCAGCATCCAGTCGCCGAGGGCCAGCCGGACCATGTTCCCCGGGCGCAGCAGGAAGTCGAGGAAGGCGGCGGCCTCCTTCTTGTGCGGGCTGTCCGCGGCGATCGAGAGGGTCTGCGGGCTGACGCCCTGGGTGAGCCCGGCGGCGCCGGCGGGGGCGGGCAGCACCTGCCAGCGGAACCCCTCCGGCGCCTGCTGGGCGATCTGCTGGCGGTAGGAGAAGCCGAGCGGGACCATCGCGTACCGGCCCGCGAAGAAGCCGGGCAGGGTGTCGGAGCCGCCGCTGCCCAGGGTCGTCGGCGAGGCACTGCGGTCGGTGTCCGCCTGGTCGTGGATCGTACGGGGCACGACCGCGTCGGCCGTCCCGAACCGGACGGTGACCTTGCCGTCGGCGCCCCGATGGAAGAGGCGTCCGCCCGTCGACAGGGACAGGTTGAGCGTCGCCGAGACGGGTTCCTTCAGCGGCCAGGCGACGCCGTACCTGCCGGGTCCGCTCAACTGCCGGGTGACGCTCCTGAACTCCGCCCAGGTCCAGGGGTGTCGGGGCGTGGGGATGCGGACGCCGGACCTCTTCAGCCAGGTCGCGTTGGCGATGAGCACGCGGGGTTCCTGCAGGAACGGCACTCCGTAGACGCCGTCGCCGAAGGTCGCCGTCTGCCAACTCCGCTCCGGAATGTCGGACTTCAGCCGGGCGGGCAGCAGGTCGCGCAGGTCGGCGAGGTAGCCGCCGTAGGCGAAGTCGGCGAGGTCGTCGGAGGCGTCGTGGATGATGTCGGGGGCCTCACCGCCCTCGAAGGAGGTCAGCAGCTGGTCGTGGACGCTGTCCCAACTCCCCTGCACGTACTCCACCTTGACGTCCGGATGGGTGGCGTTCCACTTCTTCACCAGCTCCTTGTTGGCCTTGACGGACTTCTCCTGCCAGGCCAGGGACTGGAAGCGGAGGGTGATCCGGCCGGACGTGGAGCCGCCGCCGGTGCAGCCCGCCAGCAGGAGCACCAGGACGACGATCCAGCGCAGGCGCATCAGCTCTTCACCGCCCCGGTGAGCATGCCGCCGGTGATCCGGCGCTGGATGAGCGCGAAGACGACGAGCGAGGGAAGGGTCGCGAGGAACGCGGCGGCGGCCAGCGGGCCCAGGTCGGCGACGCCCTCCGCGCCGATGAAGTGGGTGAGCACGACCGGCAGCGTCTGTTTCCGCGGTGTCTTCAGCAGGACCAGCGCGAAGAAGAACTCGTTCCACGCGGTGACGAACGCGAACAGTGCCGTCGCCGCGATCCCCGGCGCGAGCAGCGGTGCCACCACCGACACCAGCGTCCGCACCCGCCCCGCCCCGTCGACCGCCGCCGCCTCCTCGACCTCCGCCGGCACCGCGCGGACGTACCCGGCGAGCATCCACAGCGCGAACGGCAGCGCCCACACCACGTACACCAGGACCAGCCCCGCCCGGGAGTCGATCAGCCGCAGGTTCTTCAGCACCAGGAACAGCGGGATGATCACCAGCACCAGCGGGAAGGCCTGGCTGACCACCACCCACCCGGTCGCGGCCCTGCCGAGAGCCGTGCGGCGGCGCGCCATGACGTACGCCGTCGGGGTCGCGACGACCACGGCGATCAGCGCCGCCCCGGCCGCGGCGAGCAGGGAGTTGAGCGCGGCGTGCAGCAGGGGCTGCTCGTCGAAGGCCTGGCGGAAGTTGTCGAGGGTGGGGTGCCGCGGGATCCAGGTGGGGTGCAAGCTGCCCAGTTCCCGGGGCGACTTGAAGGCCGTCGACAGCAGCCACAGCAACGGGAACGCGAGGAAGACGAGGTAGGCGAGGAGCGCGGTGTACTGGCCGACGCGGGTGCCGGCTCTGGCCTTCATACGGTGTCGTCTCCCTTCAGGCGGCCCACCAGGAACAGCGCCAGCAGCACCGACACGACCGCGACCATCACGCAGCCCATGGCCGCCGCGTATCCGAACTGCCCGTAGCGGAAGGCCTCTTCGTAGGCGAACAGCATCGGCAGCCGGGTCCGCCCGCCGGGCCCGCCGTTGGTCAGCACGTACACCAGGGCGAAGGAGTTGACGTTCCAGATGAGGTTGAGGGCGGTGATGGCGAGGGCGACCGGTCTGAGGGCGGGCCAGGTGACCGTGCGGAAGCGGCGCCAGGCGCCGGCGCCGTCCACCGCGGCCGCCTCGTGCAGTTCGCGCGGGGTGTTCTGCAGGCCGGCCAGCAGCGCGACCGTGGTCTGCGGCAGGCCGGCCCACACGCCGACGACGATCACGGCGGGCAGCGCGGACCCGAGGCCGCTGAGCCAGTCCCGGCCGTCGCCGAGGCCCAGGTCGCGCAGGGTCTCGTTGAGGACGCCCGCGTCCGGGTTGTACACCAGCCGCCACATGATGCCGACGACCACCTCGGGCATCGCCCACGGGACGATCGCGAGGGCGCGGGCCAGCCAGCGCAGCCGCAGGTCCTCGTTGAGCAGCAGGGCGAGACCGAGGGCGAGCAGGAACTGCGGCCCGGTCACGCCGAGCGCCCACGCCAGCCCGATCCGGAACGACTCCCAGAACAGCGTGTCGTGCAGCAGGTCCTGGAAGTTGAGGCCGCCGATCCACCGGGTGGGCTCGGTCCGGCCCGCCTGGGAGTCGGTGAAGGCCAGCAGGACGCCGTAGAGCAGGGGGCCGACGCTCAGCAGGAGGACGGGGATCAGGGCGGGCAGCACCAGGAGCCAGGCGGTGCGGTCGGTGGCACGCCGTACCGGTATCGCCGTATGAGCCGCTGATGCCACGAAATCTCCCTCTTTGCGCGGCGGGGGCGAGCCCGGTCATGGTCGTGAAGGCGCTGTACCCCGTCAAGGGGCCGTGCACCGGGTCCGACCAGTACGGATGCGAAACTGACCACCGGATGGCGAGAACCTGACGCCCACGCGGCGTCGGACACGGAGGCGGACGATGGACGAGGCACGGGCGCGGGACGTACTGGCCGTGGCGGGCGTGCTGCCCGGTCCGGCGCGGGACGCGCGGCTCCTCGCCCTCGGCGAGAACGCGGTGTTCGCCGCGGGCGACCTGGTGGTCAAGGTGGGCCGGGACGCGGAGCTGCTGGAGCGGGCGCGGCGGGAGCTGGACGTCGCGCTGTGGCTGGCCGGGGCGGGGGTGCCGGCGGTGCGGGCGGCCGAGCCCGAGCCGCGGCTGGTCGAGGGGCATCCGGTGACGGTGTGGCACCGGCTGCCGGAGCCCGTACGGGCCGCGGAGCCAAGGGATTTGGCCGAACTCTTGCGCCTCGTGCACGCCCTGCCCGCGCCGCCGTTCCCGCTGCCGCGGCGGGAGCTGCTGGGCGGGGTGGAACGGTGGCTGCGGCTGGCGGGGGACGCGATCGATCCGGCGGACGCGGCCTATCTGCGGGAGCGGCGGGACGGTTTCGCGGCGGCCGCGGCGGCGTTGACGCCGCACCTGGAGCCGGGGCCGATCCACGGGGACGCGCTGCCGCGGAACGTGCACGTCGGGCCGGACGGTCCGGTGCTGGTGGATCTGGAGACGTTCTCCGGGGACCTGCGGGAGCACGACCTGGTGGTGATGGTGCTGTCCCGGGACCGGTACGGGGTGCCGGCGGCGGCCTATGACGGGTTCGTCGAGGCGTACGGGTGGGACGTGCGGGAGTGGGAGGGCTGCTCGGTGCTGCGGGGGGCGCGGGAGACGGCCAGCTGCGCGTGGGTGGCCCAGCACGCGCCGAGCAATCCCAAGGCGCTGGCGGAGTTCGAGCGGCGGGTGGCCTCCTTGCGGGAGGGGGACGAGTCGGTGCGGTGGTACGCGTTCTGAGCGCTTGAGGGGTGGGGACCGCGCGGTGTCCGGCGGCTGCGGGCAGGTGGTGGCTGAGCGCGCCGCTCCCCCACGCCCCTCAGGGCGTCGACGAAGGGCCGGCTCGTCCGCTCTGGATCGTCCCTGCGGCTTCCCTCAGCGCTGTCAGGACCGTGCGGACCGCCTTGCGGGCCGTGCGTTCCGGGCGGTGGAGGGCGTCGATGTGGCGTCTGGCCTGGACGCCGGTGAGGGGTCTGAGGACCAGCGCGGGGTGGGGCCGCATCGTCCAGCGGGGCATCAGGGCGATGCCTCCCCCGGCGGCCACCGCCTCCGCCACCACCGCGAACTCGTTGATGCGGTGGGCCAGATGGAGCCGGCGGCCGGCCGCGGCGGCGATGGCGTCGATGACGGCCATGACCGGGAAGCCGTCGTGGACGGTGATCCACGGCTGGTCGGCCACGTCACGCGGGGTCACCCGGGGCTTGGCGGCCAGCGGGTGGCCGGCGGGCATCGCCACGTCCAGCGGTTCGCGCAGCAGGGTCGTCGCGGCCACGGTCGCCGGCCAGGGCGGGGCGTGGTCGAGGCGGTGGGCGAGGACCAGGTCGTAGGCGCGGGTGAGGCGGGGGAAGTCCTCCTGCGGTACGTCCTCGTCGGCGAGCCGCGGCACGGGCGCGCCGGGGCCGGCCAGCGCGCGCAGCAGCGGCGGGAAGAACGCCGCCGCCGCGCTGTGGAACGCCGCCACCGACACCTCGCCGCCGGGCCGCTCCAGGAACTCCGCCACGGTGTGCCGGGCCCGCGCGAGGGCCGTCTCGACCTCGACGGCCGCGCCCGCCAGCGCCTGGCCGGCGTCCGTGAGCACCAGCCGGCGCCCCTGCCGCTCGGTCAGCGGCACCGGGACCGAGCGCTGGAGCAGCCGTAGCTGCTGACTGATCGCCGAGGGCGTGACCAGCAGCGCCTCGGCGACCGCGGTGACACTGCCGAGTTCGCCGAGCTCCCGCAGGATGCGCAGCTGCCGTTCGTCCATGTCCGAAGAGTGTAGGGAGTCGATGTAGCCGTACTAAAAGATCGTTTAAGAAGCTGGTACTGGGCTTCAGGGAGGGTTTCGGTGCACGGTGGGCGGGTGTCCGACGTCCGCCGTACCGATGCGGTACTCCTCCTGGTCGCCGTCGTGTGGGGTTCGAGCTATCTGTCCGCCCAGACGGCCACCTCCGCCCTGCCCGTCCTGATGGTCCTCTTCGCGCGCTACGCCCTGTCCGCGCTCGCCTGTCTCGGCCTGGTGGCCGCCGGCCGCGGCACGCGCCGGTGGACCCGTGACGAGCTGCGCGTCGGCGTCCCGCTGGGGCTGACGCAGGCCGCGGTCCTGGTCGTGGAGACGTACGGCGTCGCCCACACCAGCGCCGCCAACGCCGGGCTGATCATCAGCCTCACCATCGTGCTCACCCCTCTCCTGGACCGCCGGCGCGGTGGGCTGCCGCCCGCCTTCTTCGCCGCCGCCGGCGTGTGCGTGCTCGCCGTCGGCCTGCTGATGTCGGGCAACGGCTTCCACGCGCCCCGCCTCGGCGACCTGCTGATGCTCGCCGCCGCGCTGGTCCGGGCGGTCCATGTCGCCCTCGTCGGACGGCTCACCGCCGGGCGGGACGTCCGCCCGCTGCGGCTGACGGCGGTGCAGACGCTGGTCGGCACGGCGCTGTTCCTGCCGGCCGGCGCGCCCGACCTGCCGGACCTGGCCCGGGCCGGCGCGGCGACCTGGTGGCAGCTGGTGTATCTCGCCCTGTTCTGCAGTGTGTTCGCCTTCCTGGCGCAGACGTGGGCGGTGCAGCGCACCTCCGCCAGCCGGGCGAGCCTGCTGCTGGGCACCGAGCCGGTCTGGGCCGTCGCGGTGGGCATCGCCCTCGGCGGCGAGCATCTGACCCCGACGACGGCCCTCGGCGCGGCCCTGATGGTCGCCGGGACGTACTGGGGGCAGGCGGTGGAGCGAGCCCATCGCACCGCGCCCCCCGAGACCCCTGATCCGCCCCTCGCAGAGGACACCCGATGCCCCAGTACGACACCTACCAGCGCCTGATCTCCCTCCTCGACACCTCCGGCGTCGACTACAAACTGATCGACCACGCCCCCGAGGGCACCACCGAGGCCGTCAGCGCGCTGCGCGGGCACCCCGTGTCCGAGGCCGCGAAGTGCATCGTGCTGCGGGTCAAGGTCGACCGGCGCACCACCCGGCACGTCCTGGCGGTCGTCCCGGGCGACCGGCGTGTGGACCTGGACGCCGTGCGGGAGCTGTTCGGGGCGCGGTACGCCGGTTTCAGCGACGCGGAGACGGCGGAGCGGCTGGCGCGTGCGGTGCCCGGCACCGTGCTGCCGTTCAGCTTCGACCCGGAGCTGGAACTCGTCGCCGATCCGGAGGTCGTGGCCCAGCCGCGGCTGTACTTCAACGCGGCCCGGCTCGACCGCTCCCTGGCCCTGTCGGGCACCGACTACGAGCGGGTGGCCCGGCCCCGGGTCGAGCGCGTCGCGAGTCCCCCGGCGGAGTCAGGGCCCGCGGCCCACTGACGCGGCGGCCGGTTCAGACCGTTTCGTCCGTCAGCTCCCGCAGGGGCCACGTGCCGTCGACCACCGCCGTCGTGTCGCCCTTGCGGCGCAGGAAGTTCTGGAAGTCCGCCGCCCATTCGGCGTACCACTCGATCTGGCGGCGGTGCAGCTCCGCCGGGCCGAGGGCCGCGATCTTGGGGTGGCGGACGGCTATCGCGCAGGCCAGGCCGGCCGCGGCGAGGGCGTCCGCGGACGCGTCGTGCGCGGCGTCGAGGGGGACGCCGTACTCCGCGCAGACCGCTTCGAGGTTGCGCTTGCCGCGGCGGTAGCGGTCGACCCAGCGGTCGATGGTGTAGGGGTCCACGACCGGCGCGGGGTCCAGGCCGCCCAGGCGCTCGCGCAGGGACGGCAGGGCGTGCCTGCGCAGTTCGGCGGAGAGGAGGCTGAGGTCGAAGGCCGCGTTGTAGGCGACGACCGGGACGCCCGTCTTCCAGTACCCCACGAGGACGTCCGCGATGGCGTTCGCCACCTGGTCGGCCGGGCGGCCCTCGGTGGCCGCCCGTTCGCTGCTGATCCCGTGCACGGCCACCGCGTCCGCCGGGATCTCCACTCCCGGGTCCGCCAGCCACTCCCGGCGCCCTATGGGCTGCCCGGCCCTGACCTCGATCACGGCTCCCGTGACGATGCGCGCCTCGCGCGGGTCCGTCCCGGTCGTCTCCAGGTCGAAGCCGATCAGCAGCTCCCGGTGCCAGCCCATCGGCGGCCCCCCTTCTTGTGGTGCTTTCCCCCAGTGGTCTCCACGATCCCATGCACCACTGACAATCAGAGGACCGCATTCCGCTTGTCCGGGTGGACAGTTCAGGACACGGGCCGCGAATCCACCCACGTCTGCTCGAACTCCTCGCGGTATGTGGCGAAGAGTCCGCCCTCGATCCCTTCGTCCCGCTCGCCCGGCTTGACCACCCGGTTGCCGTTGCGCAGCACCAGCACCGGCGCCTCCATGCCGCGCGAGCGCCGCAGATACGACTGCACCACCGCGATGCCGTCCGAGCCGTCGCCGTCGACGAGGTAGGCCGAGAAGCGCGGGGTCTCGTCGTAGACCTGGATCTCGAAGGCGCCCGGGTCGCGCAGCCGGGACCGCACCCGGCGCATGTGCAGGATGTTCATCTCCACCGAGCGGCTCAACTCGCCGCGCTTCATGCCCAGCTCACGCTCGCGCCGCTTGACCGCGCTGGAGGCCGGGTTCAGAAACAGCAGCCGTACCCGGCAGCCGGCCTCGGCCAGGCGGACCAGGCGGCGGCCGGAGAAGTTCTGCACCAGCAGGTTCAGGCCGATGCCGACGGCGTCCAGGCGGCGGGCGCCGCCGAAGATGTCCTCGGCCGGGAACTGGCGCAGCAGGCGCACCCGGTCGGGGTGTACGGCGACCACGTCCGCGTACCGGTCGCCGACCAGGTCCTCCACCGCGTCGACGGGCAGCCGGCGCGCGGAGGGCACGTCACCGCCCGCGCCGAGTATCTCCAGCAGCCGGGCGGAGGCCCGCTCGGCCTGGTTGAGGACGGCCTCCGACAGGGCCCGGTTGCGGGAGACGACGTTGCGGGTGACCTCCAGCTCGTCCAGGGCCAGTTCGACGTCGCGGCGGTCGTCGACGTAGGGCTCGAAGCACGGCCAGTGCTGCACCATCAGCTCGCGCAGCTGGGGCAGGGTGAGGAAGCTGAGCACGTTGTCGTCGGCCGGGTCGAGCAAGTAGCCCTTGCGGCGGCTGACTTCGCGTACCGCGACCGCGCGCTGCACCCACTCCTGGCCGGCTGGGCCGGCCGCGGCGACCACCCAGTCGTCGCCGTGGACGGGTTCGTAGATGGGCCGCAGGACGGCGGCCACGACGGCGCGCAGCCGCTGTTCGACGAGGTTCAGCCAGATGTAGGCCCGGCCGGCTCGCTGGGCGCGCGTACGCACCTCGCGCCAGGCGTCGGCGTCCCACTCCAGCTCCGGCCCGATGGACGTCGTCTCCATCGGCCTGGCCAGGGACACCGCGCCGGGCGGGACGTCCGTGGAGTTCCCCTCGTGACCCTCGTCACCAGGGGGCAGCTCCAGCCCTCCCGAGCCCACCCGCGCACCGCCTTCCGCTCCCCCGAGCACTCCCCGTGTCAACGATCAAGGAAGGGTACTCCGCAAGCGGTCGGCGGTGCAGCCGGATGGACAGGGTCGTTTCTCAACTGCGCGGCCGCCAGTGGCCGTTCTGCCAGGAGAGCTCGTCCGGAGTGAGCGGATTCATAGCCGTGACGTCGCGCGGGGCGATCGAGAAGCCCTGCCAGTGGATGGGCATGGGCTGCTGGTCCTCGTCACGGGCTATGTGGTGGAAGCCCACGTTCATCCAGACGATCGGGTGGGTGAGCGTCTGGCCGTTGACCCACTTGTCGACGGACTTGCCCGCTCCGGCGGGGCAGTTGCCGGTGTTGTTGCTGGCGAACTGCTCGCACTTGTTGTACTGGGTGAAGTACACGTCGTGCCGGGTGAAGCTGCGGCCCGGGTACTTCGTGGTGGGCCCGGGGACGATCTCGTACGAGCGCGCGTGCCCGTCCTTGTTCTTGCCGGTCGCGCTGACCATCCGCCACCAGCGGTAGGTCCTGTAGTCGCCCGCGAGTTCCTTGGTGACCTTGGTGCGGGTGGTCTTGGCGGTCGGGGCCTCCTGGCCGCGGGCCGGCGCGGTGACCTTGGAGTCGTACTGCTCGACCTTGGTCTTGGAGGAGCCGTCGAGGCCGAAGTCGAGCCGCCAGAAGACGTTGTGGCTGTGGCTGGTGGCCTTGGCGGTGGCGCCCTTGCCCAGCGGCCAGCCGCGGCCGTCGCCGGCGTCGTAGTCGTCGTAGGAGAGGCTGCCGGTGGCGCCGACGTTCATGGTGACCGTGCCGTCGTCCTGGAAGCGCCACTCGGTCATGTACTCGTACCAGCCGACCTGGTTGACGGTGTAGACGAGGAGGTCCTTGCCCTGCGCCTGGTAGACCTTGTTGGCGGTGTCGCCCTGCATCCGGTACGCGTGCCCGCGCGTGCGCGTGGTGGTGCACAGGCCCTTGACGTCCGGGTGGTCGGGGTCCCAGGAGTCGGGCACGCGGACCGTCTTGATGGTGCCGCCGGGGCACTCGCCGGGCGCCAGGTTGACCAGCCCCTGGGCGAAGCCGAAGCCGGTGAGGTCGTCGTACTCGACGCTGCCGTCGTCATAGGGGACGTCGATCTGGGCGAGCCGGGCGCTGTTGAGGACCTTGATCGGCGCGCTCTCGCCCTTGGGCTGGTAGGAGACGTCGCTCAGGACGAGGCCGGCCTTGCTGTCGTAGCGCCAGCACATGCGCCAGGTGGTGCCGCCGGAGAGCTTCTGCTCGATCTTGTAGGCGGCGCTGCAGTCGGTGGCCGCCGCGGTCGCGGTCTTCGGCTGGGCGACGGCCGGTCCCGCCCCGGCCGTGGCGCCGGCGGCCAGCGCGGCCACGGTCAGGCCGACGGCCGCCCGCGTGCGGGCGCGGCGGATTCTGTTCTCAGGCATGGAGAAGTGACCCCTTAGGGAGGAGCAGGTTGGACAAGTGGACGGAGGGCGGCCCGGCGCGACGGAGGGCCCGGCCCCTGCGCGGGGCGGCTCAGCCCTGGTGGAGCTCGGCGATCTTGCGGGCGCTGAGGTCGATCACGAAGTTCCGGGCGTCGATCCACGCACCGTTCTTGATCTTCGGGAACAGGCGCACGCAGCGGTGCTCGCCGCACTTGTCGAGCACGGCGGGCTGGGCGCCCGGCGTGGCCCGGTAGACGGCGCCGTTGAGCAGCAGCTGGTCGGGGGTGGTGAGCTCCTTGCCGGTGGCGTCCTTGTAGTCCGCCCGCAGGCCCGCGCCGAGCGGGTCGGCGATCAGCAGCCGGGCGGCCTCGGCGTTCTCGGCGCGGCTCAGCGGGGGCTGCACCCCGTGCTGGACGCCGCCCTGCTCGACCTTGCCGGTGTCCAGGTTGACGGTCTTGGTGACGAGGGTGTCGTTCCGGTAGTCGTAGAACGTCACGTCGGCGCGCCGGGGCGCGTCCGAGGCGTTCGCCTCGTCGTCCTCCGGGTCGGCTAGGTCGACGGTCAGGCGCTGCGGCCCGCGTTCGCCCTCGACGTTCTCACCGGAGGCGAGCAGCTGCCGGCCGGCGGCGATCCGCTCGGCCCTGCTGGTCTCGTCGTCGGTCAGGGGATCGGTGCCGTGGCCCTTGTCGCCCTCTGCCGGGGCCTGCTCGACGACGCCCGGCCCGACGGCCCCGTCCCGCCCCTGTGCGGCCTGCCGGGCGCTGTGAGCGCCCGTGCCGCCCCCTGTCTCGTCGGCCCCCGCCGTGCCCGGCAGGGTGATCCCGACCATCACGGCGGTCCCTGCCACCGCGATGGCCGCACCTGCCACCACCTTGCCCAGATGGCGGTGCACTATCCTGCGCACATCTTCCCCCTACTCCCCCTTTGGTCACGGGAGTATGTGTTTGCCCCACACGTTCGGCATACCGCGTATGCACTGGTCGATCGGTAAGAGGGACGTAAGTCATAGGTGGTTCCATCACTTTCGGGGAGACTCGGGGTCAAGGCGCCCACGGGGGCGCGCCGTACCTGAAAGAGTCGTATCCATGCAGGTCTGGCCTGGCGAGGCATATCCGCTCGGTGCCACGTACGACGGCGCCGGAACGAACTTCGCGGTCTTCACGGAGGCCGCGGACCGAGTAGAGCTGTGTCTGCTGCACGACGACGGCTCGGAGACGGCGGTGGAACTGCGCGAGAGCGACGCGTTCGTGCGACACGCGTACGTGCCGGGCGTGATGCCCGGGCAGCGGTACGGGTTCCGGGTGCACGGGCCCTACGACCCCGCGCGCGGGCTGCGCTGCAACTCCGCGAAACTGCTGCTCGACCCGTACGCGCGTGCGATCAGCGGCTCGATCCGCTGGGGCGAGGAGGTGTACGGCTACCACTTCGACGCGCCCGACCAGCGCAACGATCTGGACTCCGCGCCGCACACCATGACGTCGGTCGTGGTCAACCCGTACTTCGACTGGGGTGACGACCGCCGGCCCCGGCGCGGTTACCACGAAACGGTGATCTACGAGGCCCATGTGAAGGGCCTCACCATGCGCCATCCGGGGCTGCCGGAGGAGCTGCGCGGCACGTACGCGGCGCTGGCGCACCCGGTGATCATCGAGCACCTGGTGGAGCTGGGGGTGACGACCCTGGAGCTGATGCCGGTCCACCAGTTCGTCAACGACCACCGCCTGGTCGACATGGGCCTGAACAACTACTGGGGCTACAACACGATCGGCTTCTTCGCCCCGCACAACGCGTACGCCTCCTGGGGCGACCGCGGCCAGCAGGTGCTGGAGTTCAAGTCGGCGGTGCGGGCGCTGCACGAGGCCGGCATCGAGGTCATCCTGGACGTGGTCTACAACCACACCGCCGAGGGCAACCACCTGGGGCCGACGCTCTCCTTCAAGGGCATCGACAACCCGCAGTACTACCGGCTGGCCGACGACCCGCGCTACTACATGGACACCACGGGCACCGGGAACTCCCTGCTCATGCGGTCCCCTCACGTGCTCCAGCTGATCATGGACTCGCTGCGGTACTGGGTCACCGAGATGCACGTCGACGGTTTCCGCTTCGACCTCGCGGCGACGCTGGCCCGGCAGTTCCACGAGGTGGACCGGCTGTCGTCGTTCTTCGACCTGGTGCAGCAGGACCCGGTCGTCTCCCAGGTGAAGCTGATCGCCGAGCCGTGGGACGTCGGCGAGGGCGGCTACCAGGTGGGCAACTTCCCGCCCCTGTGGACCGAGTGGAACGGCAAGTACCGCGACACCGTGCGCGACCTGTGGCGCGGCGAGCAGCGCACGCTCGCGGAGTTCGCCTCCCGGCTGACGGGCTCCTCGGACCTGTACCAGGACGACGGGCGGCGGCCTTTGGCGTCCATCAACTTCGTGACCTGCCACGACGGGTTCACGCTGCACGACCTGGTGGCGTACAACGACAAGCACAACCAGGCCAACGGCGAGGACAACCGGGACGGCGAGAGCCACAACCGGTCCTGGAACTGCGGCGCCGAGGGCGAGACGGACGATCCGGCCGTGCTGGAGCTGCGCGCCCGCCAGATGCGCAACTTCATCGCCACGCTGATGCTGTCCCAGGGCGTGCCGATGATCAGCCACGGCGACGAGTTCGCGCGCACCCAGCGCGGCAACAACAACGCCTACTGCCAGGACAACGAGCTCGCCTGGGTCCGGTGGCCCGAGGAGGGCAGCGAGCTGCTGGACTTCACGCGCGCGATGGTGTGGCTGCGCAAGGACCATCCCGTCTTCCGCCGGCGGCGCTTCTTCCACGGGCGGCCGGTGGAGGGCACGCACGACGAGCTGTCGGACATCGCCTGGTTCACTCCGGAGGGCGCGGAGATGACCCAGCGGGACTGGGACTCGGCCCGGGCGTCGGCGCTGACGGTGTTCCTCAACGGCAACGCCATCTCCGAGCCCGGCGCGCGCGGGGAACGCATCACCGACGACTCGTTCCTGCTGATGTTCAACGCCTCGCCGAAGCCGCTGGAGTTCGTGGTGCCGGTCAACCACGGCCGGCAGTGGGAGGTGGTGGTCGACACCGCGCGTGCGGACGGGGTGCCGCAGGAGGCGGACCAGAAGGTGCAGGCGGGCGACCGGCTGACGCTGGTGGACCGGAGCATGGTGGTGCTGCGGCGGCCGGTCTAGCGCGCTCGCGCGGGACGTGAGGGTGGTTCGGTGACACGAAGGACGGCAGGGCGGGTACGTAGGTTTCCATGACACCTGTGCGACCCGACGATCCTGTGGTGCCCACGGCCACCTACCGGCTGCAGCTGCAGCCCGACTTCCCGTTCTCGGCCGCGGCGGCGACCGTGCCCTATCTGGCCGGGCTCGGCGTCTCGCATCTGCACCTGTCGCCGGTGCTGGAGGCGGTGCCGGGCTCGGCGCACGGCTACGACGTCGTGGACCACGCGCGCGTGCGCGAGGAGCTGGGCGGCGAGGAGGGCCTGCGCGCGCTGGCGGGCACCGCGCGGGAGCACGGGCTGGGCCTGGTGGTGGACATCGTGCCGAACCACATGGCGATGTCCCCGCGGCACAACCGCGCCCTGTGGGAGGTGCTCCGGGAGGGCCCGAAGTCGCCGTACGCGCGCTGGTTCGACATCGACTGGGAGGCGCAGGGCGGGCAGGTGCTGCTGCCGGTGCTGGGCGGGCCGCTCGGCGAGGTGATCGGCGAGCTGCGGGTCGACGGGGACGTGCTGCGCTACTACGACCACGTCTTCCCGCTGCGGGAGGGCACCGAGGAGCTGCCGCTGCCGCAGCTGCTGGACGCCCAGTGGTACCGCCCGGTGTGGTGGCGGCTGGCCCGGACGGAGCTCAACTACCGGCGTTTCTTCAGCATCTCGGAGCTGATCGGGGTGCGGGTGGAGGACCCGGAGGTGTTCGAGGCCACGCACGCCACGATCCTGCGGCTGCTGCACGAGGGCGTGGTGGACGGTCTGCGCGTCGACCACCCCGACGGGCTCGCCGACCCCGACGGGTATCTGCGGCGGCTGCACGAGGCGACGGGCGGGCGCTGGACGGTCGTGGAGAAGATCCTCTCCGACGGGGAGCGGCTGCCGGCGTCCTGGCCCGTGGCGGGCACGACGGGCTACGACGCCCTGCGGCACGTCGACGGGCTGTTCACCGACCCGGCGGGCGCCGGGGAACTGCTGGGCCAGTACCGGCGGTTCGCGGCCCCGCAGACGGACCGGGGCGGCGACTGGGCGGCGACGGTGCGCCGGGCGGCGTACAAGGTCGTCACGCACGAGCTGGCCGCCGAGGTGGACCGGCTGACCAGGGTGGCGAGCCGTCTGTGTGCCACCTCGCCCGACCCCGCCCTGCGCGACCGGGCACCCTGGACGCTGCGCACGGCGCTGGAGGAGCTGCTGGTCCGTCTGGAGGTCTACCGGCCGTACGCCTCCGGGGACGCCGCCTCGGTCGTGACGGAGGAGGCGGCGGCCGAGGCACGGCTCGCCTTCGTCGTCCCCGAGGAGGCGGGGGCGGTCGACGTGGTGCGCGCACTGGTCCTCGGGCGGTACGGCGACTGGCCCGAGCACGTGGAGTTCCGCACCCGGTTCGCGCAGACCGCCTCCGCGCTGCGCGCCAAGTCCGTGGAGGACACCGCGTTCTACCGCTATGTGCCGCTGCTGGCGGCGAACGAGGTGGGCGGTGAGCCGGGCAGCCCCGCCGTCTCGCCGGAGGACTTCCACGCGTACTGCGCGCGCGTGCAGCGCGACTGGCCGGCGACCGGGACGGTGGTGTCGACGCACGACACCAAGCGCAGCGCCGACGTGCGGGCGGCGCTGGCGGTGCTCACCGAGTGCCCGGAGCGCTGGGCGGACGTCCTGACGGAGGTGACCCGCGCCGGTGCGGGCGTGCCGGACGCGCAGCTGGCGTGGGCGGCCTGGCAGACGGTGTTCGGGCTCGGCCCGGCGGATGCCGAGCGCGTCCAGGGCGCCCTGCTCAAGCACGTGCGCGAGGCGGGGCTGTACACCAGCTGGACGGAGCAGGAGCCGGCGTACGAGCAGGCGGTGGCGGCGTTCGTGGCGGCGGGGCCGTGCGGGGCGCCCGGCGCGCACGTGGCCGCCCTGCGGGCCGCCCTGGAGCCCCACATCCGGGCCAACGTGCTGGGCACGGCCCTGGTGCACCTGACGATGCCGGGCGTGCCGGACGTCTACCAGGGCACGGAGAGCGAGTACCGCGCACTGGTGGACCCGGACAACCGGCGCCCGGTCCGCTTCCCTCCGGAGGACCCCGGCGACAAGGGCGCGCTGACGGCGGCGGCACTCGCCCTGCGGGCCCGCCGTCCCGCCGCGTTCGGGGACACGGGGGCCTACGAGCCCCTCACGGCCGAGGGTCCGGCGGCGGCCCACTGCCTGGCGTTCACCCGGTCCGGCGAGACGGTGACGGCGGTGACCCGTCTCTCGCTGCGCCTGGCGGCCGCGGGCGGCTGGCGGGACACCCGCCTGCCGCTGCCTCCGGGCCGGTGGGCCGACGTCCTGACCCCGGGCCGCGAGTTCACCGGCCACGCACGCGTGGCGGAACTCCTCACACCGCTTCCGGTCGCCCTGCTGGAACGGGTCGACTAGGGCCGCCGTCCGGCCCGGTCAGGTCGGCTGGGGCCAGTGGGTGCGCAGGAGGTCGACGAAGGCCCCGGCCGCGTCGGTCGGGGGCACGCGCGTGAAGACGGTCATGGTGCGCCGCCAGGAGGGTTCGTGGGCGAGGACGACGCAGTCCTCGCCGACCGCTCCGCGCACGAGGTGCGAGGGGGCCGCGCAGACGCCGACGCCGGCGGCGGCCATGCGGACGGCTGTGGAGGTGTGCTCGGTCCACACGGCGGTGCGCGGCCGGAAACCGGCGCGTGCGCAGGCCCAGTCGAGGAAGCGCTCGCCGTGGACGACGGGTTCCATGGCGCAGCGGATCCAGGCGCGCTCGGCGAGTTCGGGCAGCGTCACCGTCGTGCGTCCCGCGAAGCGGTCGTCGAAGGGGACCACGAGGACGACCTCCTCCTCGCCGACCGGCACGACCGTGCCGGACCAGTCGGCGGGCGCGGGGCCGACGGCGAGGTCGGCGGTGCCGCGCTCGACCTCCTCCTCCAGGGCCTGCGCGGTGGCGTACTCGTGCAGGTGCAGCAGGACGCCCGGGTGGGCGGCGCGCCAGCGGGCGAAGACGTCCGGGAGCACGCCGACCGCGACGGCGTGGACGGCGGCGACGTGCAGTTCGCCGCCCTCCGCGCCGGCGGCGGCACGGGCCGCCCGGCGGGCCTGGGCGGCACTGCGGACGGCGCGTTCGGCGTGCGGCCGGTAGGCGCGTCCCATCGGGGTCAGGCGGACGCCGCGCGGCATGCGCTCCAGCAGGGGGCCGCCGACCGAGCGCTCCAGGGCCTTGATCTGGTGGGAGAGCGCGGGCTGGGTGACGTGCAGGACTTCGGCCGCGCGGGTGAACGACGCCTCCTCGACGATCGCCAGGAAGTACTCCATCTGCCGCAGGCTCATCCCGCCCCCACCTCATGAACATCCTGCATGGGTTCCACAAGAACATTGCCTTGGACTTATGACAAGGGCGGCCGGAGGGTGGGGACATGAACACGGAAGACGTGCACAGCGCCGCCGACGTCGTCGTCATCGGCGGCGGGACCGGCGGCTACAGCACCGCCCTGCGCGCCGCCGCGCTCGGTCTCGACGTCGTGCTGGTCGAGCGCGACAAGGTGGGCGGCACCTGTCTGCACCGCGGCTGCATCCCCAGCAAGGCGATGCTGCACGCCGCCGAACTCGTCGACGGCATCTCGGAGGCGCGTGAGCGCTGGGGCGTGAAGGCGAGCCTGGACGCCGTCGACTGGGATGCCCTGGTCGCCACCCGGGACGACATCGTGACGCGCAACCACCGGGGAGTGGAGGCGCATCTGGCCCACGCGGGCGTGCGGGTGGTGCGGGGGAGCGCACGGCTGACGGGGACGCGCGGGGTGCGAGTGGAGGGCGCGCGAAGTGAGCTCGCTCCCGGCGCGTACGGTCAACTCGCTCCCGGCGCGCACAGTGATCTTGCGCTCGGCGCGCACAGCGGTCTCACGCCCAGCGCGCACAGCGGTCTCACGCTCGGCGCGCGCAGAGATTTCGCGCCCGGCGTGCGCGACTTCGTCGCGCGCCGTGGTGTCGTGCTCGCGACCGGCTCGCGGCCGCGCACGCTCCCCGGGCTGGAGCCCGACGGCCGGCGCGTGGTGACGAGCGACGACGCGCTCTTCGCGCCCGGGCTCCCCGCGTCCGTACTGGTCCTCGGCGGCGGCGCGATCGGCGTGGAGTACGCCTCGTTCCACCGTTCCCTGGGCGCGGAGGTCACCCTCGTGGAGGCCGCCGAGCGGATCGTGCCCCTGGAGGACGCGGACGTCAGCCGTCATCTGACGCGCGGTCTGAAGAAGCGCGGCATCGACGTGCAGAGCGGAGCGCGGCTGCTGGACGCCGAGGTGCGCGACGACGGCGTACGCGCGCGGGTGCGCACGGCGCGCGGGGAGACCCGTACGGTCGAGGCGGAGCGGCTCCTGGTGGCGGTCGGGCGGGCGCCGGTCACCGACGGCCTCGACCTGGCCGCCGCCGGCCTGACGACGGACGCGCGCGGGTTCGTCGTACCGGCCGACTGGGCACGGCTGGAGACGGCCGTGCCCGGCATCCACGTCGTGGGCGACCTGCTGCCGCCGCCGTCCCTCGGCCTGGCGCACGCGTCGTTCGCGGAGGGCCTGCTGGTGGCCGAGACCCTGGCCGGTGTGCCTTCGGTGCCCGTCGACTACGCGGCCGTGCCCCGGGTGACGTACTCCTCGCCGCAGACCGCGGCCGTGGGGCTGAGCGAGGCGGAGGCACGCGCGCGGGGGCACGAGGTGGACGTCAACACCATGCCGCTCACCGCCGTCGCCAAGGGCATGGTGCACGGGCAGGGCGGCATGGTGAAGGTCGTCGCCGAGGCCGGCGGCGGTCAGGTGCTCGGCGTGCACCTGGTGGGCCCGCACGTGTCCGAGATGATCGCCGAGAGCCAGCTGGTCGTGGGCTGGGACGCGTACCCTGCCGACGTGGCCCGGCACATCCACCCGCACCCCACGCTGTCGGAGGCGGTGGGCGAGACGTTCCTGACGCTCGCGGGACGCGGACTGCACCAGCAGTGAACGCGCCGGTGCCCGCGCCCCGTCGGCGCGGGCCGCACGCCCCGACCGGCAGTGACGGCACCACCGGCCGACGGAACGTGCATCCGGGCGCCCCCTGGAGCCTCCCCCACCCTGTCCTTGACAGGGCGTCAGCCGCGTGGGGTACTGCGGGTGCGAAGCCGGGCGGAACCGTGACGGGGGTGAGTCTCCTGCCGGAGCTGCGCTACCCCACCCTTCCCCAACTCCTCATCTCCGCAGGGGCTTTGGCCGCTCACCGGCCCGAGCTGTGCGTCCTGCGACAAGTGGGCTCCTCCCGGGCGGGCAGACCCCTGCACCTGCTGTCCGTGGGCCACGCCCCGCGTGCCGTGCTGGTCGTCGCGGGCGCCCACGCCAACGAACCGACCGGGGGCTGCACGCTGCTCGCGCTCGCCGAACGGGTGCTGCGCGAGCGGGAGTTGCGGCGCGACACGTCCTGGCACTTCCTGCTCTGCGCGGACCCCGACGGGGCGAGTCTGCACGTCACTCCGGCGCCGCGCACGCTGTACGACTACCACCTCGGCTTCTTCCGGCCGGCCGGACCCGAGCAGCCGGAGTGGTCGCCGTCGGTGCTGCCGCCCGACCGGCTGCCGCCGGAGACCCGCGCCCTGACCGGGGTCATCGACGAGCTGCGCCCCTACCTCCAGGTGACCCTGCACGGCACCGACCTGGGCGGCAGCTGGGTGCAGCTGACGAAGGACGTGCCGGGGCTCGCCGAGCCGTTCGCGAAGTCCGCGGCCGAGCTGCACATCCCGGTGGAGACGGGCGCCTCGGACGCCGCCGGCTGGCCCGCGTCCGGGCCCGGGGTGCATGTGATGCCGGCGTCGGAGGCGGGCGTGGCGTACCCGAGCATGCCGGACGACGCGCGCCACAGCACCTGGTACCACGCGCACCGGTACGGCGGGCTGACCGCGGTCGTCGAGGTGCCGATGTGGGCGAGCGACCTGGTGGACGACCCCGCGCCGCATCCGGCGCCGGCGGCGGCGCTGCGGCGCCTGGCGGGGCGGCTGCTGCGGGACGCGGTACAGGTGGAGCGGGTGCTCGCGGAGGCGCTGCCCCGTCTCGACGGGTTCGACGGGCCGCTGCTGCGGGCCGCGCGATGGGCGCTGGAGCTGGTGCCGGGGCTGGCCGCGGACTGGGTCCACACGGCGCCCGCCGACGACACGATGGCGTACGTCGGCAGCGTGGACGCGTTCGCGCGCCGGCTGCCGCTGCGGGCGGCGGCGATGCTGCTGCGGGTCCTGCGGGAGACCGACGACCGCGCGGCGCCGCGGCTGGAGCGGCTGGTGGCGACCTGGAGCGATTCCTTCGCCGAGCGCTTCCGCGCCCGCTGGGTGCCGCTGGAGCACCAGGTCGAGCACCAGTCCCGCACGGTCCTCGCAGCGGCCCTGCACGCCCGGGACCCGGCGGCGTGACCCCGCGAGCGGACCCTTCACGCACGCGTGCGCGCCGGGGCCGGAACCCGCTCAGCCCGTTCAGCCGTCCACCGCGAACACCGCCCCCGTGCTCGCCCTCAGCGCGCACGCGTTGGGGAACGTGCGCGTGTAGTCCACCTGCCGCCCGTTCCACTCGCCCCGCGCGCGGGCCGTCACCGGGGCGTAGAGCATCGGGCAGAAGGCGTCCTTCGGGGCCGGGAGGGCGGCGATGTCGCCGTTCGCCGCGGCCAGCTGGGCGCACGCCTCGACGGCGCGGGAGTGGCCCTGGGGCGGGTCGCACAGCAACAGGGTGCCGCGGGTGTCCCCAGAGCGGGCGTCGCCCTTGGTGACGGTGAGGTAGAGCCAGTCGCCGGGAGCGGCGCCCTGCGCGGGGACGGCGCCGGCGAGCAGGAGCGCGGCGGCCAGGACGGCGCCGCGTACCGCCGTGGTGCTGATCGTCATTCCAGATGCATCGGCACGGCGGCCTGCGATCCCCACCCCGCGTCACCCGAACGGGAGCACGCGGGCGCGTGCCGTACGGCGAGTTCGAACGCGGCGAGCACCACCCGGGACTGGTACTCCACCTGGCGCGAGACGGGTATCCAGCGCGCCCCGCACCCGTCGCGGTAGTCGGCGCACCAGTCGTCGATGAGCCGGTCCAGGTCGGGCAGCACGCCCGCCGGATCGCGCCGGGCGCCGGTCACGAGCTGGTGCAGCAGTCCCGCCGTACGCAGGGCGAGCCGCCGCCCGGAGATGCGCAGGGCGGCCAGGTGGGCGGTGCTGAGCGGCGGGAGCGGGCGGGCGCCGGAGGCCACGTCCGGGTCCCAGGCGTCGGCGAGGCCGGGGCAGACGAGTAAATAGTCGTCCACCGGGGCGAGCAGGCGGGCCGTCTCCGGCTCGCCCGCGAGGTGCGGCCGGATCCGCGCGAGGAACCGTTCCAGCAGCCGTGTGTCGTGCCGCAGCGTATGGCTGACGGTGCGCAGCACGGCCGTCGCGTCGGCGGGCGGCGAGCCGTCCTCCACGGCCGCCACGCCCCACATGGGCGCCTCCACGACCGCGGTGACCGTGCCGTGCCGGTGCGGGTGGAACCAGGTCGACTCGACGGCCGCCTCGGTGATGGCGGCGGCGAGGTCGCCGCGGCGCGGCGGCGGGATCCGGTAGACGGCGGGTCCGAGGTTCGGCCAGTACAGGGTGTCGTAGGGGCCCAGTTCGCGCGGTATGCCGAGGCGGGAGGCGGTGTGGGCGACGCGTTCGGGCAGGCCGGGCAGGTCGTGGGTGAGTTCCACGAAGCCGCCGCCGACGTCGACGCCGTGCAGGGTGCACTGCAGGAAGGGCCGCAGCTCGTCCTGGAGGTCGAGCAGGGTGCGGGTCTCGGGCAGGGCGGCGCCGGCCGCGCCGTCGGGCAGCCACTCGGGCTGCTCCAGGAAGCCGGGCCGGAAGAAGTTGCGGAAGTACCGGCCGAGTGTGTACGGGCCGGACAGCCAGCCCTCGTTGCGGCGCAGGCCGTCGGGGTCGAGGCACAGCAGCAGGTGCCAGGTGGCGTCGGCGCCCTCGGTCAGCCGGGGGTCGGCGAGGGCGCGTTCGGCCAGGCGCAGCACGGTGGCGCCGCCCACGGGTTCGTTGGCGTGGGGTCCGGCGACGACGAGGGCGTGCCGGTCGCCGTGACCGACGGAAAGCAGCCACATCGGGGTGCCTGCGCGCGAGGTGCCGACGCGGCGCAGTCGCGCGTCCCGGGGACGGCGGGCGACGAGTGCCGCGGCCCGGGCGCCCAGCTCGTCGACGGTCGGGTATCGGAGGAGGGGCGGCAGGGCACACCTCCACAATGCGGCGCCGACGGTTCACCAGGGGTACATGCTGTACGCACAGTCAGTCACGAGTTGCCCGGTACGTCAACACCGCTGAAGAGAAAGGCATTTGAGCCATCACCGCAGGTCAACAGCGTGTCATGCTCAGGCCAAAGCTAAGCGGGGGCTCAGTTCGCGGCCAGCCGGAACGACATCCGGCCGAAGCCGACCTGGTCGCCCTCGCGCACGACGGCGGCACCGATCACCCGCCGCCCGTTCACCGTCGTGCCGTTGGTCGAGCCGAGGTCGCGCAGCACCCACATGCCGCCCTGGCGGGTGAGTTCGGCGTGCACGCGGGAGACCGTCTCGTGGGTCAGCCGCAGCCCGTTGGCCGGATCCCGGCCGATGCGCAGGGGGTGGCCGCCGCCGGGGTGCGGCAGCAGCAGCTTGGGCAGCCGCTCGGCCTGCCAGGCCCTGCGCAGCCGTACGGTGAAACCGGAGACCGCCTCCACGGTGCCGAAGACCAGCCGCGACAGGCGCCCCTCCTGGGGCAGGTCGGCGGTGAGGGCCGCGAGTTCGTCGGCGCGGCGGGCGGCGAGGGCCAGCTCCATGCGACGCACGAACGTGTCGTGCGAGAGCCGTCCCATGGCGACGCCGTCACGGAGCACCTTCAGCGCCTTGTCGCGCTCCGCGTCGGACAGCCGCGCGGGGTACGTGTGGAACTCGAAGGACGACGTCACGCTCGTGATTGTCGGTCAGTGAACCCCGGGTGTCCAGGAAACGAGAAAACGGCCCGCACACACCCGTATCCGACGACACCCGCCGCAAAAGGGAGGATGCGCAGGCGGATTGATCTCGTTTGAAGCACCATGGACGGGCTACATCACGGTGAGCAGACGAAGGGGAACCGTCCGTGCAGTTCGAGGTGTGGGCACCGCAGGCCGGCCGCGTGACGCTCCATTGCGACGGCGCCACGCACGCGTTGGAACGCGATCCCGAACGGGAGGGCTGGTGGCTGGGTGAGGCGGAGGCGGCGGACGGCTCGCGCTACGGGTTCGCCCTGGACGACGGCGCCGTCCTGCCCGACCCGCGATCGCGCCGGCAGCCGGACGGACCGGACGGGCTGAGCGCGGTCGTCGACCACGGGCGCTACACATGGCGCACCGAGTGGGCCGGGCGCCCGCTGCCCGGCGCGGTCCTCTACGAGCTGCACGTGGGCACGTACACCCCCGAGGGCACCCTGGACGCGGCCGCCGAACGGCTCGGCCACCTGGTCGAACTGGGCGTCACCCACGTTGAGTTGATGCCGCTGTGCCCCTTCCCGGGGCGGCACGGCTGGGGATACGAGGGCGTGTCGCTGTGGGCCGTGCACGAGCCCTACGGCGGCCCCGAGGCGCTGAAACGCTTTGTCGACCGGGCGCACGAACTCGGCCTCGGCGTCGTCCTCGACGTGATCCACAACCACTTCGGGCCGTCCGGCAACTACCTCCCCCTCTTCGGGCCGTACCTCACGGAGGCCCACCACACGCCCTGGGGTGCCGCGGTCAACCTGGACGCGCCCGGCTCCGACGAGGTGCGCGCCTATCTGCGCGGCAGCGCGCTGGCGTGGCTGCGCGACTACCGGCTCGACGGGCTGCGCCTGGACGCGGTGCACGCGCTGAAGGACACGCGCGCGTGCCACTTCCTGGAGGAGCTGTCGAAGGCGGTGGACACCCTCGCCGCCGACGTCGGCCGGCCGCTGTTCCTGATCGCCGAGTCCGACCTGAACGACCCGCGGCTGATCACCGCCCGCCAGGAGGGCGGCCTCGGGCTGCACGCGCAGTGGAACGACGACTTCCACCACGCCCTGCACACCGCGCTGACCGGCGAGTCGCAGGGCTACTACGCCGACTTCGCGCGCGCCCCCCTGGCCGCGATCGCGAAGACCCTGACCAGCGGCTACTTCCACGACGGCACCTACTCCAGCTTCCGCGGCCGCCGTCACGGGCGCCCCCTGGACCGCACCCGGGTGGCCGGGCACCGGCTGCTGGGCTACACCCAGACCCACGACCAGATCGGCAACCGCGCCCAGGGCGACCGCCTCTCCGCCTCCCTCTCCCCCGGCCTGCTCGGCTGCGCCGCCACCCTCATGCTGACGGCTCCGTTCACCCCGATGCTGTTCATGGGCGAGGAATGGGCCGCGGGCACCCCCTGGCAGTTCTTCACCGACCACACCGATCCCGAGCTCGCCGAGGCGGTGCGGCGCGGCCGGCGGCGGGAGTTCGCCGCGCACGGGTGGGCCGAGGAGGACATCCCCGACCCGCAGGACCCCGCCACCCGCGACCGCTCCTGCCTCGACTGGAGCGAGCTGGACCGGGAGCCCCACGCGCGCGTGCTGGCCTGGTACCGCGAGCTCATCGCGCTGCGCCACCAGCAGCCCGACCTCACCGACCCCGACCTCGGCGACATCAAGGTGGCCTACGACGCCCAGGAGGGCTGGCTCGCCTTCCGCCGCGGGGACGTCCGGGTGGCCGTGAACCTCGCCGGGACGCCGGCGGCGATCCCCCTGGGCCCGCGCCACGCGCGCGTGCTGGCCGCCTGGGAGCCGGTGCGGCCGCCGGGGGCCGACGGGGTGCTGCACGTGCCCGGCGAGTCGAGCGTGGTGCTGCTGCAGGGCTGACGACGCTCGCCGTGCGGACCTGGACGGCCCTACGGCTCCTCGTCCGGGTCGTCCTCCCGAAGCTCCGTCACCCGCTCCAGCAGGATCGCCTCCCAGGCCCGCCGCAGCCGGCTGCGCAGCAGCGGCAGCGGGGCCGTGCCGCGGCCGTCGAGGCGTTCGGCGAGACGGACGACGGTGTCGCAGCGGGCCAGCCACAGGCCGCGCAGGCAGGGGCGGGCACCGTACCCGGCGAGGGTGGCGGCGCGTACGGCGGCCGGCGAGCCGACGGCGAGGGCGAGTCCCGCGATGTCCTCGGCCGGGTCGGCGACGGCCGCGCCGGTCCAGTCCAGGACGCCGCGCACCCGGCCGTCGGCGCTGACCACGAGGTGCTCGCCCCTGAGGTCGTGGTGGACGAGGACCGCGGCGCCGGGCTGGGCGGCCAGCTGGGCCGCGCCGGCCGGGGGCAGCTGGGTCATGCGGGCGGCGTCGAACTCGTCGGCTTCACCGAGCCGTTCGGCCGCTTGCACGGCCATCCGGCGCAGCGCCTCCAGCGAGCGCGGCGGCAGGCGGGGCACGCCGAGCGTCTCGGCCTGCCGTGGCGGCACCTCGCGCAGCCCGCCGAGCAGCCCGGCGAGATCGGCCTCGCCGACGGCGGACACGTCGTGCTCCTCCGCCGTGCCGCCGGGCACCAGCGTGTCGAGGGTGTACGACAGTCCGGGCGCCCACTCCCCGTGCGCCACGCTCGTCGGCACGGCGACCGGGAGACGGGGGCGGACCAGGTCGCGCAGGCGCAGTTCGCGGCGCTGGCGGACGGTGGCCTCGCGGTCGGGGGCGAGGCGCAGCACGTGGCGGGTGCCGACCCACCAGGTGTGGTGCTCGCCGTCCGCGGCGACGGGACGTACCTCGGCCGTGCCCTCCTTGAGCAGGGAACGGACCAGCCGGCGGACGGTGTCCGCGGTGGGTGTCGATGCCTGGGTCATGGTCGCGCCGTCGTCGCTCGGGGATGTGCGGGGCTCCTGGGGGCTCAGTCCACTATGACCATCTCGCGGGTGGTGTCGTTGAGGCGCCGGCCGCCGTCCTCGGTGACGGTGACGATGTCCTCGATCCGGACGCCGAAGCGGCCGGGCAGATAGATGCCCGGCTCCACCGAGAAGCACATGCCGGGGACCAGGGGCTGCCGTTCACCCTCGATCATGTACGGCGGCTCGTGGGTGGTGACGCCGATGCCGTGGCCGGTGCGGTGGATGAAGTACTCGCCGTAACCGGCGTCGTCGATCACCGCGCGGGCGGCCCGGTCGACGTCCTGGCAGGCGGCGCCCGGCCGTACCGCGCGGAAGCCCGCCTCCTGGGCCTCGCGCACGATGTCGTGCACCCGGCGTTCCTCGTCGGTGGGTTCGCCGACGTGGACGGTGCGGGAGGTGTCGGAGCCGTAGCCGTCCTTGAGGCCGCCGAAGTCGAGGACGACCATGTCGCCGTGTTCGATGACGCGGTCGCCGACCTCGTGGTGCGGGTTGGCGCCGTTCGGGCCGGAGGCGACGATGGTGAAGTCGACCTGGGAGTGGCCGAAGCGCCGCAGCAGGTCGGCCAGCTCGGCGCCGACCTCGGTCTCCCGGCGGCCGGCGAAGGGAACCTTCCGGATCTCCTCGAACGCCTGGTCCGCCGCCGCTCCCGCGGCCGCCATCAGCTCCAGTTCCGCCGCGTCCTTGACGGCGCGCAGCATCGGCAGGGCCTCGGTGAGGGAGACGTAGGAGGTGGCGGGCAGGGCGCGCTGGAGGCCGAGCAGGTGCATCGCCCAGGTGTTGTCGCTGATGCCGACGTGGCCGTTGACGTCGAGGAGGGCGGCGGTGGCGGCGTAGGGGTCCTTGCCGTCGGTCCAGTCGCGCAGGTTCAGGGCGGGCGCGCCGGGCGCCTTCGCCGCGTCCGGGGCCTCCAGGGTGGGGACGACCAGGACGGGGGCGCGGCCGGGGGCGAGGACCAGGAGGGTGAGCCGCTCGGTGACGGCGGTGGGCGCGTAGCCGGTCAGCCACACCAGGTCCGGGCCCGGCGCGACCAGGAGCGCGGCGAGACCGGCGTCGGCCGCCGCCTGGGCGGCGCGGCGCATGCGGGCCCGGTAGTCGTCGGCGGTGAAGGACGCGAGCGGGCTGCCGGTCATCCGGACCTCCGTGGGCGGTGGGACGAGACACCTCTACGGGCAGCATCCTGCCCGCAGCGCAGGGGCGGCGCGAGCCGGTCCGCACGGCTCGCGGGCACGCCGTCAGCTTTCCAGGGCGAGGCGGACGCCGAGCAGGAGCAGCACGCCGCCGGAGACCTGCTCCAGACGCCGGCGCACCCCGGCGCGGGACAGCACCGTCCGCATCCGGCCGACGAACCACACGTACAGGCTGTAGTAACCGATCTCGTACACCGCCCACAGCGCGGCGAGGCCGGTCATGGCCGGCAGGTGCGGGGCACCCTGCGGCACGAACTGCGGCAGGAAGGACATCGCGAAGATCGCCGCCTTGGGGTTGGCGAGGTTCATCAGCAGGCCGCCGCGGTAGGCGGCCCAGCCGCTCTTCCCGGCTCCCTCCCACGCCTCGTCCGCCTCCGCCCGGCCGCGGCGCGCCTGGCGCAGGGTCTGCACGCCGAAGCCGACGAGGACGACCGCGCCGACGACACGCATCACGTCGTACGCCACCTCGGAGGCCGCCAGCAGCGCGGTGAGGCCGAGCGCGGCGACGACGCCCCACACGAAGACGCCGGTCTCGTTGCCGAGCACGGTCAGGAAGCCGGACCGTCTGCTGCGCAGGGACTGCTTGATGATCAGCACCGTGCTCGGACCGGGCGAGGCGGCGATGAGGGTGCAGGCACCGAGGAAGGTGAGGAGGGTGCTCATCATGGGGCCATCGTCGTACGTCCGCCCGGGACGGGCCAGCGGTTTTCGCTGCGGGGCGCGGGGAGGGGTCAGGTGACGACGCCGGGGACCGCCGTCAGCTGCTGGTAGCCGCCGCTGCGGTGGCGGACGGTCAGGGTCACCTCGGTGCCGGGGCGGGCGCGGGCGACGGCGCGGGCGAGGTCGGCGGCGGTGTCGACGCGGGTGCTGCCGAACGCGAGGAGTACGTCGCCGCGGACGAGGCCGGCCGTGTAGCCCGGGCCGGGAACGTGCACGCCGACGACCAGGGCCCCGGCCTTCTCGGCGTCCACGGCCTCCACGCCCAGGGTGGCGGCGGGCACGGGCGAGGCCGTCGGAGCCGGGGACGGCGCGGGGCTGCCGGGTGCCTGCGGGGGCTGCGGGGCGTGGCGCTGGAGCTCGGCCAGCCTGCTCAGGCCGATCACCGTGGCGCCGACGGTGCCGAGGCCCACGCCGGACAGCACCAGGACGGTGCCGACGAAGAGACCGAACAGCACGGCCCTGAGCCGGCGCGCACGGCGGCGCGCGGCATGCGGCCGCCGGGCCGGTCCCGGCCTGGTCCCTCTCCCGCGCTCGGTGCCGTCACCGGGTTCCCGCCCGGGCATCGGCTTGGGACGCAACGCAGTGTGTTCCATGGCTCGCCTCCGGCTGGAGCACTACCCGGAGCGCCGGCGCGCGACGAGCCACGAAAGAGTGAGACTGACGGATGGTCAGGGGCGGGAAGGATGGGCGCTGAGCGTGTCCGCCAGGTGTCGCGCCGGGCCGCGCAGCGCGCCCATGTGGATCAGTTCCGTGCGGTGCACGACGCGGGGGTGGGTGACGGGGACCGCCGCCGTGCCCGGGACGTCCGTCGCCGCCGTGCGGGGCAGCAGGGTCAGGCCGTGGCCCGCGGCGGCGAGGGCGGTGAGGGTGCGCACGTCGGTGCCGGTGTAGCGCAGGCCGGGGCGGAAGCCGTGGCCGCCGCCCGCGGCGCGCAGGTGGGTCAGCGGCAGGCCCGCGTCGGGGGCGTCCAGCCAGCGGGCGTCGGCGAGGTCGCCGAGGCGCAGGCCGCGGCGCCGGGCCAGGGGGTGGGTGTCGGGCAGCAGGACGCAGACCTGCTCCTCGTCCACGCCGTACGTCGTCAGCGGGGCCACGTCGGGCAGCCGCAGGGGGTCGCTGGGGGCGGCGAGGCCGTCGACGAGGCCGAGGTCGGCCGCGCCGGTGGCGACGGCCGCGGGGATCTCCTCGCGGGGCAGCACCCGCAGGGTGACGCCCGCCGGGGGCAGGGCGGCGAGGGCGCGCGGTGCCAGGGCGGTCGGCGCGGCGGCGAGGGTCAGCCCGTGCTCGGGCGCGCTCGCCATCCGGACGACGTCGGCGCGGGCCGCGTCCAGGCGCAGCAGCAGCGGGCCGGCGTGTTCGAGGAGGCGTTCGCCGGCCGGCGTGGGGGCGACCGGGCGGCGGGTGAGCAGGGTCGCGCCGAGGTCCTGTTCGAGCGCGGCGATGTGCTGGGACACCGCCGACTGGGTGTACCCGAGGGCGCGGGCGGCCTCGGAGAAGGAGGCGAGACGGGCGACGGTGACGTAGGTGCGCAGGAGGTGCGGGTCCATGCGCGCCAGTGTCGCATCAGGATTCCTTATCGGGAGTGCACAGATCATCGTTGGACGCGATCGGGCCGGTGCGCCCACGATGGACGGCATGACGAACACCGCAGCGCGGGTCGCCCTCGTCGGCGACCGCTCCCCGAACGTGGTCGCGCACACGCGCATCCCGCTCCAGCTCGACGCCCTCGCCCGGCGCGACCGGCTCGTCCTGGACGCCTACTGGATCCCCTCCGAGGACGCCGAAGCCCCGGACGCCGTACGCGGGTTCGACGCGGTGTGGGTCGTGCCCGGCAGCCCGTACCGCAGTCAGGCGGGGGTGCTGTCCGCCATCCGCACCGCGCGCGAGGAGGGCATCCCCTTCCTCGGCACGTGCGGCGGATTCCAGCACGCCCTGCTGGAGTTCGCCCACCATGTGTGCGGGCTGACGCGGGTGGCGCACGCGGAGAGCGACCCCGAGGCCGAGGACCTGCTCATCGAGCCGCTGGCCTGTTCGCTCGTCGGCCACGAGGGCGTGGTGCTGCTGGAGCCCGGCTCGCTCGCGCAGGAGGTGATCGGCTCGGAGCGGACGGTCGAGCGCTACTTCTGCCGGTACGGTCCCTCCCGCCACCTCGACACGCTGCGCGCCCACGGGATGCGCTTCTGCGGCCACGACGAGGACGGTCACGTCCGGATGGCCGAACTGCCCGGCCACCCCTTCTTCCTGGCCTCCCTCTTCCAGCCGGAGCTGTACGAGGACGGCTCGCGCCCGCACCCGATGGTCCGGGCGCTGGCGCGAGCCGCCGTGGCGCACGCGGCGCGGGTCGAGGGTCAGCCCGTGTGACCCTCTCCGTGGCCGCCGTGCGCCCCGCCGTGGTCGAACTTCATCGCCTCCTCGGGCATGACGACGAAGGGCCGCATCATGCCCATGTCCTCGTGTTCGAGGAGGTGGCAGTGGTACATGAACCGGCCGTACGCGCCGTCGAACCGGCCCAGGACGCGCAGTATCTGCCCGCCCGGCACCCGGAAGACGTCCTTGTAGCCCAGTTCGTTGGGCGCGAGCGGCAGTGGCCTCGCCGCGTCGTACGCGATCGGCGTGCGAGTGCCGCCCACGGCCGGGTCGAAGCCGGAGACGTCGTAGGCGTCGCGGCCCAGGAGCTGGAAGTCGGCCAGGTGGATGTGCATGGGGTGGACGATCGGCGCGAGGTTGAGGAAGCTCCACTGCTCGTAGGAGCCCTCGGCGACGGTGAAGCCCAGGCCGTCGTTGAAGGTGCGGGCCGTGCGCCGGTACGTCCTCGTCGTGCCGTCGGCTCCGGTGAGCTGGATGACGCCGTCCGAGGGGATCTGCACGGTGCCGGGGTCCTCGACCTCGGTCATCTCCCAGATCTCCGGGTGGCCGCCGGCCCCCGTCGTGGCGGGCGGGGTGAGCACGATCAGGCGGTGGCCGTGCGGGACGTCGTGCGTGAGGCGGCGGAAGGAGCCGGAGAGCACCTCGGGCAGTTCGAAGGTGTCCGTCTGCCCGTTCGCGTGGACACGGAACTCCATGACCGCCGGGTAGCGCACGTCGCCGGCCGGGTCGGGTACGCCGGGCGGCTGGTTGCGGCCCTTGTTGACCAGGCGGAGCTTCTTGCCGGCCAGGCCGCGGAAGTCGACCAGCAGGTCGAAGCGCTCGGCCGGGGCCGCCGTCAGCGTGGGCAGCGCGTCGTCGAAGTCGACCGGGACCGGGCGGGGCAGCAGTCCGCCGTCGCTGCCGATCTGGTGGACGACGCCCGGCACCGGGTGTCCGTCCTCGTCGACCAGGACGAGGTCGTAGATGCGCGCGTTGGAGACGTTGACCAGCCGGAAGCGGTACCAGCCGTCGGCCACGTCCGCGTAGGGCCAGATGCGGCCGTTGACGGTGGTGTACGGGCCGGTGAAGGGCAGCGTGACCGGCTTGCCGGTCTCCGGGTTGCTCTGCTGGACGATCACCGTCTTGTGCAGCAGCCGGCCGTTGAGGCGGCCGTCCTCGTCGGTGTCGAGGTTGCGGTCGGCGATCAGCAGCGGGATCTCCCGCTCGCCGCAGGGCAGTCCCAGGGCGTCCTCCTCGGCGTCGCGGACGAGGTAGGTGCCGTACAGGCCCGTGTGCACGTTCCACCGGGTGATGTTCATGGCGTGGTCGTGGTACCACCACTGCACCGCCTGGTGGTCGTTCGGGTACTCGGAGAGCTGGGCGTCGCCGAAGCCGACGGCGTTGTCCGCCCAGCCGTCGTTGCCGCCGCCGGTCTGTGCCCCGTGCAGGTGGGTCACCGTCCACGCGGGCAGGGCGGCGACGTCCTCGTTCGGCTCGACGCCCTCGCGGCCGGGCTCCGTCGACGCGGGCGGGGTGCCCGGCGCGCGGCCGGGCACCTCCACCGACGTGACGGGAAACTCGCTGCCCTTGGGGATCCGGTTGGTCCAGGCGATGCGGACGCGCTGCCCGCGGCGCACCTCGATGGTCGGTCCCGGCACCTGGCCGTCGTAGCCCCACATCAGGGTCGGCGGGAGCTGCGGGTGCAGGCGCACCCAGGTCGGGCGCAGGGCGATCTCCGTCTCGCGCAGGACGTCGCCGTGCGCGGGGCGCAGGACCGGCGGGACGGGTAACCGCGCCGCGTACGGCGTCAGTTCGTCCTCGGCGGGCGCCGCCTTCCAGGTGCTGTCGTCGGTGGTCCTTTCGATGATGTCGGTCACGGTTCGAACACCCCCGTGTGTTCTGTGGTCTGTTCCCCTTACCTCGAAGGACTCCCGGCATCCCGCCAAAGTTCCCCGAATGCCTCGTTCCGCACGAAAAGGTTCAGTGCAGTACGACGGCCGCAGCCTGGTCCGGTAGGAAGCCGTGGGTGCGGCGGGCGAGGTACTCGGCCTTGTAACGGTCGACGCTGCAATGCCAGTTGAGGATGCCCGCCAGCCAGTTCCGCAGGTCCGCGACATAGCCCCGCATGACCTCGCGCGCCTCCTCGGAGAGCTCGAAGTCGTCGTACACGACGGGTAGTTCGTGGGCGACGACGTGCTCGAACTGCTGCATGCGCTGGGTCATCAGGTCGTGCACGACCGCGAGGGCGGTCGGGTAGTCGATGCCGAAGAAGTTCTGCACGACCAGGATCGCGTTGTGGATCTCCCCCTCGTACTCGATCTCCTTCTGGTAGGAGAAGACGTCGTTGACGAGGCAGGCGTAGTCGACGGCGGCGTTCTCCAGGGAGCGGACGGGGCCGCTGCGGTAGACCTCGGGCGGGACGGCCGGGCCGTGGCCCATCCGGCACAGGCCCATGGTGAGGTCGGCGCCGAAGGTGGCGCGGCGCATCTCCAGGTAGTCGACCGGGTCCGGGATGCGGTTCTGGAGCTGGTTGGACAGCTCCCACACCCAGCTCTCGGTCATGACGTTGACCGCGTCCTTGAGCTGGCGCCGCTGCTCCACGGTCATGTGCGCGGTGGTGCGCGCCCACAGGTCGGTCAGGCCGCGCTCCATGCCGTCGGCCGGGACGAGGGCCGCCTCGCCGGCGACGGGCATGCAGTCGGACAGGCGCCGGGTGGTCAGCCGGGCGGCGGCGAGGTCGCGGCGGTGGCCGAAGACGAGCGGGTAGTAGTCGTCGCCGTAGGTGCCCCAGGCCAGCCACTGCGCGCTGAGGTCGAGTGCCTCGGGTGTGGCGTCAGGGTCGATTCCCGCCGAGCACAGGGCGAGGTCGTAGGCCGCGAGCTTGTCCTCGTCCCAGACGCCCTCCTGGAGGATGCCCATGGCGTGCGCCCAGGCGGTGAGGCGGTGGCGGGCGCCGTCCAGGTGGGGGCTGAGCTCGACCTGGAAGGGCATGTGGAAGTCGGGGAGCAGGGAGGGGCCGACCTTCTGGTACGGCACGTGCGTGTACGCGCGCAGGCGCTCGGCGCCGGCCGCCGCGAGCAGCGCGCCGACGTCGGCCGCGGAGGTGCCGGGGCCGGTCAGGGCCTGCCACGGCTGCGCGCTGCGCGCGCGTGCGTTCATGTAGCGGCTGGAGCGCATGTGCCACTCGTGTCCGCCGGACTGCCAGTCCTTAAGTCCCCGCGTGTACCTGGCGATCGCGGTGACCTCGTCCGGGCCCAGACCGTGGTCCAGGGCGAGCGCGGGCACCTCGGTGAGGGCGGTGTGCTCGAACTGGTGCAGACGGGAGGTGAGGATGTCGTTGACGGTGTCGGCGGCCTCCTGGGTGGTGCAGCCGAAGAAGGTCTCCAGGACGAGGACGCCGTTGCTGTTCTCGCCCTCGTCCTCGACCTCGCGCTGGTAGGAGAAGAGGTCGTTGCGCAGGTGGACGGCGTCGGAGAAGGTCTCCATCAGCACCCGCAGGGGCCTGGATCCGGCGACGGCGGCGGGGACTTCGGCGGTGGCGTACTCCACGAGCCCCGCCGACCAGGGCGCGCCGCCCACCTTGCGGCGCATCTCGATGTACTCGACGGGGTTGGCGATGCGCCCCTCGTTGATGTTGGACAGCTCCCACAGGGACTCGTTGAGCAGGTGCTCGGTGGCGACGGCGAAACGGCGGCGCCAGTCGACGGACATCGACGGCACGGTGCGCGCCCACAGGTCGGCGAGACCGGCCTCGACCGGGTTCTCCGGTTCGGGCACGGGGGTGGCGAGGTCGAGGGGCATGAACAGGGGCAGCCGGTCCAGGTAGGCCTTGCCGCCGGCGCGGTCCTGGGTGCGTTTGAACGTCTCCAGGAAGTGGTCGTCGAAGAAGAAGACCCACACGTACCAGTCGGTGATCAGGGAGAGGGCGGGGCCGTCGCAGTCGGGGTGGGTGTAGGCGCAGAGCAGGCCGTAGTCGTGCGCGTCGAGGTCGGACTGCTCCCAGATCCCGGAGCCTTCCAGCATGCCCATCTCGCGCGCCCACGTGGTCGAGTGGGCGCGGGCCTCGTCGACGTGCGGGTTGAGCCGCGCGGGATACGGCATGTAGAAGTGCGGGAGTTCGAAGGGCTGCTGCGTCATGGCCGGGCCCTACCCATGGCCCTCCGGCGGCATCCACGGGCCGGGACATGATCACACCATCGCGTGAACCGAGGGCGAATCCGGGAGCTCTGGCGGGCTCTTGTGACGCCGCGTGGCCGGTCCACATCCCGTACCACTTCACCCCAGCGCTCCTGTGGCGATCCGGCCTACGACACCGGCGACTTCAGTGACACCAGCCCCGGCGACCTCCGTGTCGACCACGTCATCCCGTCCGAGGGTCTGGTGCCCGGCTCGAACGGCGTGTTCTGGCCGATGTCCGACGACCCCGGTGCCGGCTCATGGGCGACGGCACGACGGTGCCGACGTCGGACCACCCGATGGTGTGGCAGGACGTGCGCGCCCCCTGAGCCGCCGGTCTCAGGCGCCCCGTACCGCCCGTCCGACCTCGGCCCGCAGCGCCACGAACTCCGGCAGGCCCCGGGTGACGATCTGGTCGCGCGGGTCCGGCAGCGCGACGGGCAGGTCGAGGACGACGCGGGAGGCCGGACCCGGGGACAGGACGACGACGCGGTCGCCGACGTAGACGCTCTCGTCGATGTCGTGGGTGACGAAGGCGATGGTCGCGCCGTCGGTGCGGTGGACCTCCAGCAGGAGGTCCTCCAGGTCCTCACGGGTCTGCGCGTCGAGGGAGCCGAAGGGCTCGTCCATCAGCAGCAGGGACGGACGGCAGACCAGGGCGCGGGCGATGGCGACGCGCTGCTGCATGCCGCCCGACAGCTGCCAGGGGTGGCGGCGGCCGGCGCCGTCGAGGCCGACGCGTTGCAGTATCCGCTCGGCCTCGGCCCGCCGTTCGGCCCGGGACAGGCCCTGGCGGCGCAGCGGAAGGGCCACGTTGTCGCGGACGGTGAGCCAGGGCAGCAGGGAGCGGCCGTAGTCCTGGAAGACGACCGCGAGCCGGTCGGGGACGCCGGTGACGGGCGTGCCGTCGAGTGTGACCGTGCCGTCGTGGGCGGGCAGCAGGCCGGCGACGGTGCGCAGCAGCGTGGACTTGCCGCAGCCGGAGGGACCGGTGACGCACAGGAGCTGCCCGTCGGGGACGGTGAGGGTGATGTCGTGCAGGACGCGTTGGTCGCCGTAGCGCTGGCCGAGCGAGTCGAGGCGGAGCATGCGGGTCCCTCACCTGGCCTGGGGATCGTGGACGAGCCGTCGTTCCACCGCCAGCAGGGCGGTGTTGAGGAGGTAGCCGAGGGCGCCGAGCAGGAGCAGGGCCGCCCATACGGTGAGCAGGTCGGAGCGGGACTGGGCGTCGGTGAGGGTGAAGCCGATGCCGTTGGCGGTGCCCGGCAGGAGTTCCGAGAAGACCATGAGGATCAGGGAGAGCGACAGGCCCAGGCGCAGGCCGGCGAAGATCCGCGGCAGGGCGGAGGGCAGGATCAGGAAGCGGAGGCGTTCGAGGGGGCCCAGGCGCAGGACGGCGGCGACGTCGAGGCGCAGCGGATCGGTGGCGCGGGCTCCTTCCGCCGAGTTGACGAGGACCGGCCAGACGGCACTGAAGGCGATCGACGCGATCTGCATCGGGGTGCCGAAGGGGAAGACGACCACGAAGACGGAGACCAGCGCCGGCGGCGGCACGGCGCGCGCGAACTGCAGCACGGGGTTGCACAGCGCGTACGCCGACCGCGACCGCCCCACGGCCACGCCGAGGGCGACGCCGGCGACGGCGGCGATCCCGAACCCGGCGGCCATCCGGCCGAGGCTGGGCAGGATGTTGCCGACGGCGGCCTCGGTCAGGAACAGGTGCCGGACGGGTCCGGAGAACCACAGGTCGTAGGCGTGCCGTGCGATGCGGACGGGCGGCGGGAAGTAGACGCTGCCGTGCGCGCGGGCGGCCGACTGCCAGGCGGCGAGGGCCAGGAGGAGGACGAGGAGACGCAGGAGGGCGTGGCGGAGCGTGACCGCCGGGCGGCGGACACCGGACGCGCGCGCGGCGGCGAACCACCGCTTCTCCCCGCCCCCGCTCGCGACGCTGAACCACCGCTTCTCCCCGCCCCCGCGCACTCCCCCTCACCCCCGCCCCGCCGACGCCCTGCGTTCCGGTGTCCAGGGAAACAGGCGGCGTTCGCAGCGCACCAGGGCGGCGTCGACGACCAGGCCCAGCGTGCCGGCCCAGACCACGCCCGCGAGGACGTCGCGGGTGCCGTCCGTGGACAGGCCCGCCTGGGCGATGAAGATGCCGAGGCCCTCGCCGAAGCCGGAGAGGAGTTCCGTGGCGACGGCGAGGATCAGGGCGACGGCGGCCGAGATGCGGATGCCCGCGGCGATGAAGGGGGCCGTGCCCGGGAGTTCGACGTGCAGCAGGACCGACAGGCGGCCGAAGCCGAAGGCGCGCAGGGTCTCCCTGGCGAGGGGGTCGGTCTCGCCGAGCCCGTAGACCGTGTTGAACAGGATCGGCCACACCGACGCGTACGTGATCAGCGTGACCTCGGTCTCGGTGCCGGTGCCGAGGAGCAGGGAGACCAGCGGGATCAGCGCCACCGACGGCAACGGCCGCAGGAACTCGACGATCACGCGGACGGCGGAGTCGACGACCGGCACGCTGCCCAGCAGCAGACCGAGCGGTACGGCGAGGGCGATCGCGAGGCCGAGCCCCAGCGCCCAGGCCCGCAAGGTCACGCCCACCTCGGACAGGAACGACGCGTCACCCGCCAACTCGACGGCACGGGCGAGGACTTCGGAGGCGGGCGGGAGGTAGCCGCGCCGGACGAGGCCCGCACGACCGACGACTTCGCAGACACCGAACGCCACCAGCACGCCGAGCACGCCCAGCCAACGGTCCTGACGCACCCTCAGGCGGCCGGGCCGCGCGCCTCCTTGTCTCGCCACGCCTCACTTCACCATCAGCGTCGACGGATCGACGTCCTTCTTCAACAGCCCTTGACTGCGCATGAGGTGCACCAGGCGGCGCAGCTGGGCCGGGTCGGCCGTGGCGGGGTAGGCCGGCAGGTGGATCGACTTGGCCTGGTCCGCGGTCACCTTGGTGTACTCGGGGAGTTCGGCGCGCACGACCGACGGGTCGTCCGCGGCGAGCCGGGAGGCGGCCTCGATCGCGCGCCGGAACGCCTCGGCGGCCTTCAGGTGCCCGCCGGCGTACTGCCGTGTGGTGACGTATCCGCTGATCGGCAGGGACTGCACCGGCGCCGACCCGCCGTCCAGCAGCACCTTCGCCTTCAACTGGCCCTGGATCGCGCTGTCGAAGGGCTCCACGGCGTGCACGGCGTCCACCTGCCCCCGCTCCAGCGCGGCGCCCATCTGCGGGAAGGCGATCTGCCGGTAGACGGGGCGGCCGACGTGCCGGGCGTCGAGGATCGCGTTGAGCGAGAGCGACTGGACGTTGTTGAGGATGTTGACGGCGACCTTCTTGCCCGCGAGGTCGCCGACGCTGGTGATCTTCGAGTCCTCGGGCACCAGCAGATCCATCATGTGCGGTGCCGTGCGCGCGCCCTCGGCGAGGATGCGGAGGTCGAGCGTGCCCTTCTCGTCGGCCTGGAGAAACGTCACGTAGTTCGCGCCCGCGATGAAGTCGACCTGCCCCCTGGCCAGGGCGGGCAGCGCCTGGATGCTCTGCTGGACGGGCTGGATGCGCACGTCCAGCCCTTCTTTCGCGAACAGTCCGCGGTCCCGGGCGATGTAGAGGGCGGCGACGTCCGTCAGCGGCAGGGCGGCGACCGTCACCTTCGTACGGCCGCCGCTCCTGGACGAGGAGTCACCGCCGTCGTCGCCGCACGCGGCGAGGAGGAGGGTCAGGGCGGCCAGGGCGACCGCCGGTCTCAGGATTCCCGCCCGTAATCGACGTGACGTCATGCGGCATGCCTATCAGGGAATTGTCATGATCACCACAGATTTGTCGGCCGCAACGTCACTCTCCGGAGAAGGCCGAACCATCGCCCTGGGCAGCCGCACCGGCACGCCGGCGGCAGGAGCCGGCGCTCACCCTTGGGAGAAGTGCGCGAGCACCTCCTCCGCGACCCACGCCAGCCCGTCCCCCAGTGCCTCCGACGCGACCGGCAGCCACAGCGAGCAGGCCGTCAGCCCCGCCTCGGCCAGGGCCCCGAGCTCCTCCCGTACGCTCTCGGCGCTCGCCGTCGGCCCGCCGAGCGGGCGCCCCGGCGGCTGCACGACCGGGGTGAAGCCCGGCGGCACGAGAAAGGCCCCGGCCGTCAGGCCCAGCGTTCCCGGGTCGCGGCCCGTCTCCTCGCCGAGGGCGGCGAGCCGCCGCCGCACCTCGGTGAGCCCGGCGGCGTCGATCCCCGACCCGTGCCAGGCGTCGCCGTACCGGAGCGCCCGGCGCAGCGCCGCGTCGCTCTGCCCGCCGATCCACACCGGCGGCCCGCCCGGCGTACGCGGCAGCACCCCGAGCCGGGCCCGCCCCTCACCGCGCCACAACTCCCGTACGGTGTGCAGCTGTTCGTCGAACCGTCTGCCCCGTCCGGCGAACGGGACGCCGACCGCCGCGAACTCCGCCGCGTCCCACCCCGTGCCCACGCCCAGCGCGAACCGGCCACCGGAGAGCCGGTCCAGGGTGGCGGCCTGGTGGGCGACGAGCAGCGGGTTGTACAACGGCAGCACGAGGATGCTGGTGACCAGGCCGATCCGCTCGGTCGCCCCGGCGACGGCGGAGAGCAGGACGAGCGGGTCGGGGGTCACACCGGTGTCGCCCGCCACCGCGTGCCCGCTCGCGAAGACGTGGTCGAAGCCCAGGCGTTCGGCGGTGCGCGCGGTCTCCGGTACTCCGTCGGTCTCGTCCTCCCGTGCGGGCCACAGGCGGTGTGGTGCCACTCCGATGCGCAGCATGTCCTCGGGTCCCCTTCGTCCTTCGTCCGGTGAGGCCGGTCGGCGTCACCCGAGCCAACACCGCGTCGGCGCCCCGCATGCCCGCCGCGTTCCCTTGCCGACGGTCGTCCGCCCCGTCACCGTGGTCGCATGACTGTGCGCGCGGCCCCGCCGGTTCCGGACGTGTTCGATCCCCGCCAGTACGGCGCCGGGGTGCCGTACGCCGCCTACCGGGTCCTGCGGGACCATCACCCGGTGGCCTGGCAGGACGAGCCCGAGGTGCTGGGCTGGCCGGCCGGTCCCGGGTTCTGGGCGGTGACCCGGCACGCGGATGTCGTGCGGGTGCTGAAGGACACGACGACGTACTCCTCCCGCGTGGGGGCGACCCAGATCCGCGATCCCGATCCGGACGACCTGCCGTTCATCCGGCGCATGATGCTCAACCAGGACCCGCCGGACCACGGCCGGTTGAGGCGGCTGGTGAGCCGGGCCTTCACGCCCGGGCGTATCGAGCGCTTCGGCACCCTCGCGCGGGAGCGGGCGCGCACCCTGTTCGCGCGGGCGCTGGAGGCGGCGCGGGACGGGGACGGCAGCGTCGACCTCGTCGGCGCCGTCACCGACGACTACGCGCTGCTCAACCTCGCCGACCTGCTCGGGGTGCCGGCCGGCGACCGGGGTCTGCTGCTGGACTGGACGCGGCGCGTCATCGGCTACCAGGACCCGGACGAGGCCGGCCCGCCCGTGCTGGACGCGGCGGGCAAGCCGGTCAACCCGCGCTCCCCCGCGATGCTGCGGGACATGTTCGCCTACGCCCGGCAACTGGCCGCGTACAAACGGGACCATCCCGCCGACGACGTGCTGACCACCCTCGCACGTGATCCCGAACTCGCCGGCGCCGAGCTGGAGATGTTCTTCTTCCTGCTCACCGTCGCCGGCAACGACACCGTGCGCAGCGCGGCCCCCGGCGGCCTGCTGGCCCTGGCCGAACACCCCGAGGCGTACGCGGCGCTGCGCTCGGGCACGGTGGAACTCGGCACGGCGGTCGAGGAGTTGCTGCGCGCGCATCCGCCCGTCCTAACCTTCCGGCGCACCGCCGCCCACGACGCCGAACTGGCCGGACGACGCATCCGCGCCGGGGAGAAGGTGGTCGTCTTCCACGCCTCCGCCAACCGCGACGAGCGGGTCTTCACCGACCCCGACCGCCTCGACCTGTCCCGTACGCCGAACCCGCACGTGTCCTTCGGGGACGGTCCCCACGTCTGCCTGGGCGCGCACTTCGCCCGGCTGCAACTGCGGGTGCTGTACGAGGAGACGCTGCGCGCCCTGCCGGTGCTGCGGACCGCGGGGCCGGCCCGGCGACTGGCGTCCAACTTCATCAACGGCATCAAGTCACTGCCGGTGACCGCGGGTTGATCGCCTACGCCCGCACCTGGATCAGGGCGTGCGTCCCGGCGGTGCGCCAGCGCTGTCCCTCCGCCGCGTCCAGGGCGGCCTCCGTCTGCGGGGCGAGGCCGGTGACGACGTCGGACTTGAGGGTGCGCAGGGTGGCCACCGGGCCGGGGAAGTGCGCGGTGACGTCACGGAAGGGCGTGGTGGCCGGCCAGCGGCGATCGCCCACCAGACGGCGGTAGTTGAGGTCGCCCTTGACGATCGTCAGGGACATCTCGGCGAGGTCCGCGCGCAGGTCGTCGGGGAGTTCGGCGAAGGGCAGAGGCGCGGCGCTAAAGGGGTGGGCGCGGACGGTGAGCCGGCCGTCGGTCAGGGCCTGCCAGAGGGTGCGTCCGTACGCGGCCGCGGCGCCCGTCGCCCCGGTCAGCCGGCGGACCGCGTCCACCACGTCGGCCGTCGTGGCGTCGGAGACGTAGTACGGGTAGGGCTTGACGTGCAGGACGGCCCGCCGGACCCGGCCGGTGTCGAGGAGGTGGGCGACGAGCAGCAGGTCGGGGATCAGTTCGCGGCCCGCGTTGTCGGCGATCACGCCGAGCGTGCCCGTCAGCAGCGGCCACAGCCGTTCGCTGTCGTCGGCGACCAGGCCGGGAACGGCCTCCTCGGTGCGCGTGACGGAGAGGCGGAAGCCGAGGTCGGCGCGGTTGCCCCAGAGGGAGCCGTGCACCAGGGCGGCCGTCCGTTCGGCGGCGGGCCGGTCGGTGAGGTCGTCGAGGGCGGCGAGTTCCGCGTCGGTCTCGGGGGCGTCGAGTTCGGCGAGCTTGAACGGGCGGAAGGGGTCGATGCCCTGCCAGGGGCCCGGCGCGAAGTAGCCGACGGCGTCCAGGAGTTGGCGGTAGAAGTAGCTCTCCGACCAGAGCCAGGGCAGGTCGAACCAGGAGCGGCCCACCTGGTCGTCGAGGCCCCACGCCGTCCAGCGGTCCCGGTCGTGCGCGTCGGCGGGCAGCGGTTCGACCACGCCCTTGGTGCAGGCGGCGAGCAGCGCGTCGAGCGCGCGGTGCTGTGCGGGGCCGTACGGGAAGGCCTCCCGTACCTGGCGGATGATCGCGGGGTGCCGCTCGGCGAGGACGCTTCTCGGGAACGACCCGGGTTCGTTTCCGAGGAGCACGGGCGCGGAGGGGGTGTGGGGCATGCGCCTCACCGTACCGCGCGGCTCACGGCCGGCTGATCTCCCGCTCCAGGCGGGTGGCGAGGCTCAGATAGCGGGCGCGCCGGGTCACCGGGACGAGCCCGCGGATCATGACGTGCCACATCTCGGCCACTCGGCGCGGCTGCCGGGCGACCGGCTCGACGGAGCGGCCCACGACCCGGGTGCCGACGAACCAGCTGACCAGGGCGTGCGCGGCGGCCTCGACGTCGATGTCCTGGTGGACGTCCGACTCCTTGACGGCGCCGTGGAGTTTGCGGGAGGCGATGTCCCGCCACTCGGTGAACGGGTGCGTCTGCGGCGGCCGTATGTCGACCGCGCCGGTGGCGAGCCGGAGGCCGGCGCGCGGGATGGGGCCCTCGACGGACAGGCGCGCGATGCCGAACGTGATGCGGATCAGCGCCTCCAGCGAGGAGTAGCCGTGCTTGTCCGTCTCCTCGACGACCTCACGCCAGGCCCGCGACTGCAACTCCATGATGGCGTTGGCCAGATCCTCCTTGGCGGCGAAGTGGAAGTAGAGGGCGCCCTTGGTGACCTGCGCGTGCTCGACGATGTCGCTCAGGCTGGTCGACTCGTAGCCGTGGCGGTCGAACAGGTCGGCCGCGGCGGTGATGATCGTCGCGCGGGTCTGCTCGGCTCGTAACTGCCTCGCCATCGACTGAACACTCCTGGGACGGAACCGAACACTCCTGGGACCGGAAAGAACGGGTCATGCCGTTTGTTTCTCACTCCTCGTACACGATATCTCACGGTACGGCGGTGCCGACGGCACACTCGAAGACCCGTGACTCCCCCTGCGATCCACGCACCCTGACGCCCCCTTCTCCGTCGTCGTCCGCCTCGATCCAGACGGGACTGTCCAGTTCGGCGTAGCGATGGAAGGCGGCGCGGAACGAGGCGGGCACGGCCCGGCCCGCGTACCGGGTCCAGGCGGCCTGACGGGCGGCCTCCAGGAACAGCATGCCGGGAACGTGATCGAGGGGATGGTCGAAAAAAACAGGGTGCGCGGTATCGACCCGGAGTTGCCAGCGTCCGGGCCGGTCGGGCGGGGCGAGGACGACGTCCGCGGACACGGCCCGGCCCACCGCCGCGGCGGGCAGGGCGGGCGGCGGCGGGAGCGCGCTGACGGTGTCGGGGGTACGGCCGCCGCGCAGCCTGCGGTAGACGGCGGCGCTGGTCCAGCTGACGTCCAGGTGTGCGGTGGCGACGCGTTCGCCGCCCAGCCGCACCTCCGCGTCGCAGGCCAGCGCGGTCGGGCGGCCACCGCGGTGGCGCAGCGGGGTCGCGGCGAGGTGGACGACGGGTTCGGCGGGGGCGGCGCCGACGGCGAGGTGCTCGGGCCGGGTGGCGACGTGGAGCGTCTGCAGGACGAAGCGGTCGTCGAGCGGGACGCCGTACTCGGCGTGGGTGATGAGCGCCCCGCACTGGCGGACGGTCTCCGCGACGAGCAGCGGTTCGTACGCCGTCCGGTCCGCGGACACGTGTAACAGGTGGGCGCGCGGCCACTGGACGAACAGGGTGAAGCGATCGGCCGCGGTGCGCTGCCAGCCGGTGAGCAGGGTCTCCGCGACGGCCGCGCGGTGCACGAGCCGACGGGGTACGGTGGCCGTCCAGGGCCCGGGCGGCTGCGGGGGCGTTCCGGGGCCCGGAAGGTCACCCGCCGTCAAGTCGCAGGGGTACCGCCGCAGTTGAGGCATGTCCCTCCCTCGTCCCCCGAAACGCCGACGATCCGGACGGCGAGGTACCGGCGCCGCGAACGTCAGAGTACGAGGCGACCGGTTGGTTTTCAATGGGACGCAGGCGCCCTGTGCGACGCGGGAGGAGGCAGGGCGCGCCGGTGAACGCGACGGGCCGGTCTGCCGTACTCCACGGGAGCACACCGTTCCACGCCGGCCGAGGAGGCGTTCCGGATGCCCCGGATGACCGTTCACCGCACCGCCCTGGCAGCCGCCCTCGCGACCCCGGCCCTGCTGACCCTGTGGGCGGCGGGTCCCGCGCGGGCGCACGGCGCGCCCACCGATCCGGTCAGCAGGGCGTACGCCTGCTCCCCGGACGGCGGGGCCGACGCGAGGACCGCCGCCTGCCAGGCCGCCGTGGCCGCGAACGGCGCGCCGTTCACCTTCTGGGACAACGAGCGGGTGGCGGACGTCGGCGGCCGGGACCGGCAGACCATTCCGGACGGCAAGCTGTGCAGCGGCGGACTGCCCGCCTACAAGGGCCTGGACCTGGCACGTGCCGACTGGCCGGCGACGACCCTCACGCCGGGCGCGAAGCTGACGATGACGTACACCTCGACGATCCCCCACACGGGCACGTTCCGGCTCTACCTGACCAAGCCCGGCTACGACCCCGCCAAGCCGCTGACCTGGTCGGAGCTGCCCGAGAACCCGTTTGCCGAGGTCAAGGACCCGCCCCTGACGAACGGCGCGTACCACATCGCGGCGACCCTGCCGTCCGACCGGACGGGCCGCCATGTGCTGTACACGATCTGGCAGAACAGCAGCACGACGGACACCTACTACTCCTGCTCGGACGTGGTGTTCAAGGCGGCCAAGAGCGCGGAACCGGCCACGCCGTCCTCGCCGGCACCCGGCAAGGAGCGGGAGCGGAGCACAAGTTCGCCCGGCACCGCCTCCCCCGCGGCTTCTTCCGCCCCGTCGTCCGCCACGGCGCGGTCGGCGGCCTCCGCTCCCGACAGCACGCCCGTCGCGTCCACCGCCACCGCGGACCCGGGTCCGTCCGCGCCCATGGTGGCGGGCGGCGCCGCGGCGGTGTTGGCGCTCACCGGCGGCGCCGCCCTGGCCCTGCGTCTGCGTCGGCGCTGAACTACGGCCCCGTGTCGCTTAGTTGACGTAGACCGTGGCGCCGTTGTCGGTCACCGGGGCGTACTTGGCGGTGAAGTAGCCGCTGCTGAAGCAGAGCGACGAACCGGACGTCTTGGTGAACTCCTGGTTGGTGAAGTTGATGCTGGCGTCGTCGTTGCTCGTCGTGCCGGTCAGGCCGGCGGCCTGGTAGACGCAGGTGATGGTGCCGAGCAGGGTGCGGAGCTTGACCGTGGTCTGGATGGTGGAGCCGCTCGCCGGGGTCACGGTGAGGGTGCCGTCCGAGGTCACGGTGGTGGTGTACGGCAGGTTGTCGACGGTGATGCTGCTGACCCCGAGCACGCCGACGACGTTGCTGGTGCAGCTGCTGCTGTCGAAGGTCTGCGCGCCGACCGACTCGGTGGCGGTGCCCGGCGCGGCCGGGTTGTCGGTGACCGTGGCGGTGAACGTCGAGGACGTGCACTTCACGCCGCTGGTGCCGGTCGCGCTGGAGTACAGGGTGGCGGAGGTGCCGCTGGCCAGCGGCGCGGTCAGGACGTCGCCGACCGCGACGGCGGTGCCGCCGACCGAGCCGGTGGTCAGGACCGCGGTGCCGTCCGCCGAGGCGGGGACGGCCGCCGTCAGGGAGAGGGCGGCGGCGGCTCCGACGAGGGTGGCGAGGGTGCGAGTGCGCATGGGGGAGTTACCTCTTTCCGAAGGGGGGTTTGAGGGTGGAAGGCTTCCGACGTGGCGCGAGGAAGGTGGGGGGACGCCGGTCGGCGTCCGCCGGTGCCGGCCCGTTACGCCTTCTCCGTACGTGACGGACCGGCAACGACGACCGGCCGGTGACCGGCCGCGGACCCGGGGGGTGGGCCCGACGGCCGGGCCGGGCGGGACGGCGGCCCGGCACGGACCCAGGGGGAAGTGCCCGTGCGGGCCATCGGTGGTGTCGGGCTGGACAGCCCGTCCTGGACAAGGAGGGGTCCGGGAGACGCGGACGGTGCCGCGCGGCGGGATCCGGCGCCACGGATCCGGGGGAAGCCGAGGGCAGTTCTAGACCTGATGCTCAGTCAACGTCAAGGGTCCGAACGGGAGTTGACGATCGTTCAAGACGCGGTCCGGACGCCGTCCGGACTCCGTCCATCCCGCCGAAGCACAGGTGAAACACAATCGACACCCTTTTTCCACAACTCTCTTGACCCTCGAATGTAACCACCGGTAACTTCCTCGGCGGCTACTGCGGAGTACGAGAAAGCCCTTCCAACCGCCGGGAGTTGGCAGGAGGCGTGCGTCCGCAGCCGCTGTCCGCGCCAGGACAACGCCGCCGCTGATGCCCAACCCGCACTGACTATGCACATGGGAGCAGAAATGGCCTCGTCCTCGGACGTCACCTCGTCCGCCGAGCACACACCCCGGAATCCCGAAAGCGGTTCCGGGGCCGACCCCGCCAGACGCGGCCGGGTCCGGGCACGCCGTGCCGCGGTGATGGCGGTGCCCGCCGTCGCCGCTCTGGCCGGCCTCGCCATCATGACCGCCGAGGGAGCGCTGGGGGTGTCGTTCTCGATCTCCGGCATGCCCTTCACTGTCACCGCCAAGTCGCTCAACGGCACCGGCTTCGAGCAGTTCGGCGCGCTCGACAACATGTCGCCGAACAGCCCCAACGAGGGCGACACCGGCGGCCAGGTGCTGGTCGTCACCTCCGCGATCAAGAAGGCGACGCTGGACAGTCTGTGCCAGAGCGTCGACCTCGGCGGCACGAATCTGCTGATCACCGCCGGCAGCGGCTCGTCCAAGGTGGAGGCGAGCGACCTGACCACCGACTCGACCCAGCTGAGCGGTGACGCCGCGTTCACCAACATCGAGATCGGCAACGACGCCAGCGAGCTGAACAAGGCCGGCGTGCAGGGGCCGAAGGGTGTCTTCAGCCAGCAGGCCGACACGGTGCACATCGACAACCTGCGGCAGACCAACTACGCCACGACCGCGGCGGTGTTCAAGCTTCCGGGCCTGAAACTCCGCTTCAGCGACTCGGGTTGCTGATGTCTGACTCGGACACTCCACGTCAGGGGTGGCGGCCCGCCTTCCGCGGTTGGCGGGCCCGTCGGCCGTTCTGGGGCGGGCTGCTGCTCGCGCTGGGCGGGGCGGAGATCCTGCTCACGGAGAAGGCCTCGCTCAAGGTCGTCATGCACATCGGCATGCAGGGCCTGGCCGGGTACCTGCTGCCGGTCGTGATGGTGCTGTGCGGGCTGCTGACCGTGCTCAGTCCGGGTCAGCGGCTGTTCTACTCGATCATCGGCATCCTGTGTTCCCTGGGCACCTGGGTCACCTCGAATCTGGGCGGCTTCTTCATCGGCCTGCTCCTCGGGGCCGTCGGCAGCTGCCTCACCTTCGGCTGGCTGCCCGACCAGGAACCGCGCCGCAGCCGACGGCAACGCCGGAAGGAAGCGCGGGCGGCACAGGCCGGGACAGGGGATCTGGAGGCGGAGGCGCCGGGGTTGGAGACGGCGCAGCCGTAGCGGCGGCGCGCGGGCCGACGCACCGCCGCACCGGCGTCCACCGGCGTCCACCGGCGTCCACCGGCCGACCATGCCGCGTCGGGGTCGGCCGGTGTATACGGCAGGGGCACGGTGCTCGGCCGCCCGCCCTCTTTCTGCCCTCAGGTGAAGTCGCCTCCTCCCTCAGTCCCCTTTCTCACGCATCGGCCCGCCGAGGCCGGCGTGGATCGCGGGCGCGGCGACCTGGCCGTGGCGTCCAGCAGGTTCATCGCCTCGCCGAGCAGCAGTGCGACGAGGGCCGGCCGCCGCCATGGGTGCGCGGTGGCGGGCGGGGACAGTACGCGTTCCGTGGTCATCAGGGGTCCTCTCCACCGTCGTCGGGAGCTCACCACAGTGGGAGGACGGCGGCAAGAGGCTCTGGAGACGGCCTGCGGTTCGCGGTTTTCCTCCATGGCAATGGCTTCGACCGAAGGAATCCGACATCGCCGGGCGTCTCCCGGTCCACGCCGCCGGACCGGCCGGGGGTCCGCGGCATCATCACGATGCGGCAGCAACAACTCACTCCACGTCGCTGATCACTTGACTACCGGCGGTCACACACGATTGGCTCCGGCCCAGCGAGAGTCTCCGCCCGGCCCACGACGTGTCGGACGCCGGCCGGGGACCCCGTCTCGCCGTTCCTCTTGCTCGGCCGCACAGCGAGGTGCCGCACCCTCATGAACACTCCTCCCCCGCCTCCCGCCTCCCCCAGACCCGCCCGGGTCGCCGCCGTGGCCGCCGCCGTCGCCCTGCTGCTCGCCGGCTGCTCCGCGTCGGACGGCCAGGACCGCTCCGCCACGGGCGCCCTCGGCAACGCCGGCGCGGGCGCCCGGTACAAGGTCACGCTGGTCACCCACGCGCCCGAGGGCGACACGTTCTGGGACCTGGTGAAGAAGGGGGCCGAGGCGGCGGCCGCCAAGGACGGCATCGCCCTGACGTACGCCAACGACCCCGACGCGGCCGGGCAGGCGGAACTGGTGCGGGACGCCGTACGCGACAAGGCCGACGGCATCGCCGTCACCCTCGCCAAACCACAGGCGATGAAGGCACCGGTGGCCGCGGCCGAGGCGGCCGGCATCCCGGTGGTCGGCCTCAACTCCGGCATCGACGCCTGGCGTTCGGAGGGGCTGCTGGAGTACTTCGGGCAGGACGAGAGCCTCGCGGGGCGGGCCGTCGGCGACAAGCTCGACAGCCTCCGGGCCACCCACGCCCTGTGTGTCATCCACGAGCGGGGCAACGTGGCGCTGGAGGCGCGCTGCGCGGGCGTGAAGAAGACCTTCGGCGGGCAGACCGAGAACCTGTACGTGGAGGGCACCGACGCCGGTGCCGTCGCCGCCGCGATCACCTCCCGGCTGCGGCAGGACCCGACGATCGACGAAGTGGTCGCCAACGGCGCCCAGTTCGCGCTGACCGCGGTCAAGGCGGTGCGGCAGGCGGGCAGCAAGGCCAAGGTCGCCACCTTCGACCTCAACAAGGACCTGGTGAAGGCGGTACAGGACGGCGACGTGCAGTTCGCGGTGGACCAACAGCCGTATCTGCAGGGCTATCTCGCGGTGGACGCGCTGTGGCTGTACAAGACCAACGGCAACGTCAGCGGCGGCGGGCAGCAGCCGGTGCTCACCGGGCCGGCGTTCGTGACCAAGGCGAACGTGGCGGCGGTGGCGAAGTTCGCGGGCAACGGCACCCGCTGACAGTCCGTGCCGCGTTGTCGCGAGAGATTCGGTGACGCGTGCCACGTGCGGTCACTTGTGCGGATAGCATCCTGAGCACCCCATGTGCCGTATCCCACACTCCGTCCCCCATCCGTCCCCCATCCGCCTCCCTCCGTTCCCGATCCCTCCTCGAACTCCCTCCCGCCCCGTCCCGCTCCCCGCTGATCGTTTCCTAGGACGACGATGTCTCCACGGACAGGTGCCCGGCGCCGAGTCGGCTCCATACGTCTCTCCCTGATCCTGCTGGCGCTGGTGCCCGGCATCACGCTCGCCGCCATGTGGGGTGTGACGACGACGCAGATGTTCAGCGAGGGCCTGCGGCTGCGCACGCAGACGGAGTTGAGCCGGTCCACCGGCGCCATGGGCACCGACGCCACGCTCGCGCTGCAGCAGGAGCGCAGCCTGTCGGCCGTGTGGCTGACCTCGCCGAAGGGCTCCCGGGCGGCGCTGGACGCGCAGCGGAAGAAGACGGACGCGGCGGTCGCCAAACTCGTCGACCGCGCCGACGAGATCCAGCAGGCACCGGCCCGCGTCAAGGACCGGCTGTACTCGGTGGTCGCGTCGGTGAGCAGTCTGGAGTACTACCGGGGGCAGGTGGACGACCCCACCGACATCACCGGGGCGCAGGCGCTGGACCAGTACACGTCGATCATCGACGACCAGATCCACGCCTTCCAGGAGCTGTCCCAGGTCGACGACGGCGACCTCACCTCCCAGGCCGGTCCGCTCGTCGCCCTGGAGCACGCGGCGGAGCTGGTGTCGGAGGAGGACACGCAGCTCACGCTGGCCGGGCCGGCCGGGTCCATGGACGAGAAGACCTGGGCGCAGTTCGCGCAACTGGTCAACACCCGCCGCTGGCTGGTCGAGAACCAGATCGTGCCCCTGCTCACCGGGAACGCGAAGACCCAGACCGAGCGGATCCTGCAGGGCGCGGACTGGCAGACGCTGGAGTCGATCGAGGACCAGGTCCTCGCGGCGCGGACGGCGGCGGGCGCGGACGGCAGGATCGCGCTGCCCGACGTGCAGAAGCAGTGGCGCGCGGCACTGATCAAGGTGTCGGACCAGTACGGCGCGCTGGTCCGGGAACAGACCCGGGCGCTGCTGGACCGCAGCGCCGACAAGGCGCACAGCCTGCTGCTGACGGCGGCCTCGCTGAGCGCGGGCGGGCTGGTGGCCCTCCTGCTGTGCGTGGGCATGTCCTGGCGGATCACCCGCTCGCTGTCCCGGCGGCTGCGCGGTCTGCGCGAGGCGACGCTGCGCCTGGCCGAGGAGCGGCTGCCGGACGTGGTGGAGCGGCTCGACCGGGGCGAGAAGGTCGACGTGGACCTCGCGACGCCGCCGCTGGACTACGGGCGGGACGAACTGGGGCAGGTGGCGCAGGCGTTCAACACCGCGCAGCGCACGGCGGTGCACACGGCCGTCGAACTCGCCGACACCCGGCGCGGGTTCCAGAAGGTCATCCTCGGCATCGCCCGGCAGAGCCAGAACCTGGTCAACCTCCAGCTGACCAAGCTGGACGCGCTGGAGCGCGAGCACTCCGACCCCGACGTCCTCAAGGGCCTGTACGAACTCGACTCCACGGCCAGCCAGTTGCGCCGGTACGAGGAGAACCTGGTCATCATCAGCGGGGAGCAGCCGCGGCGCAGCTGGCGGGAGCCGGTGGCGCTGATCGACATCCTGCGCAGTGCGGTCGGGGAGGTGGCCGAGTACGCGCGTGTGGAGGTGCACACCGACGAGGACGTGTACGTGGCGCCGCCGGCGGTCGCCGACGTGATCCATCTGCTGGCCGAGCTCATCGACAACGCGACGGTGTACTCGCCGCCGCCGAGTCCGGTGGGGGTGCGGGCGGCGATGGTGGCCAAGGGGCTCGCCGTGGAGATCGAGGACCGCGGGCTCGGCATGTCGGAGGAGGACTACGCCGCGTTCAACGTGCAGTTGGCGGTGGAGCCGCAGTTCGACGTGGTGGCGCTGGCCGACGACCTCCGGCTCGGCATGTTCGTCATCGCCCGCCTCGCGACCCGGCACGGCATCGCCGTCACGCTGCGGCCCTCGCCGTACGGCGGAACGACGGCGATCGTCCTGCTCCCGCACGACATCGTCGTACGAGAGGCTCCGCCCAGGGAGCCGGCCCGGGACGGCGCCACCCCTCCCGCCCGTATGCCCCGCGCCACGCCCCTCGCGGCCCAGCGCCGCATCGCCGTCGATGAGGGCGAGCACTCCCGCCTGCGGGAACACGCGGAGGCGGACGGTGCCGGGACGGAGGCGTCCGACCACGCCCACGGCGCGCAGACCGCCGCCGGCTCGGAGGATCCGGGAGCCGCCGGGGTTCCGGAGGGCACCGGGGTGGAAGCCGGTGCCGCGGGGCACGCGGACACGGACGGAATCGACAGGGCCGTGGCCGAGGACGCGCCGGAGGCCGGACCTGCCGAGGGCCCGCACGGCGCAGCGGGCAGCGGACGGGCCGGAAGCTCCCGCGACACCGGCGCCCCCGCCGACACCGACGCCCCGGCCGACGCGGTCACCAGCACCAGCACCGACGCGGTCACCGGCACCAGCACCGAGGCGGGCACCGGCACCGAGGCGCACACCGGTGCCGCCACCGACGCGGACACCGGCACCGGCCACTCCGACCCGTCGGGCACCCCCACCGGCCCACCGGCCGCCGCCGACTCCGCCCGCTTCCCCCACTCCCCCGGGACCAGCCCCGCCCCCACCCGGCCCCCCGGCCTGGCGCGCCTCCCCCGGCGTGTCCCGCAGAGCAGTCTCGCTGCCGAACTGCGTGAGGAGGCGGGGGCCGTCGAGGAGGACGTCGAGGAGTTCACCGCGGAGCAGGCCGCCTCCTCGCTCGCCGGGTTCCAGCGGGGCACGCTCCGGGCCCGGGACGAAGACGCCGGAACTTCCGCCCCAGACTCCCACGTTCCCCGGACTCCGCCCGCCGACAGCTGACGAAGGACACGCCATGACACGCCCCATACCCGCCACCGACACCCAGCTCGACCAGTTGCTGACCGGACTCGTGGACCGGGTCGCCGAGGTGAACCACGCCGTCGTGCTCTCGGAGGACGGCCTGGTGGTCAGCAAGTCCACCGGGTTCCTGCGCGACGACGCGGAACGGCTGGCGGCGACCGCGTCCGGCCTGATGAGCCTCAGCAAGGGCGTGAGCATGGACTTCCGCGGCGGCCCGGTCCGCCAGGCGCTGATCGAGATGGCCAACAGCTATCTGATCCTGACCTCGGCCGGCCCGGGCGCCCACCTCGTCGTGCTCACCAACGCGGGCGCCGACGTCGGCGTGGTGGCGTACCAGATGAACATGCTGGTGAAGAAGATCGGCGAGCACCTCAGCGCGGCACCGCGGGCCGGTATCGGACCCATGCCCGGCCCCGGCGCGTGAGGTGGGCGCAGGCGATACGGCGGGCCGGCTCGTACGACCCTTCGCCCTGACCGGCGGACGGACCCGACCCAGCCGCGCCGACTTCACCCTCATCACGACGGTGACCGCGGTGGACCCGCCGCCGACCTGGGCCACCCGGCCGCAGCCGGAGCAGCAGCGCATGCTGCGGCTGTGCGCCGAGCCGATCGCCGTCGCGGAACTGGCCGCGCTGCTGGACCTTCCGGTGAGCGTGGTCGTCATCATGCTCTGCGATCTGCTGGAGGCGGGCCGGATCTCCGTCCGTCCGCCGCGTCCGGTCTCCCAGGCACCGGAGAAGGACCTGGACCTGCTGCAGAAAGTGAGGGACGGCCTTGGCCGACTCTGACACCGTCACCCGGGCGGCGCCCGACACGGTGAAGATCCTGATCGCCGGCGGTTTCGGCGTGGGCAAGACCACCATGGTCGGCTCGGTCAGCGAGATCGCCCCCTTGCGCACCGAGGAGGCGCTGACCAGCGCCGGTATGGGCATCGACGACCTTGAGGGCATCGAGGAGAAGACGGCCACCACCGTGGCCCTGGACTTCGGCCGCATCACCATCGGCGACGACCTCGTGCTGTATCTCTTCGGCACCCCCGGCCAGCAGCGGTTCTGGTTCATGTGGAACGACCTGGCGCTGGGCGCGCTGGGCGCGGTCGTCCTGGTCGACGTGCGCCGCCCGGAGAGCAGTTTCGCCGCGATCGACTTCTTCGAACGCCGGCGCATCCCGTTCGTCGTCGCTGTGAACGGCTTCTACGGTCGACACCCGTATCCGCCCGAGGAGATCCGCGAGGCGCTCGCGCTGCCGGACGACGTCCAGGTGCTGCTGTGCGACGCGCGCGACCGCGGGTCCAGCCGGGACGTCCTGATCGCCCTGCTCGATCAGCTCATCGCCGCCGCGGTCCCCTAGAAACGCGTTCCGCTCGTCGTCAGAAGAAGCGTTTCACTCGTCGTCGCCGGTCAGCGGTTCGTTCGAGGGCGGGATGATCCGCGCCCTGAGATCGGGTTCCGGCATGTCCCGGTCGAAGGGGAACATCGGGCGCCGGATGCGGTGGTGGCCGAGCCGTACCAGGTCCTGGTCCACGCCGCCCGGGGTCAGGGCCATCGTCCAGTCGGCCGCCAGCGCGAACAGCTCCGGCTCCAGATAGCCGATCTTGACGATGACGACGTCGGCCGTGCGCGGGTCCAACTCCAGGTCGGTGAAGTCGTGTTCGTGGTGGTAGGGCTTGCGCAGCGCGGTCAGGACCACGTGCACGGAGCCGACCCGCAGCACGACCTCCGTGCGCGCGTCCCGGTCGCCCTGCCGGATCGCGTGCACGGTGCCGGTGAGGGTGAGCGGCCCGGCGTGCCGGTCGTCGGTCTCGGCGCCCGCGGTGACGGTGACCGTGGCGCCGACGCCGGCCGCGACGGCGGCCTCGACGGCGGACGGGCCCGGCAGGGAGGCGTACAGGACGGTGGGGCCGTCCTCGTCCTTGAACTCGGGGCGGGACAGCACTGTGCGCAGGCCCCAGGTCACGTCGCCGGCGCCGCCGGCCGTCGGGTTGTCGCCGGTGTCGCTGATGAAGTAGGGCCGGGCGGTGGAGGCGAGGGCCGCGTCGAGGCAGTCGTCCAGGGTGCCGGTCGGGGCGACGAAGGCGAAGTCGTGCCGTGCCCGCCAGAAGCCGCGGGCGAGGCGTTCGGCGCCCGCGGTGACGGCGGCTTCGGAGGGGCCGGTGACGACCACGGCCGCCCGGTTGCGGGGTTCGTCGGCCCAGGCGTAGCCGACCCAGATCGCCGCGTCCGTGACGCCGTCGGCGGCCTCGACCCCGGCGACGGCCGCGTACACGCTCTTCGCGGGTTCGATACGGGTGGAGGTCTGCTCGCCGGCCAGCAGCACCGGCACCGGGATCCACGCCTTCACCGGCCGGGGTGCCCCGCCGGTCAGCAGGTCGACGAGGTTGCGGGCGGCCCGCTCCTTGGTCTCCAGGGCGTCCTCGTGCGGGGCCATGCGGTAGCAGGTGATCAGGTCGCTGAGGTGGACCAGTTCGCGGGAGACGTTGCCGTGCAGGTCCATGGAGGTCGACACCAGGGTGTCGGGGCCGGTCACGTCGCGGACGCGGGCGAGGAGGTCGGCCTCGGCGTCGTCCAGTCCCTCGACCGTCATGGCGCCGTGGATGTCGAACCAGAGTCCGTCGATACGGCCCAACCGCCGCAGCCGGTCGAGGAGTTCGCCGGACAGCTCGGCGTACGCGGCCGCCGTCACCGTACCGCCGGGCAGTGCCTTGCCGACCAGCGCGCCCCGCCAGTCGGCGGCTTGGCGAAGCGGCGCGCCGGGGGCGAGGAAGGGGTAGCGGGTGAGGACCTCGTCCCCGCGCAGCGGGTGGAAGGCGGGGGCGTCGGTGCGGGCGGGCGAGAAGGTCGAGGACTCGATGCCGAGGCCGGCGATCGCGATGACGGGGAGGGGCATGGCGTCTCCAGGGGTCAGGGGTGGCTGCCGGTGACCGCGTGCAGCGCGTGGGCGAAGGCCCGTTGGAGGGCGAACCGGCCCGCGCCGGCCAGCCCGGCGTCCGCGCCGAGGCGGGCGCGCTCGATCACCAGGTGTTCGGTGACGAGCGGGTGGCAGCCCTCGTACAACTGGCTGCGCACGGCGGCGACGAACGGTTCCAGTGTGGAGAGGATGCCGCCGAGGTACACGGCGTCCGGGTTGAAGAAGTTGACGTTGGCGGCGAGCACCTGGCCGAGGTAGCGGCCGGCCTGCCGTACCGCCCGGGTCGCCTCGGGGTCGGCGTCGGAGGCCAGGCGCACGACGTCCTCGGTGGAGGAGACCTCCAGGCCGCGTTCGCGCAGGATGCGCACCAGCGCGGCGCCCGAGGCGACCGTCTCCAGGCACCCGGTGTTCCCGCAGGAGCAGGGGATGTCGTGGGCGGCCTCGACGCGGACGTGGGTGATCTCGCCGGAGGCGCCGGTGCCGCCGCGGTAGAGGCGGCCGTCGGCGATGATGCCCGCGCCGATGCCGGTGCCGGACTTCACCATGATCGCCTGCCGGTGCTCGACGGGCCGCACGCTGTGCTCGCCGACGGCCATGCAGTTGGCGTCGTTCTCGATGGCGACGGGCACGCCGAACCGCTCCTCCATCCAGGCGCGGACCGGAAACCGGTTCCAGCCGGGCATGCGGGCGGGGAGGGTGACGACGCCGGAGTCGACGTCCACCGGGCCCGGCAGGCACAGCCCGACGCCACGCAGCAGACGCCTGCCGTGCTGGTCGGCGAGGGCGTCGAGGGTGTCGGCGAGGGCGACGAGCGCCGCGTCGGGTCCGTCGGCCGTGTTGAACGGCACCGTGCGGACGTCGGTGGCGCCACCGCCGGGCAGGGCGACGCCGACCCGGGCGTGCCGTCCGCCGATGTCGGCGGCGACCGCGAAGCCGTCGCTGCCGCCGAGGCGCAGCACCTTGCGCGGGCGTCCGCCGGCGGAGGACACCGTGCCCTCCTCGGCGACCAGCCCGAACTCCAGCAGCTGGCCCACGGTGAACGAGATCGTCGACGGCGCGGCCCCGAGCAGCGCGGCGATCTCCGTGCGCGTCGTCGCCTGCCCGGAGGCGAGGAGTTCCAGGACGCGTTCGGCGAGCGTGGAGACGCCGGCGTGTGGTTTGCGGCGCACCGGACTTTTTTCGGTCATGGAGGAAGTAACTTCCGTCGGCGGCGATCGGCGCGACGAGCGTAAGCCCATCCGCGCACCACCGCGCTTTTTCCAGAACAGCAGAAACAGGCTTTTTACAGCGGCACGCCTGTTTCTTCGCCCCCTCGGGTCGTTCACTGGCTTCGCCCCCGCCTTCGTTCCCCTTTTCTGCAAGGAGAGCCATGTCTCGCACCGGACTCCTCGCCCCCGCCGCCACCCTCTGCGCGGGCACGCTGCTGCTCGCGGGCTGCTCCGGCTCGGGCGACACGTCCTCGGCGTCGAAGGACTCGATCGACTACGCGCTGCCCGCGAACTTCACGCCGAACTGGATCCTGCCGATCGGCACGGCCGCGCACCTGAACACCAACAACATCTCCATCGCGAACTCGCTGTGGGAGCCGCTCATCGCCTACGACGGCTCGACCGGCGAGATCGCCTGGAACAAGGCCGGTTCGATCGCCACGGCCGCCGACTTCGCCGCCGACAACAAGAGCGTGACGATCACCCTCGGCGACCGGCACTGGAGCGACGGCAAGCCGATCACCTCCGCCGACGTCGCGTTCTGGTTCGACCTCATCAAGGCCAACAAGGCGCAGTGGGCGGGCTACACCCCCGGCAAGGCACCCGACAACTGGACGTCCTTCAAGGCGGTCGACGACCGCCACTTCACCATCACCTTCGACAAGGCCTACAACCCGCAGTGGATGCTGGCCAACGAACTCGACTCCATCACCCCGCTGCCCCGGCACGCCTGGGACAAGGGCGGCAGCGCGAAGGAGGAGTGGACGTACCTCAACAACGCGGCCAAGAACATCGGCGGTTACGCCTCGAACCCGCTGTGGAAGACGATCAGCGGCCCCTACGCGGTCAAGTCCTTCACGACGGCCGGCAAGGTGGTGCTCACCGCGAACCGGAAGTACGACGGCGGCGAGAAGCCGGGCATCGCGACCGTGAACCTGCTGCCCTTCACCACCGCGGACGCCGAGAAGAACGCCCTGCGCTCGGGCACCGTCGACTACGGCTACATCGAGGCCACCGACCTCGATCAGAAGGACGGTTTCACCGCCCGCGGCTACGAGGTGAAGCCGTGGTCGGGGTGGGCGATCACCTACATGCCGTACAACTTCAACAACCCGGCGATGGGCGCGGTGTTCAGACAGCTCTACGCCCGTCAGGCGATCCAGCGCTCCATCGACCAGGACACTCTCGCCAAGGTCGTCTTCAACGGCACGGCGGTGCCCGGCTACGGGCCGATCCCGCAGGCCCAGGCGTCGGACTTCGTCTCGCCGGTGCAGAAGGCCAACCCGTACCCGTTCTCGACGAGCGCGGCGCGCGAACTGCTCACCAGCCACGGCTGGACGGAGCAGGGCGGGGTGATGACCTGTACCGAGCCCGCCAAGTGCGGTGAAGGCGTCGCCAAGGGGACGAAGTTCGAGATGCGGGTGCTGTCGCAGTCCGGTTCGACCGTCACCGACAACATGATGAGCGCGATCCAGTCCTCGCTGGCGAAGACCGGCATCAGGTTCTCCATCAGGACCGCGCCCGTCAACTCGGTGCTGTCGCAGACCCCGCAGTGCACGGCGGGCCAGTCCGTCTGCTCGTGGCAGCTGTCCTTCTTCGGCACCGCGGGCAGCTGGTACTTCAGCGCCTTCCCGACCGGCGACTCCCTCTTCCAGTCCAAGGGCGGCTCCAACTTCGGCAGTTACACCAATCCCGCCGTGGACAAGCTCATCGCCGCGTCCACGACGTCGCGTTCGAACCGGGCGATCCAGGACTACAGCGCGGCCCTCGCCAAGGACCTGCCGGTGATCTGGCTGCCGGAGCCGGACTACCAGATCTCCGTCATCAGGAAGGGCCTCGGCGGCTTCTCCCAGGACTCGCTCGCCAACTTCCACCCGGCGCAGTGGAAGTGGACCAGCTGAGCCATGGAGACCCTCGGCTACCTCGCCCGGCGCCTCCTGCAGGCCCTGGCCGTGATCCTGATCGTGACGGTCGTGGTGTTCTGCCTGCTGCACGCCCTGCCCGGCGGTCCCGCCCGCGGGATCCTCGGCCCGCAGGCCACGCCCCAGCAGATCGCCGCCTTCGACCACGACCAGGGCCTGGACCGGCCGTTGCCCGTCCAGTACGTCTACTACCTGCGCACCCTGCTCCACGGTGACCTCGGCACGTCGTACACCCTCAACGAGGCGGTCTCCCAGCTCATCGGCCAACGCCTGCCGAAGACGCTGGTGCTGACGGTCCTGTCCGCGCTCGTCGGGCTGCTGCTCGCGATCCCGCTGGGCATGTGGCAGGCGGTGCGCCGCAACCGGCCGGCGGACTACGTGATCACGACGCTGAGCTTCGTGGCGTACTCCACGCCGGTGTACTTCCTGGGGCTGCTGCTGATCCTGCTGTTCGCCCAGACCCTGCGCTGGTTCCCCTCCCAGGCGCCCCAAGGGGACACGCTGACCCAGGTGTTCGCGGATCCGGCGGCGCTCGTGCTGCCCGTCGTGACGGGGGCGGCGTCCATGGTGGCCGTCTTCAGCCGGTACATGCGCGCGTCGACCCTGGAGAACCTCTCCGAGGACTACGTGCGAACCGCCCGGGCCGGGGGCGCGAGGCTGCCCGCCATCCTCTTCAGGCACGTGTTCCGGAACTCGCTGACCCCGGTGATCGCGATGCTCGGCTACTACGTGCCCGTGCTGTTCGGGGGCGCCCTCGTCGTCGAGCAGCTCTTCAACTACCCCGGCATGGGGCTGCTGTTCTGGTCCGCCGCGCAGTCGTCCGACTATCCGGTGCTGCTCGGGTGCGTGCTGGTCATCTCCGTCGCGACGGTGGTGGGGACGCTGCTGGCGGACGTCGTGCAGCGGGTCGTCGATCCGCGGGTGAAGGAGGGACGGGCATGAGCGGCCGTGTGGAAACCGCGGGGCGGTGGGGGCTTGCCGCGCAGCTCCCCGCCTCGCTCGGCGACGCGCGCTTCGCGCGCAACAAGCTCGCCGTCGCCGGGGTGCTGGTGGTGGTCCTCTTCCTCCTGTTCTGCTTCGTGGGGCCGCTGGTGTACTCGACGGACCAGACCCACACCGACCTCACCCAGGTCAACCTCCCGCCGGGCGGGGCGCACTGGCTGGGGACCGACGCCGTCGGGCACGACCAGCTCGGGCGGCTGATGTACGGCGGACAGGTCTCGCTGCTCGTGGGGCTCGCGGCGGGGGTGCTGGCCACCGTCATCGGCACCCTGTGGGGCGCGCTCGCCGGGTACGCGGGCGGCTGGGTGGACGCCGTGATGATGCGGGTCGTGGACGCCGGGATCGCGATCCCCGCGCTGTTCATCCTGCTGGTGGTCTCGGCGATCACCACACCGGACACGGTCGGGCTGATCCTCGTCCTGGGCCTGGTGTCCTGGCTGGTGCCCTCCCGGCTGGTCCGGGCGGAGACGCTCACCCTGAAAAGCCGCGACTACGTGCTGACCCTGCGTGCGACCGGCGGCACCCACACCCGGGCCGTCGCCCGGCACATCCTGCCCAACTCGGTGTCGACGATCGTCGTCGCGGCCACCTTCCAGGTCGCCGACGCGATCCTCCTCGTCGCCTACGTCTCGTATCTCGGACTCGGTGTCCAGCCGCCGAAGACCGACTGGGGCGGCATGCTCTCCGCCGGACTGACGGCGGCCTACTCCGACCGCTGGTGGCTGATCGTTCCGCCGGGCCTCGCGATCATCCTCGTCGTCTGCGCGTTCAACGCGGTCGGCGACGGGCTGCGCGACGCCTTCGACGTGAGGGGACGCGGGTGAACATCCTGGAGATCGAGGGGCTTTCGGTCACCTTCGCCACCGGCACCGGTGAGGTGCCCGCCGTGCGGGAGGCGTCACTGCACGTCCGGCCCGGCGAGACGCTGGCGCTGGTCGGCGAGTCCGGGTCGGGCAAGTCGACGGTCGCCCTGGCCGCGCTGGGCCTGCTGCCCGGCACCGCGCGGGCCTCGGGCCGGATCACGGTCGGCGGCACGCAGATCGTCGGCGCCGGCGAGGCCGAACTCGCCCGGCTGCGCGGCCGTACGGCGTCGATGGTGTTCCAGGAACCGGCCACCGCGCTCGACCCGCTCACCCGCGTCGGCGCGCAGATAGCCGAGGTCATCCGCAACCACCGGTCCCTCTCGCGTGCCGAGGCCGCCCGGGAGGCGGTCGGACTGCTGCGCCGCGTCGGCATCCCGAAGCCGGAGCGGCGGGCCTCGGCCTTCCCCTTCCAGCTCTCCGGCGGGCAGCGGCAGCGGGTCGTCATCGCGATGGCGATCGCCAACTCGCCCGGCCTGCTGGTCGCGGACGAGCCGACCACGGCCCTGGACGTGACGGTGCAGGCCGAGATCCTCGACCTGCTGCGGGCGCTGGCGGCCGACTCCGGCACCGGCGTGCTGCTGGTCACCCACAACATGGGCGTGGTCGCCGACTTCGCCGACCGGGTGGCCGTGATGCTGCGGGGCGAGATCGTGGAGACCGGGCCGGTGGAGGAGGTGCTGCTGCGGCCCCGGCACGAGTACACCCGGCGGCTGCTGGCGGCGGTGCCGCGGCTTGCGGTGGAAGGGACGGTGGAGGAGCCCGCCCCTGCCCTCCAGGGGGAGCCGATCGTGCGGCTCACCGACGTGTCCGTGCGGTTCGGGCGTGCCCTGCGTGCCGTACGGGCCCTGGAGGGGGTGTCGCTCACGGTCCGCCCCGGCGAGACGGTCGGGCTCGTGGGCGAGTCCGGGTCGGGCAAGTCGACGGCCGCCCGGGTCGCCCTGGGGCTGGTCTCCCCGGCCGCCGGTTCGGTGTCGCTGTTCGGCGCCGACCTGGCGAGGACCCGCGGCCGGGCCCGGCGGGCCCTGCTGTCCGGGGTGGGGGTGGTGCTCCAGGACCCGGTGGCCTCGCTGGACGCGCGGATGAGCGTCGGGGAGTGCGTCGCCGAGCCGTTGCGGATGCACCGCCGGGGCATGTCGGCGGCCGAGCGGCGCGAGCGGGTCGCCGAGACTCTCGAACTGGTGCGGCTGCCCGCGGAGTTGGCGCGGCGCGGGCCGCGGGAGCTGTCCGGCGGGCAGCGCCAGCGGGTCAGCCTCGCCCGCGCCCTGGTGCTGCGGCCCCGGCTGCTGGTGGCGGACGAGCCGACCAGCGCGCTGGACGTGAGCGTGCAGCGCACGGTGCTGGAGGTGATCGCCGAGCTCCAGGCGGAGTTCGGCTTCGCCTGCCTGTTCGTCTCGCATGACCTGGCGGTGGTCCAGCGGTTCGCCCAGCGGGTCGTCGTCCTGCGCGCGGGCCGTGTGGAGGAGGAAGGGCCGACGATGCGGACGCTGCTGCGCCCGGAGACCGCGTACACGCGCCGGCTCATCGCGTCCGTGCCCGTGCCGGATCCGGTCCTGCAGCGGCGCCGGCGGGCCCGGGCCGGGACGGGGGCCACCGCGTGACGCGTGGGGTCGAGGTGGTCGCGGGCGTCGACATCGGCGGCACGACCACCCAAGTGGTGCTGTGTGGACCGGACTTGACGGTACGGGAACGGATGGAGGTGGCGACTCCGGCGGCCGAGGGCGGGGCGGCGATGGTGGGCACCGCGCTGACCGCCGTACGGCGGCTGCTGGACCGTGGGCCGGGGCGGCTGCTCGGCGTCGGGGTCGGGGCGGCCGGGGTGGTGGACGCGCGGGCCGGAACGATCCTCGTGGCCACCGACTCCTTCCGCGACTGGGCCGGGTTCGAGGTGACGGCGGAGGTCGAACGGGCGCTGGGCGTCCCGGCGTTCCTCGACAACGACGTCAACGCCTTCCTGCGCGGGGAGGCGGCGGCCGGTGCGGTGGCGGGCGAGCCGGACGTGCTCGGCATGATGCTCGGCACCGGGGTCGGCGGGGCGCTGTGGCTGGGCGGCGCGCTGTACGACGGGCCGCACGGCGCGGCCGGCGAGATCGGGCACGTCCCCGGCTTCGGCGACCTGCCGTGCACCTGCGGCGGACGGGGCCATCTGGAGACCCTGGCCTCGGGCCGCGCCATCGCCGCCCGGTACGGCGAGCGCACCGGGCGGCGGCTGACCGCGCGCGAGGTCGCCGCCGCGGGCGACCCGGACGCGCGCGCCGTGTTCGAGGCGGCGGGTGGGGCGGTGGGCCGCGCGATCCTGCTGACGGCGGGCCTGCTGGACGTCACCACGTTCGTTCTCGGCGGCGGCGTCAGCCGGGCCTGGCCCCTGCTGGAGCCGGCGATCCGCGCCGCCCTGACCGCCGAACCCCCGGTCAGCGGGCACCCGTTGACCGTCCTGCCGGCCGCCCTCGGGGACGACGCCGTGGCCGTCGGCGCGGCGGCTCGGGTGCGGGCGGAGCTGGGTGCGGCCGCGCGGGCGTGAGCGGTCGCGGCTCACAACTCGGCGAGCTGCGGGAGCAGTTCGGTCGCCGCCGTCACGTCGGCGGTGAGGGGGCGGTCGTCGGTGCCGGCTGGGAGGGCGGCCGCGGCCGCGGTGAAGGCGCGCAGGGGCGGCGGAGCGGGGTGCATGCGCAGGGCACGTACGGCGCAGACGAGTTCGCAGGCCAGGACCGTGCGGTAGGCGTCCGTGGCGCGCCGGCTCTGGCGGGCCGCCTGGGAGGCGAAGCTGGCGGCCTCCTCCAGGCCCTGGGACAGGACGGCGTGCCCGGCCGAGGCGGGCATGGCGCACGAACGCAGCTCCGCCAGCGCCGAGTTGGCCGTGTAGTCCAGGATCATCGTGCCGGAGCTGCCGGCCGGGCCGGCGATGAGATAGGCGGGCAGACCGGTCAGGTCGGCGCGGCCGAGCGCGGTGAGGCGGGCCACGGACAGCTGGGCGGTCTGCAGCAGCGCGAGGTTCAGCGCGTCGAGGGCGAGAGCGAGCGGCGCGGCGAAGAAGCCGCCGTGGTGGTAGGCCCGCGTGGCGTCGCCGGTGACGAGGGGGTTCTCGGCGGGGCGGTTGACCTCGACCTCGACGATCCGCCGCAGCGCGTCGGCGGCGTCCAGGGCACAGCCGTGCACCTGCGGGAAGGCCCGGAAGCCGTAGGGGTCCTGTATACGATGCCCGCCACCGGGGCCCGGGGGCGCGCCGGCAGGGGGCACGGTCTCGGCGTCCGCCAGCAGCCGCCGTACCTCGGCCGCCGCGTGCGCCGCTCCCGGGTACGGGCGCAGGGCGTGCACCTCGGGGGCGTAGGGCTCCAGGGAGCCGGAGACCGCGGTGAGGGAGAGGGCGGTCACGGTGTGGGTGGCGCGCAGCAGGACCGCCGACTCGTGGCAGGACAGCGCCGCGGCGGCGAGGGCGAGGGCGTTGCTGCTGAGCAGGGCCAGGGCGTCGCCCGGCTGGAGGGTGAGCGGGGTGGGCAGGCCGGCCGAGGTGTCGCCCAGCCACGGGCGTTCACCGATCAGGGTCAGGCCGGTCTGGGCCAGCGCGGTCAGGTCTCCGGTGCCGACGCCGCCGTACTCGTTGACGGCCGGGTGCACGCCGAGCCGCAGGGCTTCGGCGAGGGCGTCGGCGAAGGCGGGCTGGATGCCGGAGCCGCCGGCGAGGAGCTGGTTGGCGCGCACGGCGAGCAGGGCGCGCACCTGCCGGGGCGGGAGCAGGGCGCCGGCGCCGCCCGCGTGGCTGCGCAGCAGGCGCAGGCCGTGGCCGGCCTCGTCGGCCGCGTCGACGGACACCGAGCGGTGCGCGCCGACGCCGGTGCCGCGGCCGTACAGGCGCCCTGTGGCGGCGAGGCGGTGGGCGGTGTGCCAGGAACGGCGGGCCCGCTCGCGCGCGTCGGCGGACACGACGGGTCGTGCGGTGCCGTCGGCCAGCGCCACCAGCGCGTCGAGGCCGAGCGTGGCGCCGTCCAGGACGACGCGGGTGCCCCCTTCCCGAGGGGGCACCCGCGTCGGTCCGTCGGAACCCTGTTCCACCCGCGTCAGTCCAGGCCGGCCGTCTTCAGCCAGGCCTTGGCGACGTCCAGCGGGTCCTTGTTGTCGAGCTGGACCTGGGAGTCGAGGTCGAGCAGCGTCTTGGTGTCGAGCTTGGCGGAGACCGCGTTGAGCGCGGCGACGCCCGCGTCGGACAGCCCGCTCTTGTAGACGAGCGGCTGCACGTTCTCGAACCCGAAGAGGTTCTTCGGGTCCTGCAGGACCACGAACTTCTCCTTGGTGATGTTCGGGTCGGTGGTGAAGATGTCCGCGGCCTGCACGGTGTCCTTCTTCAGCGCCGCCAGCGTCAGCGGGCCGCCCGCGTCCAGCGCCTTGAAGCCCTTGAACTCCAGGCCGTAGACGGACTTCAGGCCGACCAGGCCCTGCTGCCGGGTCTGGAACTCCGGCGAGGCACCGATGGTCAGGTCCTTCGCGACGTCCTTGAGGTCGGCGATGGAGGACTCGGAGGTCAGGTTGTACTTGTCGGCGGTGGCCTTGTTGAGGGTGACGGAGTCCTTGTCCTGCGCGGGCGAGGGGTCCAGGAGCGTCAGCTTGGAGTCGAGCTTGCCCTCGATCGCGGTCGTGGTGGCCTCGACCGTGGTGGGCGCCGCCTTGGGGTCGAGGTAGGCCAGCAGGGCGCCGTTGTACTCCGGCAGCACCGTGATGGAGCCGTTCTTCAGCAGGCCGTAGGTGGTCTCGCGGCTGCCGATGTTGGGCTTGTAGGTGACCTTGACGCCCTTGGCCTTCAGCGCCTCGCCGTAGATGTCGGCGATCAGGATGCTCTCGGCGAAGTTGTTGGAGCCGACGACCACGGTCTTGCCGTCGGACTTGCCTCCCTGGAGCGGGTCGGAGGAGTTGTCGTCGTCGGAGGAGCCACATCCCGCCAGCAGGGCCGTGGTCGCGGCGAGCGCGACGGCCGCCGCGGGGTAGCTCCTGATGGACCTGCTGCGTGGGGCTTTGGAAGTCACGATTCCCGTTCCGGACTCGGGGGATTGATGGGAAGCAAGCGCTGTAGCTGATCCAATCCAGCCTGTTCTCACTCAGTCAAGAGCAGCCTGGTCACCAATTGGCCTCGATGCGTGATCGGTTGTGAAGCCAGCGTGAACGAACCGGGGCCGAACCGGAGGCTCTTTGTAACGGATTCTTGACGTAGGGCGACGCCCTTGATCGTTCGAAGAGACGGTAGTCTCAGCCGAGTTGGCGTCGGTCACAGCGGTGTGCGGGGGCCGCTCCGGTGCCATCGCGCACCTTTCGCACCTCTTTTTCCGTCGATCAGATTCGGTCATGCGCGTCGTCGCGCGCTGAGACTCCCCTGTGTAAGGAGGCCCGGTGTCCACGAACGAGGTGGACGCGACCGCCCGGCCCGCCCCACCACCGCTCTCGGGCGGTATCCGCGGATTCGCCGACCGGTGGCCGTTCAGGCGCAAGCTCAACATCCTGGTCGGCGTCCCGCTGGCCGTCGTGGCGGTGCTGCTCTCGTATCTGATCGCCGACCAGGTGGGCCAGGCGCGCGACGCGAAGGCCGCGGCGGACCTGGTGCGCGACAGCGAGCAGGTGGCGACACTGGTCAACGAGATCGAGTCCGAGCACCAGCTGGCGATCCTGCTGTCCGTGCGCTACGAGGCCGGCAGCCGCGGCGTGCAGGCCACGCTCGCCGACTACCACAAGGCGCAGGAGGCGGTCGACGCGCAGGTCGCGAAGGTGCGCGAGGCCTTCGGCGACAACGAGATGCCGGACGGCGAGGCACAGGCGCTCAAGGAGGTCGAGGGCCTCACCAGCCTGCGCTCCACCGTCGAGCAGAGCTATCTGCCCGCGAGCAACATCGACCCCGCGTACGACAACGCTGCCAGGACCGTGATCGACGGTCTCGGCCTGGACCGCAACGCGGAGCTCGCGGCCACCTTCACCGGCAACCTGCTGGACTCCCTGCTGCGCGCCGACGCCGCGCACGGCTCCTTCGAGACCGGAGTGTTCTCGGCGACGACGGGTGACACGAACGCGCAGATCGAGTTCACGACCGCGGTCGGCGCGTACGCGCTCTACAGCAACCAGGCCGACCGCTTCGCCCGGTTCGCCACCGCCCGCCAGGCCGACCAGCTGACCGGCATCGAACACACCGCCGCCCAGCGGGACATCGCCGAGGCGTACGCCGAACTCCAGGTCGCGCCCAGCACCCTTCAGGCGACCACGCCGGCCGAGATCCGGGCGGCGTTCCAGGACGCCCTGAGCGACTACCCGGCCTACCCCGAACAGGCCGCGAACCGCCTGAGGATCACCTCCTCGTTGATCGGCCAGATCGCCGACCGCGCCGACACCGCCGCCCGCGACGCCGGCTGGCGCGCCGGGCTGCTGCTGACCATCGGTCTGCTCGGCTTCGCGCTGTGGATCGCCTTCTCGGTGCTGGTGCGCCGCTCCGTGGTCCGCCCGGTGCAGGCCCTCACCGGCGCCGCGCAGGAGGTCGCCGACGTGGCCGGCCGGGAGCTGGCCCGGGTGGCCGACGACGACACCGAGGACGCGGGCCCGCCGCGGCTGCGGGAGATGCCGGTCACCGCGCAGGACGAGATCGGCGCACTGGCCGAGGTGTTCAACCGCGTGCAGACCACGGCCGTCGCGCTGCTGGAGCGCCAGGTGCTCAGCCGCCGCAACGTCGCCGAGATGTTCGGCAACGTCGGCCGCCGCGTCAGCAACCTGACCACCCGCCAGCTGGCGCTGATCGACGCGGTGGAGCGCGGCGAGACCGATCCGGCGCTGCTGGAGCGCCTGTACTCCATCGACCACATCGCCGTCCGCCTGCGCCGCAACGCCGACAGCCTGATGCTGCTGGCCGGCATCCGCGAGACTGTCCTGGACTCCGGACCCACCGCGCTCACCAACGTCGTACGGGCCGCGCTCGGCCAGATCGAGGGCTTCCAGCGGGTGCAGCTGCGGGCGCGCACCGAGGTCATGGTGGAACCCGACATCATCGGCGACCTGACCCTGATGGTGGCCGAACTCCTGGAGAACGCGGTGTCGTTCTCGCCCGCCGGCAGCCCCGTCGAGGTCCTCGTGCAGGACGGCGAGGGGGGCGCCACCATCGTGATCGCCGACCACGGACTGGGCATGAGCGCCGAGCGCCTGGCCGAGGAGAACGCCCGGCTGATCCGCCGCGAGCGCCTCGACGTGGTGCCGACGAAGGTGCTCGGCCTGTTCGTGGTGGGCACGCTGGCCCGCCGCTGGGAGATCGGGGTCGCCCTGACCCGCACCCCGGGCGGCGGTGTCACCGCGGAGGTGACGGTCCCCTCGTCGCTGCTGCTGACGATGAGCCCGCTGACGCCTCCCGTGGCCGCCGAGCCGGCCGCCGTGCCGGCGCGCTCGGGCCCCCGGCCCGCCGACGCGGACACCAGCGCCCCGGGCCCGCTGCCCCGCCGCACGCCCCGGCGCGAACCGGCCGCCGCGGACGAGCCGTTCATCCCCAGGGCCCGCACCGAGACGACGACCCCGGAGACGCCCGTGCACCCCGCACCGGCCGAGGACGGCCCCGCCCGCCCGCTGCGCCGCCGGGTGCGCGGTGCCACGCTCCACACGACCGTCGACGCCGCGGCCCAGCTCGCGGCCCGCCAGGCCCCCAGGCCCGCCGACGCGGACGAGGTGCGGGCCGCGCTCGACGAGTTCGAGGCGGCCGTGGAACGCGCGCACCGCGACAGCGGCCAGGCATCGAAGACCTCTGACCAGCACGACCAGAACCACCTCCCGGAAGGAGCCGAGCAGTGAGCACGTCGACAGGTGACACGCCGGGCACCACGCCGACCGACCTGCAGGCCGCCGCAGCCGACTTCACCTGGCTGCTCAACCGTTTCGCGACCGAGACCGCGGGCGTCGTGGACGCCATCGCCGTCTCCTCGGACGGACTGCTCATCGCCGTCTCCGAGCTGCGCGAGCACGCGGACTCCGAACGGCTGGCGGCGATCGTCTCCGGCATCACCAGCCTGGCCGCCGGCGCCTCCGGCAACTACGGCCTGGGCGCCCTGAACAAGGTCATCATCGATCTGGAGGGCGGCCATGTGCTGGTCTCCGCGATCGGCAGCGGCGCCGTCCTCGGCGTGGTCACCGACAAGGAGGCCAAGCTGGGCAACATCGCCTACGAGATGACGCTGTTCGCCAACCGGGCGGGCAGCGCGCTCAGCCCGCAGCTGGTGCTCGAACTGAAGAACAACGTCGGCGCCTCGGCGCGGCGCTGACCGGGTCCGGCCCGGTCGAGGAGGAAGACAGCACATGGCGGACGGCTCCCCACCATCGGGCCCGGACCCGGTCGGCCCCGCCCCCGCCGTACGGCCGTTCCTGGTCACCGCCGGCCGGGTGGCGCCCACCGCGGCCGGCCGGCCGGTGCCCGTCGAGACCCAGGTGGTGGCCACCGCCGAGGGTCTCGACGCGCTCGACGGGCTCTCCTTCGAGCAGTACGACATCGTCGCCGCCTGCCGGCAGCCGCAGTCCATCGCGGAGCTCGCGGCCCGGCTGCGGCTGCACCTCAACGTCGTCCGGGTCCTCGCCGAGGACCTGCGCGCCGCCGGGCATCTGGCGGTGCACGTCCCCGACTCCGGCGCCGTCCACGACGCCACCGTCCTGCGCAGGGTCATCGACGCCCTGCGTGCCATCCCCGACTCCCGAGGGGTAGTCCGTGACACCGACTGAACCGGCCACGCGCCCTTCCGCCGCCACCGCGGCCGTACGACCGCCGCTGCCGGTCAAGCTGGTCATCGCGGGCGGTTTCGGCGTGGGCAAGACCACCGCCGTCGGCGCCATCTCCGAGATCGAGCCGCTGACCACCGAGGCATCCATCACCGAGGTCGCGGCGGGGGTGGACGACCTCAGCCACACCCCGCAGAAGACCACGACGACGGTCGCGATGGACTTCGGCTGTCTGACCATCGACCCGACCCTGAAGCTGTACCTGTTCGGCACGCCCGGGCAGGAGCGGTTCGGGTTCATGTGGGACGACATCGTCGAAGGCGCCGTCGGCGGCCTCGTCATCGTCGACACGCGCCGGCTCGACGACTGCTACGCGGCCGTCGACTACTTCGAGCACCGGCAGATCCCGTTCGCGGTCGCCGTCAACGCCTTCGACGGCAAGGTCGAGCACACCCTGGACGAGGTCCGCTGGGCGCTCGACGTCGCCGACCGGGTCCCGGTGCTCGTCTTCGACGCGCGGGAGCGGGGATCGGTGCGGGACGCGCTGCTGGTCGTCCTGGAACTGGCGCTGTCGCGCACGGAGGGCTGACGCAGGCCCGTGGACGCGCCGACGCGGGCCCGGGGATGCGTCCCCGGGCCCGTCGCCGTCAGGCGCCGCGGCGCACGCCGGGAGAGACGGTGAGCCGCGCCACCGCCCAGAAGAACCCGAGGGTCACCAGCGCCAGGAGGGCCACCAGCGTCGCCCCTCCCACCACCTTCTCGTAGTTGCGCTGGTAGAGACCGTCGACGATGTACCGCCCCAGGCCGCCGAGTGAGACGTACGCGGCGATGGTGGCGGTGGAGACGATCTGGATGGCCGCCGAGCGCAGGCCGCTGAGGATCAGCGGGAGCGCGACCGGCAGTTCGACCTGGAACAGGATGCGCGGCTCGGCCATGCCCATGCCGCGCGCCGCGTCCACCGGGGAGGGGTCGACGGAGCGCACCGCCTCGTAGGTGGTGACCAGGATCGGCGGGACGGCGAGGACGACCAGCGGGATCATCACGGGCGTCAGGCCCAGGCCCAGCAGGACGAACATCAGCACCAGCAGGCCGAAGCTGGGCAGCGCGCGGCCCGCGGTGGCGATGAAGGCGACGGTGTTGCCGCCCCGGCCGGTGTGCCCGGTCAGCAGCCCGAACGGCAGGCCGATGGCGGCGGCGATGGCGAGCGCGGACAGCGAGTACTGGATGTGCTCGCGCAGCCGGGTGGGGATGCCGTCGTAGCCGTGCCAGTGGGCGCCGTCGCTGAAGAAGGCGTTGACGAAGTGCAGGACGTTCATCGGACGGCGTCCTCCAACGCGGCCTGGAGCGGCTCGGGTTCGTCGACGGGGCGGGCCCTGCGCACGCCGCCGCGCGGCATCCACGGGGTCACGAGCAGGCGTACGACGACCAGCGCGGCGTCGGCGAGGATGGCGAGGACGGCCGTGCCGATCACCGACAGCCACACCAGGCGCGGCTGGTGGTAGATCATGCCGTCGTTGAGCAGGTTGCCGAGCCCGCCCTGGTTGCCGATCAGCATGCCGACGCTGACCAGGGAGATGCTGGAGACCGTCGCCACCCGCAGCCCGGCGATGATCGCGGGCGCGGCGATGGGCAACTGCACCTGGAAGTACCGGCGTACCGGGCCGAGACCCATGGCGGTGGCGGCGTCCAGGGTCTCCTGCGGCACCGAGCGGACGCCGTCGACGATCGCCGGCACGAACACCACCAGGCTGTAGACGGCCAGCGGGATCATGACGGTCGTCTCGGTCTGGCCGGTGTAGTCGATGAGGACGACGAAGAACGCCAGCGACGGGATCGCGTACAGCACGGTCGTCACCCACAGCACCGGCGGGTACAGCCAGCGCAGCCGGACGCAGAGCTGGGCGATCGGCAGCGCCACCAGCAGTCCGGCGGCGACCGGCAGCAGCGCCTCGCGCAGGTGCTGTCCGACCAGACCCCAGTACGTGTTCTGCAGATCGCTCGGGATGTCGAAGAGGCCGCTCATCCGGCGACCTTCGCGCTGTCCTGGTGCGCCCCGCGGATGGCCTCGCCGATGCTCTGCTGGGAGACGACGCCGGTCACCCGGCCGTCGGCGCCCACCGCGACCGCCCATCCGGTCGGCGAGAGCACCGCGCAGTCCAGCGCGGCCCGCAGCGAGTCGGTGCCCGCCCGGAACGGCCGCCCGTACGGCAGCAGCCGGTCCCGCTCGATCCGCCCGGCGGTCAGGTCGCGCGGCTCGCTCCAGCCGAGGGGCCTGCCGTCCAGGTCGGTGACGAGGAGGTAGGGCACGTCGGCCGTGGTGCGGGCGGCGATCTGCTCGGCGCTCGCGTCGATCGCGACGACCGGCGTGGTGAGCAGGTCGAGGCCGGCCGAGGAGAAGAAGGACAGCCGGCGGATGCCGCGGTCGGCGCCGAGGAAGTCCTCGACGAAGTCGTCCGCGGGGTCGGACAGCAGCTCGGCGGGCGGCGCGAACTGGGCGAGATGACCGCCGGTGCGCATCACGGCGACCATCGTGCCGATCTTGACGGCCTCGTCGATGTCGTGCGTGACGAAGACGATGGTCTTGCCCAGCTCGGCCTGGATGCGCAGGAGTTCGTCCTGCAGGCCCTTGCGCACGACGGGGTCCACGGCGGAGAACGGCTCGTCCATGAGCAGCACCGGCGGGTCCGCGGCCAGTGCCCGGGCCACGCCGACGCGCTGCTGCTGGCCGCCGGAGAGCTGGTAGGGGTAGCGCTTGGCCAGCGAGCCGTCGAGCCCGACCCGCTCCATCAGCTCCCGCGCCCGGGCCCGCGCCCTGTCCTTGCTCCAGCCGAGCAGCCGGGGCACGGTCGCGATGTTGTCGACGATCGTGCGGTGCTGGAAGAGGCCGGCGTTCTGGATGACGTAACCCATCGAACGGCGCAGCATGTTGACGGGCTCGCGGGTGATGTCCCTGCCGTCGAGGAGGATGGTGCCCTCGCTCGGCTCGATCATCCGGTTGATCATGCGCAGGGTCGTGGTCTTGCCGCAGCCCGAGGGCCCGACGAACACCGTGATCGAGCGGTCGGGTATCTCCAGGGAGAGGTTGTCGACCGCCACCGTGCCGTCCGGGTAACGCTTGGTGACTGAATCTATACGTATCAAAACGCCGAACACCCTTCGGGTCAGGGCCGTTGGGGGGAGAGTCTAGACCGCTTGCGTTGCGGGCGATCGAACGCCCGTGCCCGGCCGGATTCTTGCGGTCCGGCAGCAGCCGGCTGTGCGCGGACTGTGAGTCCGCCGACTCTCATCCTGCCCTCAGCAGCGGCTCAGGGACCGCACAGGCGCCGCCCCGATCGTCAGGGACATGAACACCGGGCCGCATCTCCACGAAGCGCCGTCCGGCCCGCACCGCCTCCACTCCCCTTCCACTGCGGCGACCACCGACTTGGAGTACGCGTCATGACCACCCTCGCCCCGCCGCCCGCGCCCGCCCGGGAGGGCCGGCACCGGGCCGCCGCCCCGCCCGCCGCGTCCCGGCTCGGCAGGCTCTTCACCGGCGCCCCCGGAGACCCCCGCTGGGCCCGACCCGCCCTGTGGGCGATCCTGGTCCTGGCCACGGCCCTGTACGCCTGGAACCTGTCCTCGCTGACCGGCAACACCTTCTACGACGCGGCCGTCTACTCCGGCACCAAGAGCTGGAAGGCGTTCTTCTTCGGCGCGCTGGACTCCGGCAGCTTCATCACGGTCGACAAACCGCCGTTCGCGCTGTGGGTGATGGGCCTGTCGGCCCGCGCCTTCGGGTACGGCACCTGGCAGCTGACGCTGCCGATGGTGGCGGTCGGCACGGGCTCGGTGGCGCTGCTGTACCGGCTGGTGAAGCGGGACTTCGGGGTCGTGGCCGGCACGGTCGCGGCCCTCGTCCTCACGCTCACCCCCATCACGGTCGCCATCAACCGGGACACCAACCCCGACCCGGTCCTGGTCTTCCTGATGCTGCTCGGCGCCGCCGCGCTGCTGAAGGCGGTGAGCACCGGGCGGCTGATGCCGCTGGTGTGGTCCGGCGTCGCGATCGGCTTCGCGTTCAACACGAAGATGATGCAGGCGTACGTCGTGCTCCCCGCGTTCTTCCTGGTCTATCTCTGGGCGGCCCGGTGCTCGTTGGGCCGCCGGGTCCGCAACCTGGTCGTCGGCACGGTGGCGTTGGTGGTCTCCAGCGCCTGGTGGATGGTGATCGTCGACCTGGTCCCGGCGTCCTCGCGGCCCTACATCGGCGGCTCCACCGACAACACCGTGTGGGACCTGGTCATCGGCTACAACGGCTTCGGCCGTATCTTCGGGGCGAGTTCGTCGGTGGGCTCACAGGGCAACGGCGCGAGCTTCGGCGGCGAGTCCGGTCTGTACCGCATGTTCAACAGCATCATGGGCGGCCAGATCTCCTGGCTGATCCCGTTCGCGGCGATCGCGCTGATCGGCGGGCTGGTGCTGCGCGGCAGGGCGCCGCGCACGGACGCCAGGCGGGCGGCGCTGATGCTGTGGGGCGGCTGGTTCGTCCTGCACTTCCTGACCTTCTCCCTCGCCGAGGGCACCTTCCACCCGTACTACGTCACCGCCATGGCGCCCGGGATCGCGGCGCTGGCGGGCGCGGGCGGGGTCATGCTCTACCGCGCCCTCAAGGACGGCGACGCGGCGAAGTGGGGCTGGGTGCTCCCGGCCGCCGTCGCGGTCAGCGCGGTCTGGGCGGTCGTGCTGCTCCAGCGGGTCTCGGGCTCCGGGACGCTGTACACGGTCGCGGAGACCGTGGTCGCCGTCGCGGGTGCGGCGGCCGTCCTCGGTCTGCTGGCCGGGCGGTTCATGCGCCGGCACAGGCTCGTCGGCTTCGCCTCGCTCGCCGCGATCGTGGCCCTGCTCGCCGGTCCGGCCGCCTACTCGGCCTCGGCGGCGACGAGCGCGAGCAGCAACGGCACGAACCCGACCGCCGGTCCGAACACCGGGGGCGGCATGGGCGGCGGAGGCGGCATGGGCGGCGCTCCCGGCGGCTCCGGCGCCAAGTCCGGTACGGCGCCCGGCGGTTCAGCTCCCTCCGGCGCCCAGCCGTCCGGCACCGGAAGCACCGGGGCCGGAAACGAGGGCACCCAGAGCACCGGGAGCACCAGCCAGGCGCAGACCGGTCGTGCCGCCGGCGGCATGGGCGGCCAGGTCAGCTCCGCGATGATCACGTACCTGAAGAAGCACCAGGACGGCGCCACCTGGCTGGTGGCGGTGGCCACCGACCAGACCGCGTCCTCGATCATCCTGGAGTCCGGCCGGCCGGTCATCTCGATGGGCGGCTGGTCCGGCAGCGACAACGCGATGACCCTCGCCAAGCTCAAGACCCTGGTGAAGGAGGGCAGGCTGCACTACATCGTCGTCAGCAGCGACGGCGGCCAGGGCACCAGCTCCGCCATCGCCAAGTGGGTCAAGCAGCACGGCACGGCCGTGAGCGCGTACAGCGGCCTGTACCGCCTGGACGCCTCCGACGTCGGCTGACCACCGCGCCCCCGAACCGGGCGGGCCACCGGACTCCCCTGCCGGCGGCCCGCCCTCACGCGGCCGTCGTGCCCTCGCCCGCCGCCGGAAACCCCTCCGTCCGCAGCACCCGCCCCCCGGCGTCCACCGCGAACACCTCGCAGCCGGGCTGGGAGGCGGCCCACGCCACGCCCTGCGCGCCCAGGGCGAACGCCGCCGTGGCCACCGAGTCGGCCACCGTCAGCGAGGCGGCCACGACGGTCATGCTGAGCAGATCCGTCGCCGGACGCCCGGTGCGGCCGTCGATGATGTGGTCACCGCGCTCGTACCGGGCGGACGTCGCGACCGCCCCGTCGGTCAGCTCCAGGACGGCGCACAGCTTGTCGGCGTGTTCGGGGTGCCGTACGCCCACGCGCCACGGACCGCCGGCGGCGACCACGTCACCTCCGGCGTTGAGGCAGAACCGGCGCGCCCCGGCGCCCCGCAGCAGCTCGCCGGCCCGCTGGACGGACCAGCCCTTGACCACCGCGCACGGGTCGAACCCGCGCCCCGGCAGCCGTACGTCGAACGCGCCTCCCGTGGCCACCCGGTAGTGCTCGCACAGGTCGAGGACCTCCCGCAGGTCCGCGCTCAGCTCGGACACCGCCAGCTCGCCCCGCCCGTGCCGGGACACCTCGCTGTCGGCCCTGAACGGGCTGAAGCGGGCGTCGACCTCGCGCAGCCAGGCGAAGACGGCGTCCGCGGCCGGCCCGAAGTCGCCCTCGTCGTCCACGCGCAGCGAGACCGGGAACCCCATCACGTGTTCGACGCGCCGCATGTCGTCATCCCTTCGCGTCGATCGCAGCCTGGAGGGACTCCTTGTAGCCCTCACTCGTAATCGTCGCACCCGACACGGAGTCGATCTCCGCGCTCTGCGCCTTCAGCGTCTCCGCGATCAGCTTCGGCACGGCGGCCGTCGTCTGGGGATGGTCCGGCTGCTGGAGCATCCTCACCGCCGTGATCCGGTCACCCTCGAAGGTCACCTGGACCTGGACCGGACCCTTCTCGGTGTTCACCGTCGAGCCCGAGACCGTCTGCGAGGCGGAGGCCGAAGCCGAGGCGGACGGCGAGGAGGTCGCGGACGACGACGAAGACGCGCTCTCGTCGTTCGCGTCGATCGCGGCCTGGAGCGACTTCCGGTACCCCTCGCTCGTGATCGTCGCGCCGGAGACCGTGTCGATCTCCGCGCTCTGCGCCTTCAGCGTCTCCGCGATCAGCTTCGGCACGGCGGCCGTCGTCTGGGGATGGTCCGGCTGCTGGAGCATCCTCACCGCCGTGATCCGGTCGCCGTCGAAGGTCACCTGGACCTGGACCGGGCCCTTCTCGGTGGTGATCGTCGTGCCCTTGACGACGGTGCCCGAGGCGGCGGAGGCGGACGGTGTCGTGACCGGTTCGGCGGTGGAGGTCGTGCCGGTGGTCGTCGCCGGGTGGTAGCGCCAGACGGGGATCAGTCCCGCCACGCTCAGCACGACGACAGGTATGGCTCGCTTCACGATCGTTTCCTCATCCCGCCAGGCTGAAGCGCTCGAAGTGGATCTGCTGCTTGGGCACGCCGAGGTCGCCGAGGTTGCGCAGCACCGCGGCCATCATCGGGGGCGGCCCGCACAGGAAGACGTCGCGGTCGGCGATGTCCGGCACCATCCGGGCCAGCTCGCGCGGGGCCAGCTTGTCGGGGTGGACGGAGCCCTTGACCAGGTACAGGTCGGCGCCCTTGGCCTGGGCGAGGTCGCGCAGCTCGTCGTAGAGGACGGCGTCGCGTTCGCGGGCGACCCGGTAGATGACGACCGCGTGGCCCTCCAGCTCCTCCAGCAGCGCCCGGATCGGGGTGACGCCGACGCCGCCAGCGATGAGGACGGCCTCGGGGCGGGTGCGGTGCATCGCGGTGAAGGCGCCGTAGGGGCCCTCGGCGAAGACGCGCGTGCCGACCTTCACGTGGCGCAGGGCGGCGCTGCCGTCACCCGCGGCCTTGGCGGTCAGGCGCAGGCCACGGCCGTCGGGGGCGGCGGACAGGGAGAAGGGGTTGGCCTGCCACCAGCGGTCGCGGGTCAGGAACCGCCACAGGAAGAACTGGCCGGCCCGGGCCGGCAGCTTGTCCAGGTCGCGGCCGGTGATGTGGATCGAGACGACGTCGTCCGACTCGTGGACGACGGCCGAGACGCGGAACCGATGACGCCAGTTGCGCCACAGCGGCAGCACCGCCCGGCCCAGCACGAGCGAGCCGAGGGCGACGCCCCACACGCCGTACCAGTACGTCTTCGCGGCGGACGACGAGGTGAACGTCGTGCCGACCGCGACCTGGTGGGTGAAGGCCAGCACCACGGCGACGTACGTGTACAGGTGGATGAAGTGCCAGGTCTCGTAGGCGAGCCGGCGGCGCGCGTAGCGGGCCGAGACGGCGCCGACCACGATGACGATGCCGAGCGCGACGACGGCGCGCAGCACGCCCTCGGTGGTCTCGGCGAGGTCGACGATCTCCTCGACGGGGCCCACGGAGGCGGACTGCGCGTAGCCGAAGGTGATGAAGACGGCGTGCGCGAGCAGCGTCCACAGGATGCCGAAGCCGGTCCAGCGGTGCCAGGACGTCAGCCGGTCCATGCCGATCCGGCGGTCCAGCCAGGGCAGCCGGGCCACCAGCAGCAGCTGGAAGGCCATGAGGAGGGCGCCGTAGAGGCCGGCGAGGCGGCCGAGCACGATCAGCGCGTTGGAGGCGAAACCGGGCTGGAGGAAGAAGTACGTCACCACGGCCACGTTCGCGGCCAGCACGGCGTACAGGCCCGTGCGGGCCACCACCCTGGGGCGTGTCGCCGTGGGGGGCGCAGGGGGTGATTGGACGGTCGTCACGGACGGCAGCTCCTTGATCGGGTCCTGGGTATCCGAGCTTGTCGTCAGGGAGCTGTCGTTTCGCTGTCGGACGACTTTCAAGTGGTTATCGATGTGTCCGCCGCGAGGTAGGGGCTCTGGCGCCTGCGGCCGGGTGGCGCACTATGTGCGGGTGGACAAAGTACGACTCCTCGTCGTGGACGACGACCCGCCGATCGCCGACCTCGTCGCGACGGTCGCCCGCTACGAGGGCTGGGAGGCGGTCACCGCGAACTCCGGCGAGGAGGCGCTGCGGCTGGCCGCCGGGTTCCGGCCGGACATCGTGGTGCTGGATTTGATGCTGCCCGACGTCGACGGTTTCGGCGTCCTGGACCGGCTGCGGCGCTCGGGGACCATGGTGCCGGTGGTGTTCCTGACGGCGCGGGACGCGGTCGCCGACCGGGTGGCGGGGCTGACCCGGGGCGGGGACGACTACCTGGTCAAGCCGTTCGCCGTGGAGGAGCTGATGGCGCGGCTGCGGACGGTGCTGCGGCGCAGCGCCGGGCCCGGCTTCCAGCGGTCGGTGCTGCGCGTGGCGGACCTGACGATGGACGAGGACACCCGTGAGGTGCGCCGCGGGGAGCGGCTGCTGACGCTCACGCCCACCGAGTACGAGGTGCTGCGCTACCTGATGCGCAAGTCGCCGACGGTGATGACCAAGGCGCAGATCCTCGACCACGTGTGGGAGTACGGCTTCGGGGGCCGCTCGAACGTCGTCGAGCTGGTCGTCAGCCGGCTGCGCCGCAAGCTCGACGACACGGGGGAACCGCTGATCCACACGGTGCGCGGCTTCGGGTACGTCGTCCGGCAGGCGGCCGAGTGACCGGGCGGCTGCGGCGGACCTACCGCCGGATGCGCCTGGGCACCCGGCTCGCGCTGGGCCTCGGGGTGCTGTCGCTGATCGTGTTCGCCGTCGTCGGCACCGCGCTGACGACGTACATGCGCGACTATCTGTCGGCCCAGCTCAACGACCAGCTCTCGCTCGCGCAGGTCGCCCAGTCCAAGTCCCTGGCGGACACCGGCACGCTGGCCGGCAAGAAGTACTACCGCTGGGTGTACGCCGTGTACGACGTGTCGGCCCGGGGCACGCCCGTGCTGCGCAAGCCGGAGGACCCCGCCGACCTGCCGGAGGACACCGCGCAGCTCACCGCCCTGGCCCGGGCGCAGACCCGGGCCGGCACGGAGGTGCTGCGCACCGAGCACATCGCGGGCGAGGGCCTGTACCGGCTGCGGGCCTGCGAGGTGGAGCCCGGGGTGGTGCTGGTCAGCGGCGCGCCCATGGACGGCATCGACGGCACGGTGCGCAGGCTCGTGACGACCCAGGCGATCGCCTTCGGGCTGGCCCTGCTGGCCCTGGTGGTGTGCGGCCGGGCGATGCTGCGGCGCGGTCTGAAACCGCTGAGCGACATGGCGCACACCGCGCACGGCATCGCCTCGCACGACCTCACCGAGTCGGCGGCCCGGCTGCCGCTGCGCGCCGACGGCCGGGACGGCGGGCCGGAGGTGGCGGAGCTGCGGACCGCCTTCAACACGATGCTGGAGCACATCGACCGCTCCCTCGCGGTGCGTTCCGAGGCCGAGCAGCGGCTGCGGCGGTTCGTCGCGGACGCCTCGCACGAGCTGCGCACCCCGCTGATGTCGGTGCGCGGCTACGCGGACCTCTTCCAGTACGCCGCCGCCAACGCGCCCGCGGAACGGGACAGGCACCTCGCCCGGCTGCGCGCCGAGGCCGCCCGCATGGGCATCCTCCTGGACGACCTGCTGCTGCTCGCCCGGCTGGACGCGGCGGAGGTGGAGGCGCCGCTCCGGCCGCGGGACGCGGACCTGGTGACGCTGGCCCTCGACGCCGCGGACGCCTTCCGCGCGAGCCACCCGGCGCATCCGCTGACGGTGACCTGCGACGTCGAGGAGATGACACTGCGCCTGGACCCGCACCGCATCCGTCAGGTCCTGGACAACCTCCTCACCAACGCGGCCGTGCACACCCCGCCCGGCACGGCCGTGTCGCTGACGGTCACGGTGGCCGGCGACCGCGCCCTGGTACGGGTCGCCGACACCGGCCCGGGCATCCCGGAGGCCGACCGCGAGCGCGTCTTCGACCGCTTCTACCGCGTCGACAAGGCGCGCAGCCGCGACCGCGGCGGCAGCGGCCTCGGCCTGTCGGTGGCGAACGCGCTGGTGCGGGCGCACGGCGGGACGATCGAGCTCGGCGGCGGGTCCGGCGAGACGGTGTTCACGGTGAGCCTGCCGCTGACTCCTGCGACTCTTACGAAGCCGTGACGTGCGGGCCGCGCTCCGGGCGTCCGGGCTGCTCACGGCCCTAGCGTGAGGGCATGCGCGTACTGGTCACCGGCGCCGCCGGGTTCATCGGGTCCCATGTCGTCGAGGCGCTCACGGCGCACGGTCACGAGCCCGTCGGGTTCGACGTGCGGGCGGATCCCGCCTGCGACGTCCGCGACCCGGCCGCCGTCCGCCGGGCGCTGGCCGGCGTGGACGCCGTGTGCCACCAGGCGGCCATGGTGGGGCTGGGCGTCGACTTCGCGGACGCGCCGCGGTACGTCTCGCGCAACGACCTCGGCACCGCCGTCCTGCTCACCGCCATGGCGGAGTCGGGCGTACGGCGGCTGGTGCTGGCGGGGTCGATGGTGGTGTACGGCGAGGGCCGCTACGCGTGCGCCCGGCACGGTGCCGTACGCCCGGGCCCGCGTGCGGTCGCCGACCTGGACGCGGGCCGCTTCGAGCCGCCCTGCCCGGTGTGCGGGGCGGCCCTGACGCCCGGGCTGGTCGGGGAGGACGCCCCGGTCGATCCGCGCAACGTGTACGCGGCGACCAAGCTGACCCAGGAGCACCTGGCGGCGGCGTGGGCGCGGGCCACGGGCGGTGCGGCGGTGTCGCTGCGCTACCACAACGTGTACGGGCCGGGCATGCCCCGCGACACCCCGTACGCGGGCGTCGCCTCCTTCTTCCGCTCGGCGCTGGCCCGGGGCGAGGCGCCGCGGGTGTACGAGGACGGCCGTCAGCGGCGGGACTTCGTGCACGTGCGGGACGTGGCCGCCGCCAACGTGGCCGCGCTGGAGGCGACTTCGCAGGCGGGCGTGCTGAGGGCGTACAACACCGGCAGCGGCGAGCCGCACACGGTCGGCGAGATGGCGCGGGCGCTGGCGGCGGCCTGCGGCGGCCCGGAGCCGGTGGTCACCGGCGAGTACCGGCTCGGCGACGTACGGCACATCACGGCCGACTCGGCCCGGCTGCGCGCGGAGCTGGGCTGGCAGCCGCGGGTGGACTTCGCGGCGGGGATGCGGGAGTTCGCGAGGGCGGGAGCGGGGTCCGGGTCGGGGTCGGGCGGGGCATAGGGCCCGTGGTGGCCGCGGCGCAGCCGCCCGGAGGGCGGTACGGCGAGCGGGCTGCTCCTGTGGGGGAGCGTACCGGGCGTCGCGCGGCCGGCACCGCTGGGCCTCGGACCGGTGGTGCTGTCCGCTGTCACGAAGCGGCCGCGGGCAGCACCACCTCGAACCGGCAGCCGCCGGGCACGTTGCGCACGGTGGCCGTGCCCTGGTGCGCCTCCACGATCCCCCGCACGATCGCGAGCCCGAGGCCCGCCCCGGCCGGAGGGGTCCGGGCGTGCGTGCCGCGCCAGCCGGTCTCGAAGACGCGCGGCAGGTCCTCCTCGGGAATCCCCCCGCAGCCGTCCGTCACCGACAGCACGACGCCGTCCGGGCCGCGCTCGGCGGCGACGGCGACCGTGCCGTCGGCCGGCGTCCGGCGGATGGCGTTGACCAGCAGGTTGCCCAGCACGCGGCTCATCTCCTTGCCGTCCACCTCCACCGGCAGCGGCTCGACCCGGTCGCCCACCAGCCGGACCCCGCACTCGCGGGCGAGCGGGTCGGCCCCGGCGAGCGCGTCGCCCACCAGGTCGTACAGGGAGATCCGGGTCGGGCTCAGCGGCAGCGTCCCGGCGTGGATGCGGGAGAGTTCGAAGAGGTCGCCCACCATGGCGTTGAGGCGTTCGACCTCGGTGCGGATCTGCTTGAGGTAGCGGTCGGGGTCGGCGGCGACGCCGTCCTCCAGGGCCTCGGACATGGCGCGCAGTCCGGCGAGCGGGGTGCGCAGGTCGTGGGAGATCCAGGCGACGAGTTCGCGCCGGGAGGTCTCCAGGGCGCGCTCGCGCCGCCGGGACTCGGCGAGCCGGGCGCTGGTGGCCTCCAGTTCCCGGCTCAGCGCGGCCAGTTCGGCGGCGGCCGGGCCGTGCGGCGAGGTGAAGTCGCCGCCGTCGCCGAAGGAGCGGGCGGCGAGCGCGAGGGCGCGGCTGCGGGCGGCGACCCAGCGGCCGAGCAGCAGGGCGGTGGCCAGGGAGACGACGGCGGCCATCGCGACGACGGTGGTGACCACGCGCAGGTCGTGTCCGGACAGGAACATCGCCTGGGCGACCGCGAGGGTGCCCGCGAGCATCGCGGCGACGGCGACGCCGGCGACCACGGCGAGGTGGGTGACCAGGGACCGGCGCCGGATCAGCAGCAGTACGCCGGCGCCGAGCAGACCGGCCGCGGCGGCGCCGAGGAAGGCGAACAGGACGATGAGCAGGGTGTCGCGCACGGCCCTCACTCCCCCGCGCCGGACGCGTCGAAGCGGTAGCCGACGCCCCACACCGTCTGGATCAGCCGGGGCCGCGCCGGATCGTCCTCGACCTTCCCGCGCAGCCGCCGTACATGGACGGTGACGGTCGACAGGTCGCCGAAGTCCCAGCCCCACACCTCACGCATCAGGTCCTCCCGGCCGAAGACCCGGCCGGGATGGCGCAGGAAGAAGGCGAGGAGGTCGAACTCGCGGATGGTGAGGGCGAGTTCGGTGCCGTCCTTGACGGCGCGGCGGGCGGCCGGGTCCAGGCTCAGGCCCGCCGCGCGCAGGATGCCGGCCGGCTGGACGGGCCGGGTGCGGCGCAGGACGGACTCGACGCGCAGGACGAGTTCGCGGGGGCTGAAGGGCTTGGTCACGTAGTCGTCTGCGCCGACTTCCAGGCCGAGGATGCGGTCGTCCTCGTCGCCGCGCGCGGTGAGCATGATGACCGGCACGGGCCCCCGCCCGCGCATCCGCCGGCACACCTCCAGACCGTCCATGCCGGGCAGCATCAGGTCGAGGACGACGAGGTCCGGCCAGTGGGCGGCGGCCCGGGCGAGCGCGTCGGGGCCGTCCCCGGCCCGGTCGACGACGTATCCGGCCCGGTCGAGGTACCCGGTGACGACCTCGGCGACGGTGGGGTCGTCGTCGACGACGAGGACCCGGGCCCCGCCCGCTGCGTACGGCTGCTGCTCCATGACGCCAGCCTCGCACCGCGCACGCGGGAGCGCCGCCCGCCCCCTCCTGACGTCCGTGTTTCGTAAGGAGCCGAAGTCCGAATGGCCCGTTTTGCGCTCGTAGGGTGAGTGACGTGACGACCCCTTCCGACGAAAGAGAACCGGTCGCGGCGTCCGTGGACGTCGTCCTGCCCTGTCTCGACGAGGCCGAGGCGCTGCCGTGGGTGCTGCGGCGCGTTCCGCCCGGCTGGCGCGCCCTCGTCGTGGACAACGGCTCCACCGACGGCTCGGCCGGCATCGCCGCCGCGCTGGGCGCGACCGTCGTCCGCGAGAGGCGGCGCGGCTTCGGTGCCGCCTGCCACGCGGGCCTGGCGGCGGCCACCGCGGACATCGTGTGCTTCTGCGACTGCGACGCCTCCCTCGACCCGGCCGGCCTGGTGCCGTTCGTGGAGCGGATCCGGGCCGGCGAGTCCGACCTGGTCCTCGGCCGGCGGCGCCCCGAGACGCGCGGCGCCTGGCCCGTGCACGCCCGCGCGGGCAACCTCGCCCTCGCCCTCCTGCTGCGCCGCCGCACCGGCCTGCGCCTGCACGACCTCGGCCCGCTGCGCGCCGCCCGCCGCGAGCCGCTGCTCGCCCTGGGCCTGACCGACCGGCGCAGCGGCTACCCCCTGCAGATGGTGGTCCGCGCCGCCGACGCGGGCTGGCGCGTCACCGAACAGGACGTGCCGTACCGCCCGCGCACCGGCGCCTCGAAGGTGACCGGGACCTGGCGCGGCACCTGGCAGACCGTACGGGACATGAGCCGGGTCCTCGCGGAGAAGGGGGCCGGCGCATGACCACGCTCCTCGTCATCGCGAAGGAACCCCGCCCGGGCCGGGTGAAGACCCGCCTGACACCGCCCTTCACTCCGCAGGAGGCGGCGGCCCTCGCACAGGCGGCCCTCGCGGACACCCTGGACACGGTCGCGCGCACCCCGGCACGCCGCCGCGTCCTGGTCCTGGAGGGCGAGCCCGGCCCCTGGCTGCCGCCCGGCTTCGAGGTCGTACGGCAGTGCGCGGGCACCCTCGACGAACGCCTGGCCGCCGCGTTCGCCGGCTGCGACGGGCCCGCCCTGCTGATCGGCATGGACACGCCCCAGGTGACGCCGGAGCTGCTGAGCGTGGACTTCACGGGCGTCGACGCGTACTTCGGCCCGGCGGCGGACGGCGGCTTCTGGGCCCTGGGCCTGGCCGTCCCGGACCCGGCGCTCCTGCGCGGGGTGCCCATGTCGACCCCGTACACGGGGGCGGCGCAGCGGGCGAGGCTGGCGGGGCTGCGCCTGCGGGAGCTGCCGTGCCTGCGGGACGTGGACACGGCCCGGGACGCGGAGGCGGTGGCGAAGACGGCCCCGCACGGCCGCTTCGCAAGGGAACTGGCAAGACTGACGCATCGCGTCGCGCCCCCAGGGGGCGCGGGGAACGGCGCGACCAGCCACGTCGCACCCGCGGCCGCCCCATGACCACGACCCCCACGGCGCCTCTCGCGCCCCCGTCCCACGCTTGGTCCGCCGACCCCTACACCCACGCCCTCCACACCGGCCGGGGCCCCCTCTACCTCCGCCGCCCCGACGGCTGGCTCCTGCCCCTGGACATAGAACGCTGGTGCGCGGAAGCCGACGCGGCCGACCTTCGGGTGCTGCACCGCTGCGAAGGCACCGTCCTGGACGTGGGCTGCGGCCCCGGCCGCCTGGTCGCCGCCCTCGGCGCGCTCGGCCGCCCCGCGCTGGGCGTCGACGTGAGCGAGGCGGCCGTGGCCCGCACCAACCGCCTCGGCGGGAAGGCCCTGCACCGCTCGGTCTTCGAGCCGCTGCCCGCGGAAGGCCGCTGGGACACCGCCCTGTTGATCGACGGCAACGTCGGCATCGGCGGCGACCCGCAGGCGCTCCTCGCCCGCATGGCCCAGCTCGTCGGCCCAGGCGGCTTGTTGATCGCCGAGACGGCCCCGCAACCGGACGTCGACGAGCGTGTCCTCGTGCACGTCACCGACGCCCGCGGTGCCGCCGGCACCCCCTTCCCCTGGGCGCGGCTCGGCACGCCGGCCCTGCTGCGGCACGCGGACCGCGCGGGCTGGCGTGCCGTCGATCAGTGGGCGGCGGGCGGCCGTTGCTTCGTCGCCCTGCGCAGCAGCCGCAGGACGAGCAGCAGGGCCGAGCCGCCGAACAGCGCCGCGGACACCAGCAGCCAGCGGGCGAGGTAGCCGTCGGCGGACAGCCCGGTGGCGCGGGCGTAACGCCCCGCCACCTGCCCACTGATCAGCGGGAACCAGACGAGCAGCAACAGCAGCGACAGGGCGGCGGGCACCCGCGCGTACCCGACCCACCGGCGCCGTGCGCCCGCCGCCCGCACCAGCGCCCGGTCGGCCACCGCGTACACCGGCAGCAGCACCAGGTCGTGCACGAGCGCCGCCCCCACGACCCACAGCGCCACTCCGAACCAGTCGCCGGCCAGCAGCCGCACCCCCGCGTAGGCGGCGAGGGCGAACGAGCAGGCGAGCAGCAGGAGTTGCAGCGGACTGCCCAGCAGCGTCCCGATCCGCCTTCCCTGGGTGCGCATCACAGGTCTCCGAAGGTCATCCGGGCCACCCACTTGGTGTTGAGCACACCGGGTGCCGCGGGCACGATGATCCGCGCCGGGTGGCCGTGGTCGGGGGTCAGCACCTCGCCGTTGACAAACAGGGCGAGCAGGGAACGGGAGTCGGCGACCTGGTTGCCCCGCAGCGCCGCCCGGCGGAACGCGCCGTGCCGTTGCAGCGACTCCACGAGGACGTCGGGCGGGTCACCGTCGTACCCGACGAGTGCCGCGAGGTCGCGCAGCCGTACCCCGTGCCACCACTGGTCGGACGTCGACCAGCCTTCCACGCAGGCGATGGGCAGGGCCGCGCTGTGCAGCGGGAGCCGGAGGAGCTCGGCGCGGCTCAGGCGTACGGTGCCGCCCCGTCCGGTCACCACCAGCCGCCACGCCTCCTCGCCGGTCTCGGCGGTGCCGATGCCGGCGTAGGCGGCCGTCTTGTTGATCTGGAAGCCGCCGGGTCCGCCGCCCGGGTCGGTGCGTCCGTGCGGGGCGAACAGGGCCGTCCAGCGCAGCCCGTCGACGTCCTGACCGGCGGTGGTGGCGAACAGCAGCAGCGAGCCGCCCCCGACCAGGCCGAGCGCACCGCGCCGGGACACGGTCGGCTCGGCGGGATCGGGGGAGGTCACATCGCCTGCCGCTCCCCGTCGTTGACGCAGATTGCGCAGGGCGAGGGGCGTCTTCAGGACGGCGTGCGCGACGAAGGCGGCGAAGAAGACCCAGGCGCCGTAGAAGTGCAGGGGGTAGAAGGAGCCGGGGAAGACGTAGTCGAGTTGGACGTTGAGCACGCCGGTGACGAACTCGAACAGGCCGCCGCCGACGAGGAGCAGCAGCGAGATCCGCTCCAGCGCGTGCGCAAGGGACCGCGCGGGCGGCAGGGCGAACAACTTCGGTACGACCGACCAGAGTTTGGCGAGCAGCACCGGGATCAGCGTGATGCCGAGCGTGACGTGGACGCCCTGCGTGAGCCGGTACAGCCAGTGCGGGCCGGTCGGCCAGGGGAAGAGGTAGAAGCCGAGGATTCCCTTGCCGGGGGTCTTGTCGTTGACGGGTGAGAGGCCGGGGTTGTAGGCCGCGTACGACAGCAGGCCCGTCACGAACAGCACGGTGATCCCGCCGAGCAGCACCACCCCGAGGACCGAGGTGAACCAGGGGCCGCGCAGGGGGCTGCGCCAGAAGGCGGGCGAGAAGGGAGTGCGTCGCATACGTCGACCGTAGGTCCGCACCGCCCTCGCGGCGGGGGTGCGAACCATGACGAAACTCTGACGTCCGCGCATGTCAGCCGCCCGGCCCGGACGCCGCGGCCTAGCGTGTGCGGCGTGAACCGAGACCTGCGCCGGGACGTGCGCCGGGACCTGTGTGCCGCCGCGGCCGCCGCGTTGCTCGTGGTGGTCGCCGCGGTCGTCGGCACCGGCATCGAGCACCGCGACGGCTCACTCCGCGTCGGCTGGCCGCCCCTGCTGGCGACGTGGGACCCGCACCTCGGCCCCGGCACCCCGGCCGCGCTCGCCGTGGCCGCCGCGGTCGTGGCGTACGGCCCCGCCCTGGCGGCCCGCCTGCCCTGGCGCCCCCTGCTGCTCACCACCTGGGCGGCGGGAGCGGCCTGGACGTGGTCCCTGGCGCTGGTGGACGGCTGGTACCGGGGCATCGCCGAGCAGCTGACCACCCGCAACGAGTACCTCCAGGTCATCGCCCGCTTCCACGACATCCCGGCCGCCCTGCGGGACTTCACGCGGCACATTCTGATCAACACCCCGGACAACTGGCCCGCCCATGTCGCCGGGCACCCGGCGGGGGCCACCGTCACCTTCGTCCTGCTCGACCGGATCGGTCTGCGCGGCGGCGGCTGGGCGGGCGCCTTCGTCATCACCGCCGGCACGACGGGGGCGGTCGCGGTCCTGATCGCCGTACGGGCGCTGGCCGGCGAACACCTGGCCCGCCGCGCCGCGCCCTTCCTGGTCCTGACGCCGGGCGCGGTGTGGGTGGGCACCTCGGCCGACGGCTACTTCGCGGCGGTCGCGGCCTGGTCGGTGGCGCTGCTGGCTTTGGCGGTGACGGGCCACCGCACGCCCCTGACCGCGACCGCCTCGGGGCTCCTGTCCGGCCTGACGGCGTACCTCTCCTACGGCCTCACCCTGTTCGCCCTCCCCGCCGCCGCGGTCCTCCTCCTGGGCCCCCACCGCGCCCGCCCCCTCCCCTACCTCCTCGCCGGACTCGCCGTCGTCCCGGCGGTGTTCACCGCCCTGGGCTTCAACTGGTGGGAGGCGTACCGCCTCTTGGTCACCCGCTACTACCAAGGAGCGGGCGGAGTACGCCCGTACGGGTACTGGGTGTGGGCCGACCTGGCCTGCGCGGTCTTCATCACCGGCCCCGCGACGGCAGCGGCCCTGCGCCACCTCCGCCCCACCCGGGCGAACCCGCTGTCCGTCCTCGTCACGGCGGCCCTCCTGGCCCTCCTCATCGCGGACGTCTCGGGCATGAGCAAGGCGGAGACGGAACGCATCTGGCTCCCGTTCGCCCTGTGGCTCCTCCCGGCCTGCGCACACCTGCGCGCCCCCCGCCCCTGGCTGACAGCCCAGGCCACCCTCGCCCTCCTGGTCAACCACCTGCTCCTGACGGGTTGGTGAGCCTCCGGTGAAAGAGGTCAGCTCGCCGTACGCCGGAGCCGGCCGGCGTAGCGCTTCTCCAGCTCCAGGTTGCCCTCGAAGCCCCCGGGCACGTTGGCCGAGACGTACACCGGCGGACGGTGTCCCGCCTCCAGGAGCAGCCTGGACGCCTCGGCGACCACCATCTGCACCAGCATCACCCCCGTCAGCGTGGACAGCGCGCACACCGCGCCGCCCCCCGGCAGGTCGAGCAGCGCGTCCCCGCGCGGGGCCCGGTTGTCGAGCACCACGTCGGCCAGGTCGGCGAGCTTCCTGCCGCTGGGATGCCCGGCCGGCACGGCCCGCGTGTGCGCGAGCGAGGTGATGGCGAGCAGCCGGTGCCCGCCCTCCTTGGCGCGCAGGGCCGTCTCGACGACAACGTTGTTCACACCGGAGTTGGAGACGATCACGAAGAGGTCCTGCGGTCGCGGCTCCGCGAGCCGGTAGATCCGCTCGGCCACTCCTTCCCGCCGCTCCAGCAGCGGGTCGTCGAGCGCACGGGGATCGTCCCCGCCGTACAGGACCAGGTCGGCGATGCTCAGCCGGTTCGTCGGCACCAGCCCGCCCGCGCGGCCGGCGAGTTCGAGGACGAGGGCCTGGGAGTGGCCGGTGCCGAACGCCTGGATCACGCCGTCGGAGCGCACGCAGTCGGCGATCAGCGCGGCGGCGCGCGCGACCTCGTCGCCGGCGGACTCGGTGATGTCCCGCAGGACGGCCAGGCTCGCCCGTGCGAAGCCCTCGGCGCTCACTGACTCGGCGGACACGCGACACTCCTCACTGGTGGATTGAATCACCCTGCACAGTCATCTCAGGTGAATCAATAAATCACGGCGCCTCCACGGCGGGCAATGACCCTGGTAATCCAGGGGCCTGCCCTGGTATTCCATGGTCCTGGTATTCAATCCATGCCCTGATAGGTGGCTGGTACCTTCTCTTCATGCCCCCGACGGACGTCACCACACTGATCCGCACCGAGTTGCCCCGGCTGGCGGGCTCCCTGCGCAAGGTCGGCGAGCTGATCCTGGAGGACCCGGCCGCCGTCACCCACTGCTCGGCCGCCGAACTGGGCCGCCGCACCGGCACCTCCCAGGCGACGGTGACCCGTTTCTGCCGGGCCATCGGACTCGACTCCTACCAGCACCTGCTGATCGAGCTGGCCCAGGAGCGCGGGCGCGGCGAGGTCTCCGACTGGGGCAGCGCCGAGATCGGCCCGGACATCTCACCGGACGACACCCTGGAGCGGGTGGTGCAGGTCGTCGGCAGCGCGGACCTGCGCGCCATCCAGCAGACCATCGAGCGCATCGACCTCGACGCGCTCGAACGCGCCGCCCAGTCCCTGGCCAAGGCCCGCCGTATCGACGTCTACGGCGTGGGCGGCAGCGGCGCCGTGGCGCAGGAGACGGAGACGCGGCTGTTCCGCATCGGCTGCCAGGTGCGCGGCTGGACCGAGGTGCACGGCGCCGCCACCTCCGCGGCCCTGCTCACCCCGGCGGACGCGGCCGTCGGCATCTCCCACTCGGGGGCGACGCGCGAGACGCTCGAACCGTTCGAGATGGCCCGGGAGCGGGGCGCCACCACCGTCGCCATCACCACCGACCCGCGCTCGCCGCTCGCCAAGGCCGCCGACATCCGGCTCATCTCGGCCACCTCGGAGACCAGCTTCCGCACCGGCAGCATCGGCGGCCGGCACTCCGTCCTGATGATCGTCGACTGCCTGTACGTCCGGGTCGGCCAGCTCTCCTACCAGCGCGCCAGCGCCTCGCTCGCGCTGACGGACCACATCACCCCGCAGCACGCGGTGAAGTCACGCCGGACACGCTGAGGCGAGCGGAACACCCGCCGAGCCGGTCACGGGGTGGCTCCGAGGGCGAGGCGGGCGAGGGCGGCGGCGCCGCGGCTGCCGTCCGGCACCCAGTCGAGGGCGAGGCCGAGGGCGCTCAGCCGGCCGGTGAGCGGTCCGGTCAGGGGGCCGGCGGGGCCGAGCAGACCGCCGGTGGCCACCACCCGTTCGCCCGGACGCGGGTCCAACGCCCGTACGGTGGCGGCCAGTTGATCGGCCGCCTCGGCCAGGATGCGCCGCGCCACCGCGTCCTTCGCCCCGGCCGCCTCGGCCACCAGCGGCGCGAAGCGGGCCAGGCCGACGGGCGGTTCGGCCATCACGGCGGGCAGCAGGCGCATGCGGTACGCCTCGCGCTCGGCGCGGGTCCAGCCGGGCGTGCCCGCGCGCTCGTACGCCGGCGCCGGCAGCCCCAGCTCCCGGCCCACCGCCCGTGCCAGCGCCGTCGCGGGCCCACGTCCGTCCGCCATGTGCAGCGCCGCCCGCACCGCGCCGCGCCCGATCCAGAAGCCGCTGCCGTCGTCGCCGAGGAGCCAGCCGTCGCCGTCCACGGTGGCCACGCAGCGGCGCCCGGCGATGCGCACGGCGACCGCGCCGGTGCCGGCCACCAGGGCGAGTCCGTCGGCCGGGGTGCCGGGGGCGGCGGCGAAGGCGGCCTCGATGTCGCTGCAGACGCCGATCCGTTCGGCGGGGATGCCCAGGCGGCGCAGTGCCGCGGTGAGGGCGGCCAGGGCGTTCAGACGTCCCGGCTCGTCCTCCGACGCGTCGTTGGCGCCCGCGAAACCGCCGGTCACGGCGGCGACCCGGGCCCGCAGCGCGTCCGGCACCGCATCGGCGAGGGCCTCGGCGAGGTGGTCGGTGAGGCGGGGCACGGGCACGGTCAGGGCGTTGCCGGGCCCGGCGGCGCCCTCGCCGAGCGGGCGTGAGTCGTCGGCGGCGGTGAGGACGGCGCGCGTGCGGGTGCCGCCCGCGTCGAGGCCGACGACGAGGGGGCCGGTGCCGCCCGGTTCCTGGTTCACATCGTTACCCATCGACGACCATGGTGGTTGGTATCAGTCCAGCTTCGGCCTGGCACCACCGCAACGTCGTCACCGGCCCCGAGGCGATCGAGGCGCAGGCCGCGCCGCTGCGCGCCCTTTGACCGCCGCTCAGACTCCCGCCAGCACCTCGGCGACGGCGCGCAGGTTGACCTTTCCGCGCCCGTAGGAGCACAGGTCGCCGCCCTCCGGCAGCCCCGTGTCCACGCGGACCGCGTCCGGACGCCGGGCCAGCAGCGCCTCCCGCAGCCGCGCCTGCCAGGGGTGCAGCCCGGCGTCGCAGGTGGCGACCACCATGGGCGTGCCGGCGGCGACGCGCAGGATGCCGTCGACCAGGCCGGCGGGGTCGCATGCCTCGCCGGTGACCGCCGTGCCGGTGGTCGCGGGGTCCAGCGCCCGCACCTCGGTGAGCAGGTCCTCGCCGCCCCGGTTGAGGGCCGGGTGCGGGGTCGGGAAGAGGTCGACGACGTGGGCGCCGCGTACGGCGTCCGGCACGGGCCGGGCCCGCACGGCGCGCCGGGCGGCCTCCAGACCGGCCGCCCCGTCCCAGCCGGCGACGGCGATCGGCGGGTGCGCGTACCGCTCCGCGAGCCGCCGCACCCGGCCGGCCGCCTCCCGCACCCGCTCCTCCGGCAGCCGCCCGGAGTGCAGGGCGTCGAACACCGCGTCCCGGCAGGCCAGTGTGGTCTCCAGGTCCGGCACGGCCACGATCACCTGGTCCGCCCCGGCGGCCAGGGCGATCCGGGCGCCGGCCGCCTCGCCGTAGCGGTCGGAGACGGCCTTCGTCTCCAGGGCGTCGCCGACCAGGACGCCGTCGAAGCCGAGGTCGTGGCGGAGCAGGTCGCCCACGATGCGGCGGCTGAGGGTGGCCGGGCGGTTGGCGTCCAGCGCCGGGAAGACGACAGGGGCGCTCATCAGCATCGGCACGCCGGCGGCGACGGCCGCGCGGAAGGGTTCGAGGTCCACGCGGAGTTCGTCGTACGGCCGCGGGTCCACGGCCGTGGCGTGGTGGCTGTCGGCCCCGGCGCCGCCGTGGCCGGGGAAGTGCTTGGCGCAGGAGGCCACGCCCCGGGCCTCGGTGGCCGTGATCCAGGCACGCAGGTGGCGGGCGGCGAGAACGGGGTCGGCGCCGAAGGAGCGGGTGCGCACGACGGGGTTGCCCGGGTGGTGGAGGTCGGCGACGGGGGCGTAGGAGACGGTGATGCCGAGGGTGGCGAGGTGGCCGGCGAGCGCGTCGGCGCAGCGGGCCGTCAGGTTCGGGTCGTCGGCGACGCCGAGGGCGTAGGAGCCGGGGACCTCGGGGGCGCCCGCGGCGGCCAGGTGACCGATGCCGCCGCCCTCGTTGTCGATCGCCACCAGCAGGTCGGGGCGTATCGCGCGCAGGGCGTCGGTGAGCTCGCGGACCTGCTGGGCGTCGCGCACGTTGCGGGTGAAGAGGATCACCCCGCCCAGGCCCCGGTCGACGAGCCGCTTGAGGGTGTCCGGAAAGCTCGTGGTGCCTTCGAATCCGGCGACCAGACAGCGGTGAACGGCCTCGTCCAGTTCAGAGGAGACGGAGGAGAGGGCCGAGCCTGCGGACACGTGCTCGTAGGTCACCCCTGCGATTCTTCTGACTCGTTCAGCCAGAAGTCAACCCTTATATGGATGATTGATTCACGACAGGGGACGGAGCCGGTGTCGCCCTCCCGCCCGCACCCCTTCGGTTTCCGGACACCATGCCGTCACGCGCGGCGGGAACGGTTCCGGCGTCCCCACCTGCCTCGCCCCGCATCCGCCCGCCCCGCGCGGACGGGCCGCGAAAGGACGACGTGCGCCGTGTCCCTCCTCCCGCTCGACAACGCCTCCGGCACCCTCCCCGCCGAGGTCACCCCCTCCCCGGCCCTGGCCGCCGCCCTCCCCTCCCCGGTCGGCGCACCCGCCCTCCGGTCCCCGCGCCTGCCCTCCCCCGGCCGTCCGCTGCGCCGCCTGCTGGTCCTGCTCCCCCTCCTGCTGATCACCGTCTGGGCGGCGACCCGGTGGCGAACGCTCCTCGACGGCACCGCACGGCTCGCCTCCGCCGACCCCGGGTGGCTGCTGGCCGCGGGGTTCTTCACCTGCCTGTGCTGGCTCTCCTCGGCCTGTGTCCGCCAGGGCGCGCTCCCGGAACGGCTCCCCACCGGGCTGCTCATCGCCTCCCAGTTCGCCGCCGGCGCCGCGAACCACGTCCTCCCGGCGAGCCTCGGCGCCCACGCGGTCACCCTGCGCTTCCTGCTGGGCCGCGGCATACCCCTGGCCCGGGCCACCGCCTCCCTCGCCCTGTACTCCCTGGTCAGGCCGGTCGCCAAGACGGCGGTGCTGCTCGCCTTCGTGCTGGCCTTCCCGGACCTGCTGGGCCTCGGCGCCCTCGTCCCGGACGGCCGGACGCTCGCCCTGGTGGCCGGCGCCGTGACGCTCGCCCTGACCACCGCCGCCGTACTGATCACGACCGTACGCCCGCTGCGTCGTCCCCTCCTGGACGCCGTCCGCACCGCGCTGACCGACGTACGCCTGCTGCACCGCCGCCCGTCCCGCGTGCTCGCCCTGTGGGGCGGGGCGGCCGCGGCGCCCCTCCTCCAGGCGACCGTCATCCACTGCGTCGGCGCCTCCCTGGGCCTCACCCTCGGCTGGGCGCAGGTCGCCTTCGCCTTCCTGGCGGCGAGCACCGCCGTCGGCGCCGTCCCCGCCCCCGGCGGCATCGGGCCCGTCGACGCGGCGATGGTCCTCACCCTGTCCGCCCTCGGGGCCCCGGTGGAACTGGCCGCGGCCAGCCTCATCGGCTACCGCGTCCTGACGGTGTGGGTGCCGCTGGTACCGGGGGCGCTGGTGCTGTCGGCGCTCGTGCAGAAGAAGGTGCTGTAGCGCGAACGAGGCGGGACGGCGGCCGACTTGCGGGCACGCGCAGGGAAGTTGCCGTTCCGCGCAGCAGGGGGCCATGCCCTCTCGTCAGGCACGCTCCGCCCCCGTAGCGTTACGGCTCGTATCCATGTGCGAGCGCCAGGGAGGCTGCGATGGGAGACCCCCGCCCCTTAGTGATCGACCCGACCGGCCGCGACATCCACGGCGAGGCCGCCCGGATCCGCGAGCGCGGAGCGGTGACGCTCGTCGAGCTCCCGCACGGCGTCGAGGCGTGGGCGGTCAGCGCGCCCGACCTGCTCAAACGCCTGCTCACCGATCCCCGGGTCTCCAAGGACCCGCGCCGGCACTGGCCGCGCTGGATCAACGGCGGGATCTCCCCGGAATGGCCCCTGTTCACCTGGGTCGCGGTGCAGAACATGTTCACCGCCTACGGCGGCGAGCACAAACGCCTGCGCGCCCTGGTCTCCAAGGCGTTCACCGCCCGCCGCACCGCGGCGCTCCAGCCCCGCGTCGAGGAGATCACCAAGTCCCTGCTGGACGGTGTCGAGGAGGCGGGACGGCGCGGCCCGGTCGTGGACCTGCGCGAGGCGTTCTGCTACCCGCTGCCCATCCAGGTCATCAGCGAGCTGTTCGGCCTGCCCGAGGAGCAGGGCGCCGAACTGCGCGCCGTCGTGGACGGCGTCTTCCACACCTCCGCCTCCCCGGAGGAGGTCACCGACATCTACGCCCGCTTCTACGCCGCGCTCGGCGAACTCGTCGCGCTCAAGCGCCGCGCCCCGGGCGACGACCTGACGTCCGCGCTCATCGCGGCCCGCGACGACGAGGACGGCAGCCGGCTCAGCGAGCAGGAACTGCTGGACACCCTGGTGCTGATGGTCAGCGCCGGACACGAGACCACCGTCAACCTCATCGACAACGCCATCCACCTGCTGCTCGCCCACCCGGACCAGCTCGCCCTGGTCCGCGCGGGCGAGGTCTCCTGGGACGACGTGATCGAGGAGGCGCTGCGCGTGGAGGCGCCGGTGGCCAGCCTGCCGCTGCGGTACGCCGTGGAGGACCTGGCGATGAGCGAGTTCGGCGGGCCCGGGGACGTGGTGATCCGCAAGGGCGAGGCGATCCTCGCCGCGTACGCCGCCGCCGGGCGGCACCCGGACAAGTACGGCGAGAGCGCCGCCGTCTTCGACGTCACGCGCGCCGACAAGGAACACCTCGCCTTCGGTCACGGGGTGCACTTCTGCCTGGGCGCCCCGCTGGGCCGGCTGGAGGCCCGTATCGCGCTGCCGGCGCTCTTCGACCGCTTCCCCGGGCTGCGACCGGCCGTCCCCGGTGAGGAGTTGGAGCCGGTCGACTCCTTCATCTCCAACGGCCACCGCACGCTGCCGGTGCGCCTGTCCTGATCACTCCCCCCGCCACCAGGCCCGCAGCCGGGCGGCCCAGCCCCGCCCGGCGGCCGGTTCGGCCGGAGGGTTCGTCCGCCCGCCGACCGGCGCGCGCCGCGTCGGCGGTGCGTCGGGGACGACGGCGGGTCCGGCCGCGGCGGCCGGCGGGAACGTGACGGGCAGCGCGGCCAGGGCCCGGTGGAAGGGGCCCGGCCGCCAGGCCAGCTCGTCGACGGGTACGGCGAGTTCGACGTCGGGCAGGCGGTCCAGCAGCTTCTCCACCGCGACGGCGGCGATCAGCCGGGCCGGGCCCTGCGCCGGGCAGTTGTGCGGGCCCGCGCTCCACGCCAGGTGGGCGCGGTTGCCGGTGCGCTGCTCCCCGGCCAGGGAGGGGTCGGTGTTGGCGGCGGCGAGCGAGACCACCAGCGGACGGCCCTCGCGCAGGCGCACGCCCTCGTACACGACGTCGTGCACGGGATAGTGCACGGCGTAGTTGGCCATCGGCGGATCGGTCCACAGCACTTCGTCCAGGGCGTCCTCCACCGGCAGGCTGCCGCCGGACAGCCGGCCCCCGAACCGGTCGTCGGCCAGCAGCAGCCGCAGGCTGTTGGCGATCAGGTTCTGCTGCGGCTCGGTGCCCGCGCCCATGAGCAGGACGAGGGTGTGCACCATCTCCTCGTCGGTGAGCCGGGCGGGATGCGCCATCAGCCAGGACGTCACGTCCGGCCCGGGCTCCGCGCGCTTCAGTGCGACGAGGTCCAGCAGGGTCGTGGCGAGAAGTTCGTTCGCCTTCTCGGCGTCCACGCCGTCGAAGATCCCGGACATGCCCTCGACGAGCCGCTCGCCGTAGTCGGCCGGGCAGCCGAAGAGGCGGTTGAACACCAGCAGCGGCAGCACCTGGGCGTACTCGCCGAGCAGGTCGGCCCGGCCGGCCGGGGCGACGCGGTCGATGAGCGTGTCGGCGCTGGTCTCGACGTACCCGCGCAGCGTGGCCGGGTCCACCCGGGCCAGGCTGTCCGTGATGGCACCGCGCAGCCGGCGGTGCTCCTCGCCGTCGGTCCACAGCGCGTTCGGCCGGTACATCATCATCGGCACCACGGGGCTGTCCGCGGGCACGGTCCCGTCGGCCAGGTCCCGCCAGCGGCGGGGGTCCTTGGAGAAGGTCTCGGTGCCGCGCAGCACGTGCAGGGCGGCCTCGTACCCGACCACGAGCGAGGCCCGCACGCCCGGCGCCAGTTCGACCGGCGCGATGGGGCCGGCCTGGCGCAGCCGCCGGTAGGCGGCGGCCGGGTCGGCGGCGAACTCCGGGCCGTACAGCGGCTCGTGGGCCGGGCAGCCGGGCGGTGGCACGGGGGGTACGGAGGTCACGCGGGCTCCAGGTGGGCGGTGCGGGTCAGCAGGTACTCGACGAGGGCGACGAGCGCCCGGGTGGCGGAGACCCGGTCGCGGGCGTCGCAGCGGACGAGGGGGGTGTCGGGCAGCAGGTCGAGGGCGTCACGGACCTCGTCGAGCCCGTGCGCGGGGGCGTCGTCGAACTGGTTGAGGGCGACCGCGTACGGCAGTCCGAGCTCCTCCAGCACCCCCATCACCTCGAAGGACTGGGCGAGGCGCCGCGTGTCGGCGAGGACCAGCGCGCCGAGCGCGCCGCGGGTCATGTCCTGCCACAGCTGGGTGAAGCGCTGCTGGCCGGGGGTGCCGAACAGGTACAGCACGAGACGGTCGTTGAGGGTGAGCCGGCCGAAGTCGAGGGCGACGGTGGTGGTCGTCTTGTCCGTCAGGCCGGCCAGGTCGTCGACGAGGGCGCCGGCCTCGGTCATGACCTCCTCGGTGCGCAGCGGCCGGATCTCGGAGAGGGTGCCGACGAACGTGGTCTTGCCGACCGCGAAATGACCCACGACCAGCAGTTTGACCGCGGTGTGCACGCCGGGGCGGAGATGGATGTCACCGGCGTCGGGTTCACAGGCGGGCGCGGAGCCCATCGAGCACCTCCTGGAGGATGTGGGTGTCGGTCGGCCGGGCGGCGGGGATCGGCGCGCGGGTGACGATGTGGCCGCTGTCCATGAGGTCGGCGACGAGGACCTTGGCGACGCTGACCGGGAGGGCGAGGTGGCCGGCCACCTCGGCGAGCGACAGCGCGCCGGGCCGGCACAGCTCCATGACCCGGCGCTTTTCCGGGTTGAGCCCGGTCAGCGGCAGGTCGTCGGCCGCGATCAGCAGCGTGACCAGGTCCAGGGTGTTGCGGCTGGGGTGCGCGCGGCCGTCGGTGACGACGTAGGAGCGCACCAGCCGGTCCGCGGGGCGCCGCCGGGGAGTCATGCCGGGCTGCCGGCGTCCTGCCGGGCGGGGCTGGTCAGCTCCTTGCCGAGCCGGTCCACGAGTTTGTGCATCCGGTAGGTGACGGCTTCCATGTCCACGTCGGGGCCGGTGGAGACGGCGAGGTAGGCGCCCTCGCCGGCGGCGACCAGGAAGACGTAGCCGTCCGCGAACTCGATCAGGGTCTGCCGCCACGGAGTGCGCGCGGTGCCGCAGAACTCGGCCGTGCTCCGGCTGATCGACTGGACGCCGGACAGGCCGGCGGCCAGGCGTTCGGCGTCGTCGCGGTCGATGTCCTTGGAGTGCGCGCGGAGCATGCCGTCGGCGGAGAGCAGGATCGCGTGCCGCGCCCGAGGCACCTTCAGCACCTCGTCCAGCATCCAGCCCGACTCGTTGGTGGTGGGCCCGGTCATTCGTGGCTGTTCCCTTCGTCTTCGTGGGGGACGTACTGGGCGGCGCGGCCGGCGCGGGTGCCGCGCGCGAAGGCGCCCATGCGCCGTGCGTTCTCCTCGGCCGAACGCCCGCCGACCTCGACGTCCGGCAGCCCCGCGGCCTCCCTGGCCGCCTCCCGCGGCACACGCCGCCGGCGCCGGGGCAGCGCACCGGACGTGACGTCCACCTCATGCGGGCCGGCTTCGGGCGCGGGCTCGGCGGGGTGCGCGGGCTCCGGCTCCGTCGGCCGGGTGGGCGCGGTCCCCTGGCCCGGTGCCGCCGCCGGTGTCTCGGAGCGGGGGCTCGGCAGGTGGGTGAGGAGGCCGGACGGCAGGAGGACGACGGCGCGTACACCGCCGTAGGGCGAGATCGTGTCGACGGAGACGCTGAAGCCGTAGCGCTCGGCGAGCACGCCGACGACGGCGAACCCGAAGCGGGGCGGGTCGCCGAGCCGGGTGACGTCCACCGTGCGGGTGCCGGAGAGCAGTTCGGCGGCGTGCCGGGCCGTCTGGCCGTCCATGCCGACCCCGGCGTCGTCGATGACGACGCAGGCGCCGTTGTGCACCGTGCGGACGGTGACCTCGACGGTGGTGTGGGGCTGGGAGTGGCGGGCCGCGTTGTCGAGCAGTTCGGCGACGGCGAGCACCACCGGCTCCACGGCCCGGCTGCCGACGGCGATGTCGACGTCCCCGTGGACGCGCACGCGCCGGTAGTCGCGGATGCGGGAGGTGGCCCCACGGACGACCTCGACGAGCGCCGAGGTGGCGCGCTGGCGGCCCGGCCAGGAACCGCAGAGCACGGCGATGGCCTGCGCGCGGCGGCCGAACTGGGCGTTGGTGTGGTCGACTTCGAGCAGGTCGCGCAGCACGTCGGGGTGGTCGTGCCGGTCCTGCATCTCCGCGATGGTCACCTGCTGCTCGTTGGCCAGGGCCTGGATGGAGCGCATCGACGCCTTCAGGGCCGCCTTGGCGGACTGGTCGGCGCGCGCCTGCGCGTGCGCCACGGCCCCGGCGAACCGCTCCAGGACGTCGTCGAGGCAGTCGGCGAAGTCCGTGCCGGCGAGCCGGTCGTCGAGCAGACCGGTCCGCGCGTCCGGCCCGCCGGCGCCGTCCTCCACGGCCGGGAGCCGGACGGTGAGCAGATGGCGCAGCTCCGCCTCGCGTGCCCGCAGGTCCTCGGCCAGCTCCGCGGCGCGGCCGCGCTGCCGGGCGGTGATGCCGCGCTGCCGCACGAGCAGCACGGTGACGGCGCCCAGGCCCACGGCCAGGCACCAGAGCACGGCCTCCGTTGTCCAATCGGTCATGAAGTCCTCTGCGGCGGGCACGAGTTGACGGGCGCTTGACGGTAGCGACGCCTCCGGATCCGCACTTGTCCCCATGCGCAGAGAAGTTGCCGTCAGACGCACGCCCGCCGCCGTGCGCACCGCGGGGAGCCCCACTTACCTTTGGCATATGCCAAACGGTCGCCCAGGCCCTCGTGGACACCGCTTGCTGCCCTAATCTGACCGCGAGTAACCGCCGGGGCACACCGTGCTGTCCGGCCGCGCTCACCTGCCGTCGAGGCCCGTCGCAGCGGAGGAGTCCCGGTGCCCACGGGAAGTTACATCGTGGAATCGCAGACCACAGGCGAAGTGGACCCGCGCGAGCGGGCCGACTTCTGGAGCGAGCACATCGCCTCGTACCAGTCCCGCATGGAGTACAGATACGCGCGGCCCGACGACTTCCGCGGCGAGACCGTCCGCCAGCGCACCGACACCTACCAGCTCGTCAGGTTCGTGTCGGACGAGATCGCGTACAGCCGTACGGCCCGTCAGGTGCGCCAGGACCCCGACGACGACTACCGCCTGCTGCTGCCGGTCACCGGCGGGATCGTGGTGCGCCAGGGCGACCAGGTGGTCAGGCTGACACCGGGAGCGGGCACCCTGGTCTCCTTCGCGGACCCCTTCGAGTGCCTTCAGGAGGCGTCCACGCAGGCGTTCATCCTCACCATCCCCGCCCGGGCGATCGACGGTCCGCTGAACCGGAAGTCGCCGCTGGCCACCGCGCTGGACCTGACCAGGGGGCTGGGCCGGGTGGTGAGCTGCATGCTGACCGGCCTGTACCAGGAGCGCCAGGCGCTGACGGACGCGCAGTTCGACGCCGCCACGGACCGCATGACCGAGCTGCTGTGCATGCTCGTCTGCGAGGACGACCGCCCCGACGCCCCCGGCCATCTCACCGAGGTCGAGACGATGGTCCGCCGCTACGTGCGCGACCACGCCGGCGACCCCGGTCTGACCGGCACTTCGGTGGCCCGCGCCCTGGGCTGGTCGCTGCGGCAGATCCAGGTGGCCCTGCAACGCGCGGGCACCACCCCGCGCGACCTGATCCGCGAGGAGCGGTTACGCCTGTTCCGTGACCGCCTGCGGTGCGCCGAGTGCGAGCACATGACGATCACGGAACTGGCCCACGCCTCGGGCTTCTCCTCGCCCAGCGCGCTGAGCACGGCCTTCCGCCGGCGCTTCGGGGTCAGCCCCCGGGAGATGCGCCGGCGCCCGCGCTGACCCCGCTCAGCCCTCGTCCGGCGTCAGCCGCAGCGAGATGCTGTTGATGCAGTACCGCTGGTCCGTGGGCGTCGGATAGCCCTCGCCCGCGAAGACGTGCCCGAGGTGCGAGCCGCACCGCGCGCACCGCACCTCGGTGCGCACCATCCCGTGCGAGCGGTCCTCCAGCAGTTCCACCGCGTCGGTGTCCTTGGGGTCGTAGAAGGACGGCCATCCGCAGTGGGACTCGAACTTCGTGTCGGAGGTGAACAGTTCGGCGCCGCAGGCGCGGCAGGAGTAGACGCCCTTGGTCTTGGTGTCGGTGTACTCGCCGGTGAAGGCGGGCTCCGTGCCGGCCTGGCGCAGCACCGCGTACTCGGCCGGGGTCAGCTCCGCACGCCACTGCTCGTCCGGCTTTTCGACGTCGTACGACACGATCCTCAGCCCCTCACTGCGAAAGACGGTCCAGAATGCGCGGGCCGAGGTCGGTGACATCGCCCGCGCCCATGGTGAGAACGAGATCACCGGGCTTCGCCATTCCCGCCACCACCGCGGGCACCTCGTCCTTGTCGTGCACGGCGGTGACGTCCGCGCCCGTGGCCCGCGCCGCCTCGATGATCAGCTCGCTGGTGACGCCGGGGACCGGGTCCTCGCGGGCCGGGTAGATGTCGAGGACGACCGAGGCGTCGGCCAGGTTCAGGGCCTCGCCCATCTCCTTGCCGAGTTCCTGGGTGCGGGAGAACAGGTGGGGCTGGAAGACCACCAGGAGGCGCCGGCCCGCGCCCGCCGCCGCGCGCATCGCCTCCAGGTCGGCCGTCATCTCCGTCGGGTGGTGCGCGTAGGAGTCGACGACCTGGACGCCGGCCGCCTCGCCCTTGAGCTGGAGGCGGCGCTTGACGCCGGTGTACGCGGCCAGGGCGGGGGCCAGTTGCGCGGCGGGGACGCCGAGGGCGGCGCCCGCGGTGAGCGCGGCGACCGCGTTGAGGGCGTAGTGGCGGCCGGGCACGGACACCGTGAAGGTCAGCTCCCGGCCGTCGAACAGGACGGTGACCTCGCTCTTCAGGCCCTGCGGTACGACGGACAGCACCCGCACGTCGGCGTCCTCGGCCTCTCCGTACGTCACCACCCGCACGCCCGCTACCCGCCGGGTCAGCTCGCGCGCTCCCTCGTGGTCGGCGGAGATCACCAGCGTGCCGCCGGGCACGATGCGGCCCGCGAACGTCTCGAAGGACTCGTAGATCTCGTCCATCGAGGCGTAGTTGGCGTGGTGGTCGAGTTCGACGTTGAGGACGATGGCGACCTCGGGCGCGTACTTGTGGAAGCTGCGGTCCGATTCGTCCGCCTCGGCGACGAAGATGTCGCCCTCGCCGTGCAGCGCGTTGGATCCGGGCGCGTCCAGGTCGCCGCCGATCGCGTACGACGGCTTCAGGCCCAGCTCGCCCAGGGAGACGGCGAGCATCGAGGTCGTGGTGGTCTTGCCGTGCGTGCCCGCGACCGCGATCGGGCGCAGGCCGTCCATCAGCGCGGCCAGCGCGTCGGAGCGGTGCACGACGGGGATGCCGAGCTCGGCGGCGCGGGCCAGCTCGGGGTTGTCCGGGCGGATGGCGGAGGAGACGACGACGCAGCTGGCGTCGGCGGCCAGGTGCTCCGCCGCGTGCCCGATGTGCACGGTCGCCCCCAGCGCCCGCAGCGCCTCGGCGGTGGCGGAGTCCTTCGCGTCGCTCCCCGCCACCTTGGCCCCGCGCTGCGCGAGGATCTTCGCGATCCCCGACATCCCGGCCCCGCCGATGCCGATGAAGTGCGGTCGGTCCATGGCGGGGGGAAGGCCGGGTGCCATGTGGTGTCTCCCTGTGCGTGGTGGTACGGCGGGCGTTCAGCGGCCCAGCCTATTGCCTGCGGCGCCGGGCGAACGCATCACGCCTTGCTGTGCGAGAACAGCTTCAGCACCGGCACCCCGACCTTGTGCCGGGCCCGGGAGGCCCAGTCCCGGTGGAAGAACTCCTCCACGTAGTGCGGGTCGGTCAGCACGATCACCTCGTCCGCCCCGACCTCGTCCACCAGCGCCTTGAGCGCGTCCAGCGGATGGTCCTCGATGAGTCTGCCCTCCGCCTCGCTCCCGCCGGCCCGCAGCGCCTGGAGGGAGACCTCCAGCGCCCGCTCCCCGAAGGGCCGGGCCTCCTCCCCCTCGGGCACGTCCCGCTCCCGCGCCGCCTCGTCGAGCTCGCCGAGGGCCACGTCGTCGATGGCCCGCAGCAGGCGGTCCGCCTGGTCGCCGCGCGGCTGGAGCAGGACGTGGAAGGAGACCGCCTCTTCACCGTGCAGGCTGGTGACGAACTCCACGTCGGCGGATGTCAGGGCCTTCTCGATCATCAGTACGCTTGTGAACACGGCGCCCCTTCTGCGGAAACCATCCTGCCCCGCGCTCTCACGGGGACTGCGAGATTCAGTGTGCCCGCCACAAGCCAAGCGGAACGGTAGATTCCGTCGATTTCGGGACCGTCGCCACCACTGAACCGACGTCAAGTGCGCTGGTAGCGGCTGAAGAGGAAGCCCTCCTCGGCCAGCAGGGACACCAGTGCGAACCGTTGCGGAACCGCTACAGACGGCCCGCCCGCGATGCGCTGCGCGTCGCCCGCGGTGAGCATCGGCGCCACCGTGAGGCACAGCTCGTCGAGCACCCCCGCGGCCACCAGCTGACCCAGCAGCCGCGGGCCGCCCTCGGTCAGCAGCCGCGTGTGACCGAGCCCGGCCAGGGCCTGTACGGCGCGGGCGGGCTCCACGCCGACACCGTCCCCGGCGACGACCACCCGGGCGCCCGCCTTCTCCGCGGCGGCGACCCGGTCGGGGGCCGCGGCGGCGCCGGTGAGGATCAGGGTGGGCACCAGGGGCGAGGTGAACAGCGGCAGCGAGAAGTCCAGGTCCAGGCTGGCGCTGACGACCGCGACGGCCGGCGCCGGCGTCTGCCCGGCCGCCTCCCGCAGCGCCGCGAACTCCGCCCGCGCGCGAGCCGGCCGGTACCCCTCCAGGCGTACCGTTTCCGCCCCGACCACCACCACGTCCGCGAGCCCGCGCAGCGTGCCGAAGATGCGCATGTCGGCCGCGCAGGAGATGGGCTGCGACCGCCCGTCGTGCTGGGCGGCGCCGTCCAGCGTGGAGACCATGTTGGCCCGCAGCCAGGGCACGCGCGTGCCGCCCGCGACGGGCTCGGGGTAGGCGTAGGCGGCGGCGAGCTCCTCCAGGCTCCACTCGCGGTCGGCGTCCGCGCCCCCCTGCGCTGCCGTCGTCCGGGGTGCTGTCGTCACTGTCTCGTCGGTCACAGGGAACAGGCGTCGCATGTCGTGCAGTGTTCCACGACCTTTAGCATGGGTAACCGTGTCGTCCTCCCCTTCCGCACCCGGTCTCCGCCCGATAGCCGACGCGGCTCCGCTCTCGCTGTGCGCGCGCGAGCCGCATGTCCCCGCGGACCGGCTGGTGGCCGAGATGGTGCCGCCGCCCCGCTTCGACTCCGTGCGCTTCGGCACGTACCTCCCGGACCCGAACCAGCCCAGCCAGACCGAGGCCGTGCGGGTCCTGGAGGACTTCGCGGCCGGCCTGGGCGGGGCGCACGCCGTCGGCGGCGGCAGGCGCGGCCTGTTCGGCTTCGGCAGGGCGAAGACGCCCAAGGCCCCCGCCGGACCGCGCGGTGTCTACCTCGACGGCGGGTACGGCGTCGGCAAGACCCACCTGCTCGCCTCCCTGTGGCACGCCACCCCCGCCGAGCCCGCCCTGAAGGCGTTCGGCACCTTCGTCGAGCTGACCAACCTGGTCGGCGCCCTCGGCTTCCAGCAGACCGTCCAGACGCTCTCCGGCCACCGCCTGCTGTGCATCGACGAGTTCGAGCTCGACGACCCGGGCGACACCGTCCTGGTGTCGACGCTGCTCGGCAAGCTCGTCGAGGCCGGTGTCGCGCTCGCCGCCACCTCCAACACGCTGCCCGGCAAGCTCGGCGAGGGCCGGTTCGCGGCGGCCGACTTCCTGCGCGAGATCCAGGGCCTGTCCGCCCACTTCCGCACCCTGCGCATCGACGGCGAGGACTACCGCCACCGCGGCCTGCCCGAGGCCCCGGCGCCCTACACCGACGAGCGGGTGACGAGGACGGCGTACGCCACCGAGGGCGCCTCGCTGGACGACTTCCCCGGCCTGCTCGCCCACCTCGCCAGGGTCCACCCCAGCCGGTACGGCGCGCTCACCGACGGCCTGCGGGCGGTCTGCCTCACCGACGTCCGGCCCGTCCCCGACCAGGCGACGGCCCTGCGGCTCGTCGTGCTCGCCGACCGGCTCTACGACCGCGAGGTGCCGGTCGTGGCCTCGGGGCTGCCCTTCGACCGGCTGTTCAGCGAGGAGATGCTGAACGGCGGCTACCGCAAGAAGTACTTCCGTGCGATCTCCCGCCTCACCGCCCTGGCCCGAGACGGCCGCGCACTGGCCGAGGCCGCCTAGATCCGGCCACCCCACCCGCGCATTTCAGGCCCTCTTCTGCTGGAAACGTGGAGTTAACCCTGCAAACGGCCGACCAGGGTTACCGTATGTCTTGACCAGTCGTTGACCATCACTTGGTCGATGCTAGAGACACGAAGCACGCGGAGGGGGGCGCATGTTCCGAGGTACGGCCGTGCGGACGGCCCTGGCCTTCCTCGCCGCCGCCCTGCTCGCCCTCCAGTTCTTCGCACCGAGCGGATCCTTCGCAGCCGCGCACACGACCCGTCACGCCGTGGCCAAGGCCGTGCCCGGAACCACACCCTCCGGCACAGCGCTGCGCGACGAGTCCGTCACCCACCGTGGCTGCGGCCACCCCGGGGACCCCACCGGTCCCCTGCGCACCCGCGACCGTCACGTGACCTCCGGATGCACGCCCGAGGAGCCCGAGCGCCAGCCGCTCGCCGGGGACCCGTCCGTCCACGCACCGGTCGCGCTCCGCGCCCTTCGTCTGTCGAGACCCTCGACATCCCACTCTCCGGCGGCACTTCAGGTCTTCCGCTGCTGAGAGAGCCGAGCAGAACAGCGCAGTTCCCCCACCCTGTCCTGCCCACACCGACGCGCCCCCACAGCGCGCCAGGAGGAGTCACCACATCATGCAGCCCCTCATCGACAACGCCCGTACGTTCGGACAGCGCCCTGAGGAGTTCGCCAAACTCGCCGAAGGCCAGTCCCCGCAGGTGCTGTTCATCACCTGCTCCGACTCCAGGGTCGTCCCGGCCCTGATCACCGGCGCCCGCCCGGGCGAGCTGTTCGAGCTGCGCACCGCGGGCAACATCGTCCCGCCGTACGCCTCCGAGCACCCCACCAGCGAGGCCTGCACCATCGAGTACGCCGTGGAGGTGCTCGGCGTCCGCGACATCGTCGTGTGCGGACACTCGCACTGCGGCGCCGTCGGCGCCCTGGTCCGCGGCGACGACCTGGACGCCGTCCCGGCCGTGCGGGACTGGCTCAACCACGCCACCCCGCGCCCGGCCGGGGCCGCCGAGGACCCGGCCGTCTCCGAGGGCGTGCAGAGCCACGTCCTGACGCAGCTGCTGCGGCTGCGCTCCTACCCGTACATCGAGAAGAAGCTGAAGGACGAACAACTGACCCTGCACGCCTGGTTCTACGAGGTCCACACCGGCGCCGTCCTGGCGCACGACCCGGCCGCCGACGTCTTCAAGGCCCTGTGAGCGCCGCGATGACGACCGTGACCTCCAAGTACCCTCACCTGCGGCAGGACTTCCTCGCCTCCATAGTCGTCTTCCTGGTCGCCGTGCCCCTGTGCGTCGGCGTGGCCGTCGCCTCCGGCGTCCCCGCCGAACTGGGCCTGGTCACCGGCATCGTCGGCGGTCTGGTCACCGGGTTCCTGCCGGGCAGCAGCCTGCAGGTCTCGGGACCGGCCGCCGGTCTGACCGTGCTGGTCTTCGAGGCGGTCAGCGAGTTCGGGGTCGGCGCCCTCGGCGTGATCGTGCTGATCGCCGGCCTGCTCCAGCTCGCCATGGGCTTCTTCAAGATAGGCCGGTGGTTCCGGGCGATATCCGTCTCCGTCGTCGAGGGCATGCTCTGCGGCATCGGCCTGGTCATCATCGCCGGGCAGATCTACGCCGCGGCGGGCCTGAAGGCGCCGGAGACCGGCCTCGGCAAGATCGCGGGCCTGCCCGGCGCGTTCGCCGACGCGATCGGCAGCACCGAGGCGCTCGCCTCGCTCGCGGTCGGCGCGGGCACCATCGCCGTGATCGTGCTGTGGACACGGCTGCCGAAGGCGGTGCGGTCCGTGCCGGGCGCGCTCGCCGCGGTGGTCCTGGCCACGCTCGCCACGCTCGTCTTCGGCCTGCCGGTCGCCACCGTCGAGGTCGAGGGCCTGTTCGGTGTCGTCCAGGTGCCGGGCACCGACGCCTTCGGTGAGCTGGCGAGCCCGGCCATCTGGGGCACGATCGTCGCGTTCGCGCTGATCGCCTCTGCCGAGAGCCTGTTCAGCGCGGCGGCCGTGGACCGGCTGCACGACGGCCCGCGCACCCAGTACGACAAGGAGATGGTCGCCCAGGGCGTCGGCAACACGGTGTGCGGTCTGCTCGGCGCGCTGCCGATGACCGCGGTGATCGTGCGCAGCTCCGCCAACGTCAACGCGGGCGCGAGGACCAAGGCCTCCCGGGTGCTGCACGGCGCGTGGCTGCTGCTGTTCGCCGCCGCGCTGCCGTCCGCCCTGGCGCTGGTCCCGATCCCCGCCCTGGCCGGCATCCTGGTGCACGCCGGCTGGAAGCTGATCCCGTTCCGCCAGCTCGCGGCGCTGTGGCGCGGCCACCGGGGCGAGGCGCTGATCCTCGTGGTCACGGCCGTGTCGATCGTCGCGGTGAACATGTTCGAGGGCGTGCTCATCGGTCTGGCCCTGTCCGTGGTGAAGACCGCCTGGGAGGCCTCGCACCTCAGGACGGAGATCGTCGACAAGGGCGCCGGCCCCGTCCAGGTCCACCTGACGGGCAACGCGACCTTCCTCAGGCTGCCGAAGATCCTCGACAGCCTGGAGGCGCTGCCCCAGGACCGGCCGGTCGAGCTGGACCTGTCCGGACTGCACCACCTGGACCACGCCTGCCGTACGGCGCTGGAGAACTGGGCCGAGCGGCACAGCGCGGTGGGCACCGAGCCGGTGCGGGTGACGACCGCGGCCTGACGGGCGTGGTCTGACGGGAGTGCCCTGACGGGCGTGGGCCCGCGGGCCGGGGCCGGGCGTGGCCCCGGGCCGCGGGCCGGGCATATCGTTGGCAGCAGCAGACATACCTGACCTCTCACGGAGGAGGTCGCCATGCTCCAGGAGCTGTTGACGGCGGCCGTGGCGGTGGGTTCCGCCGGTCTCGTCTACCTCGCGGCGGCGGCGCGGGTCGTCAAGCAGTACGAGCGCGGGGTGGTCTTCCGGCTCGGCCGGGTCGCCGGGGAGGTCCGCCCGCCCGGCCTGACGATGATCGTCCCGTTCGTGGACCGGCTCAGCAAGGTCAACCTGCAGATCGTCACGCTGCCCATCCCGGCCCAGGAGGGCATCACCCGGGACAACGTGACGGTACGGGTCGACGCCGTCGTCTACTTCAAGGTCGTCGACGCGGCGGCGGCGCTGATCAACGTCGAGGACTACAAGTTCGCGGTCTCGCAGATGGCGCAGACGTCGCTGCGTTCGATCATCGGCAAGAGCGAGCTCGACGACCTGCTGTCCAACCGGGAGAAGCTCAACCAGGGCCTGGAGCTGATGATCGACAGCCCGGCCGTCGGCTGGGGCGTGCAGATCGACCGCGTGGAGATCAAGGACGTGTCGCTGCCGGACACGATGAAGCGCTCCATGGCCCGCCAGGCCGAGGCCGACCGCGAGCGGCGGGCCCGCATCATCAACGCCGACGCCGAGCTGCAGGCATCCAAGAAGCTCGCCGAGGCGGCGAAGGAGATGTCCGAGCAGCCGGCCGCGCTGCAACTGCGGCTGCTGCAGACGGTGGTGGCGGTGGCCGCCGAGAAGAACTCGACGCTGGTCCTGCCCTTCCCGGTGGAACTGCTGCGCTTCCTGGAACGGGCGCAGGAACAGCATCCGCAGGTGCCGGAACGCCACCCGCACGGACAGGAACAGCACCCGCAGGTGGCGGGGCCCCCGGCGCGCGACTAGCGTGCCGGGCATGCGGCTCAGGCTGGTGGCCGTCGCCGTGGCGGCGGCTCTGGGGCTCGTCACGGGGTGCGGGGACGACGGCGGCGACTCGTCCGTGCCCGCGCCCAGCGCCGCGCGGCGGCTGACCGTGTCGAGTGCCGCCTTCGCCGACGGCGGCACCATCCCCCGCCGCCACACCTGCGACGGCGCGAACGTCTCGCCCCCGCTGGACGTGACCGGCGTACCGCACGGCGCGGCCCAGCTGGTCGTCCTGGTCGAGGATCGGGACGCCCCGCACGGCACCTTCGTGCACTGGCTGGTGTGGGGCATCGGCCCGCGCGACACGCACTGGGCGGCCGGCGAGGTGCCGCGGGGCGCGACCCAGGGCAGCAACGGCTTCGGGAAGCGGGCGTACGGCGGCCCCTGTCCGCCCAGGGGAACGCCCCACCGCTACGTCTTCTCGGTCTACGCCGCCGACCGCTCCCCCGGCCCGGCCGCCGACGCCTCGGCCGACGACGTCCGGCGCGCGCTGACCGGCCACACCCTGGCCGTCGGCACGCTCACGGGCCGCTACGGCCGCTGAGGTCCGGCGCAGCGGGTACTCCGTCGGTCATGGGCGACCACCAGCCTCACCTCCGCAAGCTGCTGCGGGTACCGGGCGGCGCACCCGTCGACCTCGCCGCGTACGACCCGGGCTCCACCCCCGGCGGACCGAAGGGCAAGTCCGCCGGACGGGCCGCGCTGGCCCGCATGGGCAAGCCGCTGAACGATCTCCAGGAACGCCTGTGGGCGGCGAGCACCGCCGGCGACCGGCGCCGGCTCCTGCTGGTCCTGCAGGGCATGGACACCAGCGGCAAGGGCGGCACCGTCAAGCACGTGATCGGCCTGTTCAACCCGTACGGCTGCCGCATCAAGGCGTTCGGGGCGCCGACCGCCGAGGAGCGCGAGCACGACTTCCTCTGGCGCGTGCGCAGGGAACTGCCCCGGCCCGGCGAACTCGGCATCTTCGACCGCTCCCACTACGAGGACGTCCTCGTCCCGCTCGTCCGCGGTCTCGCCCCGCCCGAGGAGATCGAGCGCCGCTACGACGCGATCAACCGCTTCGAGCAGGACCTCGCCGACGACCGGGTGACCGTCGTCAAGTGCTTCCTGCACCTCTCCCGCGACGAGCAGCGCCGCCGGCTCCTCAAACGCCTCGACCGCCCCGACAAGCACTGGAAGTTCGACCCGGTCGACATCGACGACCGGGTGCTGTGGCCCGTGTACCGGCGGGCCTACGAAACCGCCCTGACCCGCTGCTCCACCCCGCACGCCCCCTGGTACGTGGTCCCCGCCGACCACAAGTGGTACCGGAACTGGGCGGTCTGCCGGCTGCTGCTGGAGCATCTGCGGGCGCTGGATCCGCAGTATCCGAAGCCGGACTTCGATGTGGCCCGGTGCCGGGAACGGCTGCTCGGCCACTGAACCCGCCGTCGCGGGGTACCCGGCGCCGCATGAGCGAGAATCAGCAGGTCAGCGGATCCTACTGGCTTCAGACCGCGCCCGGCGCCCCCCATCCGCCCCTCGCCGAGGACATCCGCGTCGACGTGGCCGTGATCGGCGCCGGCATGGCCGGGCTGAGCACGGCGTGGGAGCTGGCGCGGGCCGGCCGGAGCGTCGCCGTGCTGGAGGCGGACCGGGTCGCGGCGGGCGTCACCGGGCACACCACCGCCAAGCTCACCGCGCTGCACACCCTGATCTACGACCGGCTGCGCCGCACCCGGGGCGCCGAGGGCGCGCGGCTGTACGCCCGTTCGCAGAGCGCGGCGATCGAGCGCGCCGCGGCGATCGTGGACGAGCTGGGGATCGCGTGCGAGTGGGAGGAGCGCAGCGCCTACACCTACGTCTGCGACGCCGGCCGCGTGGACGAGGTCCGGGCCGAGGCGCGGGCCGCCCGGGAGGCGGGGCTGCCGGCCTCGTTCACCACGGAGACCGGGCTGCCGTTCCCGATCGCGGGCGCGGTGAAGGTGACCGGGCAGGCGCAGTTCCACCCGCTGAAGTACCTGCGCGCCCTGACCGACGACCTCCTCGCGCACGGCGGCCGGGTGTACGAGCAGACCACGGTGCACGGCCTGGACGAGGGCGAACCGTGCCGGCTGTCGACGGGGACGGGGGCGACGGTGACCGCGCGGGACGTCGTGGTCGCCACGCACTACCCAATCTTCGACCGCGCCCTGCTCTTCACCCGGCTCTCCCCGCGCCGGGAGCTGGTGGTCGCCGGGACCCTCGCCGCCGACTTCGACCCCGACGGCATGTACATCACGCCGGACGAGGGCACCCGCTCGGTGCGCACGGCACCGCACGGCGACGGGCAGCGGCTGCTGGTGGTCACCGGCGAGCACTTCACGCCCGGCACGGGCGACACCCGCGCCCGCTTCGACCGGCTGTCCTCCTGGGCCGCCGAGCACTTCCCGGACGCCGCCCTCACCCACTCCTGGGCCACGCAGGACATCGACCCCACCGACACGGTGGCCATGGTCGGCCCGCTGCACCCGGGCGCCCGGCACACCTACGTCGCCACCGGCTTCGGCGGCTGGGGCCTGAGCGGCGGCATCATGGCCGGCAGCCTGCTCAAGGCGCAGATCACGGGCGAGCCGTGCGCGTGGAGCGGCCTGTACGACCCGCGCCGGCTGCGGACCGCCGTACGGGAGGCACCGTCGTTCCTGAAGACGCAGGCCGAGGTGGCCCGGCACTTCGTCGGCGACCGGCTCAAGCCGGTGCCGCCGGTGGACGCCCTGCCGCCCGGCGAGGGGGCCGTGGTCCGGGCGGACGGCGGGCGCCTCGCGGTCTACCGCGACGACGACGGCGCCCTGCACGCCGTCTCCGCCCGCTGCACCCACCTCGGCTGTCTCGTCGCCTTCAACTCGGCCGAGCGCGCCTGGGAGTGCCCCTGCCACGGCTCCCGCTTCGACACGGACGGCAAGGTCATCGAGGGCCCGGCGACCCGGCCGCTGGAGCGGCGGGACATCTGACCGTCCCTCCGGGCGGGTGACACGGCGAGCGGACACGGGACCCGCTGACCGATTAGTCCTATTTACCGCCATACCGTCGTACGATGATCACTCCCGTACGACGTCTCGCCGCCCTCGGCGCCCTCGCCGTAGCCCTCACCTCCTGCGGCACCCCGCAGGCCCCGCGCGCCCCGCACCCGGCCCGCCCGGCGCCCTCCTCGGCGACCCCGGCCGCCCCGACCCTCGCGCCGGGCCCCGCCGGTCTCACCCCGGTCTTCCGCCACGGCCCCCGCACGGGGAGCAGGACGGTGGCGCTCACCTTCGACGCCGACATGACCGCCGACGAAGGCAACCGGGCCGCGTCCGGCGAACGCTTCGACAATCCGCAGCTCATCGCCACGCTGCGGGCGCTGAAGGTGCCGGCGACCGTGTTCATGACCGGCCGGTGGGCCGACCAGTACCCCGTGCAGGCCCGGTCCATCGGGCGGGACCCGCTCTTCGAGATCGCGAACCACTCCTACAGCCACTACGCCTTCACCGGCGACTGCTACGGCCTGCCGACGGTCGCCGCCGACCGGATGCGCGCGGACGTGGAGCGGGCGTACGCGGCGTTCCGCGGGGCGGGCGTGCCGGACGCGATGCCGTACTTCCGCTTCCCCGGCGGCTGTTACGACCGGCAGGCGCTCAAGGCCCTGACCGCGACCGGGGTCACCGCCGTGCAGTGGGACGTGGTGAGCGGGGACGCGTTCGCCACCGACGCCGACGCGGTGGCCCGGCAGGTGCTGGAGGGCGTGCGGCCGGGGTCGGTCGTCGTCATGCACTGCACGCGCAGCGCAGCGCCGGTGACCGAGCGGGCGGTGCGCACGATCGTGCCGGAACTGCGCCGCAAGGGCTTCCGGTTCGTGAAGGTGTCCGAGCTGATCGCGGCCACGGGCACCCGGCGGTGAGCGGCCTACGCTGGAGGCATGAGCGAGGAAGACCACTGCCTGGCCGACGCGACCAGGGCACCGAAAGCGGACGGGCCGCGCTACGCGGAGTGCGTGCTGTGCCGGGAGCCGACGGAGTACCCGGAGTCGTACAAAGGGATCACGCTCTGCCCGGTCTGCGAGTGGCAGGAGGCACAGCGCACCGCCTGCTCGGGGTGAGGGCCGGCCGGCGGGGCCCTTTAGGGTGGGCCGGTGTGAGTGTCGATTCCACCAGTGACAGTCCTTTCCGCGCCGAGCGCACCGCGCGTGACGAGGCACCGCAGTTCGTCCTGCCCCTCGTCGTGCGGATCGAGAAGGCGGCCCCGCCCGCGCGGACCGACGCCCTGGAGACCGCCGCCCGGGCCGTGCTCGTCCTGCTCGCCGACGAGCGGTCGGCCGGGGACGGGGAGTGGGCCGCGGCCGTGCGCGACTGGCAGGACGCGCGGATTCGCAAGGTCGTACGGCGGGCCCGGGGCGCCGAGTGGCGGCGGGCCGAGGCGCTGCCCGGGATCACCGTGACGGGGAAGTCGGCCGAGGTGCGGGTGTTTCCGCCGGTGCCGCTCGACGGGTGGCCGAAGGACCTGGCCCGGCTGCAGGTCTCCGGCACCGACCTGGACGACCCCGAGCCGCCGGCCCCCGCGGAGCCGGGCACGCCCGTGCTGTGGCTGAACCCCGGGCTCGGCATGTCCGCCGGCAAGGCGATGGCCCAGGCCGGTCACGGCGCCCAACTGGCCTGGTGGGAGCTGTCGGAGGAGGAGCGGGCCGCCTGGCGCGAGGCGGGGTTCCCGCTGGCCGTGCGGACCGCCGATCCCGGGCGCTGGGGCGAACTGACGGCGGGCGGGCTGCCGTTGGTGCGGGACGCGGGGTTCACCGAGATCGCGCCCGGCTCCTGCACGGTGGTCGCCGAGCATCCGGCGCTGCGGCGCTGACGCGCCCGCCCCACCCCGCACGACTTTGCCTTCCGTTTAGTTTCTTGCCCGTTGCTTGAACATCGGCTTCCTCCCGCGCGTACCCCCTGGCGCCGGCCAAGCATCACCGGCCGACGTCCGGCCGGTCCTCATCCGGGAGGCACCTTTGGGAATCAGGCGTGTCAACGGTACGGCGTTCCTCGTCGCGACCCTGGTCACCACCGTCGGCGCGGTGGCCTTCCCCGTGTGGTCGTACGCCGACCGGTCGGGCACCGGCCAGGCCAACGTGGCCGCGGGCACCGTGAACACCCAGTGGGGTCCGCTGACGGCCGCCGACCGGGATCTGATCGTGCGGGTGCGGCTGGCGGGGCTGTGGGAGCTGCCGGCCGGGCAGCAGGCGATCGAGCGGGCGCCGAGCCAGGCGATCAAGGAGGCCGGCGACCATCTGATCGTCGGCCACACCGACCTCGACAAGCGGGTGCGCATCGTCGCCGCCCAGCTCGGCGTCGAGCTGCCGAACCAGCCCAACGAGCAGCAGCAGGGGTGGCTGGCGGAGATGACGGCGGCGAGCGGCGCGGAGTACGAGTACAAGTTCGTGAACCTGCTGCGCTCCGCGCACGGCAAGATCTTCCCGGCCATCGGCGCCGTGCGGAACACCACCCGCAACACGCTCGTACGGCAGCTCGCCTCGGACGCCAACCAGACCGTCCTGGACCACATCACGGTCCTGGAGAAGACCGGCAAGGTCGACTTCGACGCCATCGCGAACGACGCGGTCGCCACGACCACCGCCAGCCCGACCGGGCCGCCCGCGCCGGTCCCCGGCCAGGTGGCGCCCTCGGCCCCGGCGGCCGAGGCCAGCGGCCGGATCGGCACCACCTCGCGGCCCTCGCCGGGCGCGCCCGGCACCGTCAACACCGACCGGCCCGATCCGGTGGACTCGGCGGGCGTGCTGCGCTGAGCCGGGGCGCCGAACCTCAAATGTTGCTCTGAAGGAGGGCCGTGCGAGGTTCGGGGCGGGGCGCCGGGGCCATACCCCCCTCACGTTCGCCGAGGGGACGGCAGGGAGGGATGGGCCATGGAGCGACTGGGGACCGGTATCGGGTGGCGGCCGGAGATCGCCGACGCGGTGGAGCGCATGCCGGGCATCGACTGGGTCGAGGTCGTGGCCGAGAACGTCTGCCCCGGGCACCTTCCCGACTCGCTGCGGCGGCTGCGCGAGCGCGGGGTGACCGTCGTCCCGCACGGCGTCTCGCTCGGCCTCGGCGGCGCGGACCGGCCCGACGAGCGGCGGCTCGCCGCGCTCGCCGAGCGGGCGGAGGCGCTTCGGTCGCCGCTGGTCACCGAGCACATCGCGTTCGTACGGGCGGGCGGTGCGCTGACCGCGTCGCCCGGGCTGGAGGCGGGGCACCTGCTGCCGGTGCCGCGGACCCGGGACGCCCTGGACGTGCTGTGCGAGAACGTCCGGATCGCCCAGGACGCGCTGCCGGTGCCGCTCGCCGTGGAGAACATCGCGGCGCTGCTGGCCTGGCCGGGCGAGGAGATGACGGAGGGCCAGTTCCTGTACGACCTCGCCGACCGCACCGGCGTGCGCCTGCTCGTCGACGTGGCCAACCTGCACACGAACCACGTCAACCGCGGCGAGGACCCGGCCCGGGCGCTCGCCGAACTCCCCCTGGAGGCCCTGGCGTACGTCCATGTCGCGGGCGGCTTCACCCGCGACGGCGTCTGGCACGACAGCCACGCCCACCCGGTCCCGCAGCCGGTCCTCGACATCCTGACCGACCTCGCCTCCCGGGTGACCCCGCCCGGCGTACTGCTGGAGAGGGACGACAACTTCCCCCAACCGGCTGCTTTGGAGGCCGAGTTGACATCGATCGGAAAAGCCGTGGAGAAGGGACGAGCACAGGCCGTACCCCGACAGACGAGCGGGCCGACGACACGGCGGGAGTCGGGGACGGCAGCGCGGGGTGAGACGGGGACGGCGGCGCGGGGTGAGACGGGGACGGCGGCGCGACGGGAGTCGCAAAGCACGGCACGGTGCGAGCCGGAAGGCACGGCGCGGGATGCGTCCGGGACAGCGGCGCGAGGCGAGACGGGGACGGCGGCGCGACGGGAGTCGGAAAGCACGGCACGGCGCGAGCCGGAAGGCACGGCGCGGGATGCGTCCGGTACGGCGGTGCGGCGCGAGCCGGAAGGCACGGCGCGGGATGCGTCCGGGACGGCGGCGCGAGGTGGGACGGGGACGGCGGCGCGACGAGAGCCGGAAAGCACGGCACGGCGCGAGACGGACGGCGCGGCGCGGGGTGCGTCCGGGACGGCGGCGCGGGGTGCGTCCGGGACGGCGGGGCGGGGTGAGACGGGGGCGGCGGGGCTTGATGTGGTGCGGCAGCGGGTGGCGTTGGCGCAGACCGCGCTGTTGTCCGCCCTCGTCGCCGGGACGCCCGTGCCGGAGGGGTTCGACCGGGTGCGGATCGGGGTGCAGGCGCGGGCGCTGGCCGGCAAGCGGGCCGACGTCGTGGCCAAGGTGGCGCCCGAACTGCCGGAGATCCTCGGCGCGGAGTACCGGCCCGCCTTTCTGGCGTACGCCCAACGGCAGCCGATGGGCGGCGGATACCGGCGCGACGCGCTGGACTTCGCCGCGTACCTGCTGCGCGACGGGCGGCTCGACGAGGGGCCGGCGCGGCAGGAGGTGCGCGCGTGGTGGCGGGAGCGGTCGGGTCCGGTGCCGTACTCGCGGCGGCCGGGGGTGCGGATCGCGCGGGCGGCCCGGCGGGTGCTGCCGCACCGGTGACCTGGAGCGCGCCCCGGGAGCGGCGGCCGGTGGGCGGTCCCGCACAGACCGCGCAGTAATATGCCATTCCCGCACACGAAGCACATCAGCGTGCGGTGCCGCGAGCAGGAGGCGCCATGCGACCGCGACCGCCGGTCAAGGGCAGAGGCATATTCAGTGGCACGGGCCTCATCATCACGGCCCTGACGGCCACCGTCCTCGCGGTGGCCTTCCCGATCTGGTCCTACGCCGACCGGTCCGGGACGGGCGTCAGCGTGCTCAACGCCCAGACCGTGTCGACCCGGTACGGACCGCTGTCCGGCCTCGACCGCGAGTTCATCACCAAGGTCCGGCTGGCGGGGCTGTGGGAACTGCCCGCCGGGCAGCAGGCGGAGCAGAAGGGCACCACCGACGCCGTACGGACGGCCGGCGAACACCTCGTCGGCGGGCACATGTTCCTCGACCAGCGGGTGCGCGACGTCGCCGCCAAGCTCGGACTCGCCCTGCCCAACGAACCCAACGCCCAGCAGCAGGGCTGGCTCCGGGAGCTGACCGCGGCCCAGGGCACCGACTACGACCGCGAGTTCGCCAACATCCTGCGCCTCGCGCACGGCAAGGTGTTCTCCCTCGTCGCCCAGGTCCGCGCGAGCACCCGCAACTCGCTGGTGCGCGAGCTCGCCGACGACGCCAACACCACCGTCCTGGACCACATCAAGATCCTGGAGGCCACGGGGTACGTCGACTGGGACGCCCTCGCCGAGGGCCTCGCGGCGGACAGCACTCCCCCGCTCACCGCCTCGCCCGCACCACCCGGCCCGACCAGCGACCCGGGAACGGCCGTGCCCGTCACGCCGTCGGCGTCCGCGACGTACGCGCTGCCGCCGGCCGCGTCCAGCCCACCGCCGTAGCCCTTGCCACCCTCACCGGCTGCTGTCTCTGCCGTGGTTTTCGGCCAAGCGGAACGTCACATACCCGCAACGCTCCGTCCGGATGGTGAACAAGGCATGGCGTCGCACGGAGCCCTTGGCATAGAAACGCGGCATGTTCTGGGTCCTTCTCCTGCTGCCGGCCTGGGCCGTCGCCGGAACGGCCTGCACCCGGCTGTGCCTGGCCGCCGTCCGCGCGGCGGCCGTCGGCACGGGCGCCGAGGCGGCTGCCCACGAGCACGATCTGACCCTCTACGAGGCCGCGTTCCTCTCCGGCGGGCCGCGCCGGGTCGCCGACCTGACCATGGTCTCCATGGCCCGCCAGCACCGCCTGCTGCTGGCCCACACCGGCTGGGCGACGGTCGTCGACCCGCGCGGCCGGGACGACATGGAGCGCTCGGTGATCGGCGCCATCGGGCCGGAGGGGCAGAGCCGCGTCGCCCCGGTACGGGCCGCCGCGGCCACCGCCGACGCGGTGGGCCGGCTCGCCGACCGGCTGGTCAGCGCGGGTCTCGCCGTGCCGGACGGCAGCGGTATCGCGGCCGACATCCGCCGGGTGCGGCTCGCGGCGGCGGCCGTCGTGGCGCTCGGCGCGACCGCGCTGCTGATGCCCGCCGGGGGCGGCATGCCCCGCACCCTGGTCGCCCTCTGGTTCGCGCTGCCCCTCACGCTCGCCCTGAGCTGTCTGGCCATCGCCCGCGTCGAGGTCCACCCGTACTCGCGCTGGGCCTCCCCCGCCGGGCAGCGTCTGCTGAGCGCGGTGGCCCGGCGCGCGGCCGACGGCGGCGACCGCGCCTCCCTCGCCTCCGTCGCCGTGCGCGGTGTGCGCGCGGTCGGCGAACCGGACCTGCGCGCGGCCTTCGCCCATCGCGAACAGCCCTGGCGCGAATAGCACCCCGGGGGCGCACGGAGGCATTGGCCGCGACACCGGCCGGGCGGTGCTTGCCTTCCTCATCACGCGAACCAAACATCCCTTTTGTCGCTGCCGCGCACCGAAGGGACACGCGATGAGAGCCCCCGCCCTCTACACGGCCGCCGGATCCTTGCTGCTGACCACCCTCGCCGCCGCGCCGGCCGACGGCGCGCCCGGCGCGGTGGCCGAGGCGCGCGGTACGGCGGTCGCCGCCGCGCACGCCGCGAGCGCCGGCGTCGACTGGGGCAGGTGCGCCGACGCGCAGGACCTGCCGGGCGCCCTCCAGTGCGGCACGGTGTCCGTCCCGCTCGACTACGCGCGCCCCGACGGCCAGCAGATCAAGCTGACGGTCAGCAGGGTGCGGGCCACGCACACGGACCCGCACAACAGCAAGCGCCGGGTGCCCCGGCAGGGCTCGCTGGTCTACAACCCGGGCGGCCCGGGCGGCGACGGCCTCTACTTCCCGCTCGTCGGGCTGCTGCCCGGGTGGAAGCGGATCGGCTCGGCCTACGACCTCGTCGGCTACTCCCCGCGCGGCGTCGGCCGCTCGGCGCCGCTGTCGTGCGAGGACCCCAAGCAGTTCTTCAAGGCGCCGTCGCTGTCGCCGACGTACCCCTCACCGTCGTACAAGAAGGAGCGCATCGCGCAGGCGAAGGCGTACGCGCGCGGGTGCGCCCGGCGCGCGGGCCGTGCGCTGCGGTACTACACCTCCCTCAACAACGCCCGTGACCTGGACGTGCTGCGGGCGGCGCTGGGCGAGGAGAAGCTGACGTTCATGGGCGCGTCGTACGGCACCTACTTCGGGGCACTGTACGCGACGCTGTTCCCCTCGCACGTGCGGCGGATGGTGTTCGACTCGGCGGTGAACCCCGACCCGGAGCAGGTCTGGTACCGCAACAACCTCGGCCAGTCGGCCGCGTTCGAGGGCCGCTGGGCGGACTTCCGGGAGTGGGTGGCCCGGCACGACGACGTGTACGGGCTGGGGGCGACGGCGGAGGCGGTGCAGGGCAGCTACGACCGGGCCGCCGCTCAGCTCGCGGCCGAGCCGGCGGGCGGCAGGGTGGGGCCGGGGCAGTTGCAGAACGCGTTCCTGACCGCCGGGTACTACGACGACTACTGGCCGCACCGCGCCGAGGCGCTGTCGGAGTACCTCAAGGGCAACCCGAAGCAGCTGATCGCGCAGGCGGCGCCGGTCGCGGAGGCGGCGGCCGAGGCGGAGAACTCCAGCGCGGTGTACACGGCCGTCGAGTGCAACGACGCGCCCTGGCCGACGGACTTCCGGGTCTGGGACCGGGACAACACGCGGCTGGCGCGGGTGGCGCCGTTCGAGACGTGGGACAACGTGTGGATGAACCTGCCCTGCGCGTACTGGACGGCGCCGCGGCAGCGGCCCCTGGACGTGCGCACCGGGCCCGGTGAGCTGCCGCCGACACTGATCCTGGCGGCGGAGCGGGACGCGGCCGCGCCCTACGAGGGGGCGCTGGAACTGCAGCGGCGGCTGTCGGGTTCGGTGCTGGTGACCGAGCGGGACGCCGGCACGCACGGCGTCGCGGGCGGACCGAACCGGTGCGTCAACGGCTACCTGGACGCCTACCTCCTGGAGGGCCGGCTGCCGGTGCGGCGCGCCGCCTGCGCACCGCACCCGGAGCCCGCGCCGGTGAGCCGTCCGCACACGGCGGCCGACCGGCGCGGCCGGTGATCAGGCCAGGCCCGCGACCAGCTCGGCGACGTCCTTGCGGCGGCCGGTGAAGAAGGGGACCTCCTCGCGCACGTGCTGGCGGGCCTCCGAGCCGCGCAGGTGGCGCATGAGGTCGACGATGCGGTACAGCTCGTCGGCCTCGAAGGCGAGGATCCACTCGTAGTCGCCGAGGGAGAAGGAGGCGACCGTGTTGGCGCGGACGTCGGGGTAGCCGCGGGCCATCTTGCCGTGGTCGGCGAGCATGCGGCGGCGGTCCTCGTCGGGCAGCAGGTACCAGTCGTAGGAGCGCACGAAGGGGTACACGCTGACGTAGTCGCGCGGCGTCTCGTCGGCGAGGAACGCCGGGATGTGCGAGCGGTTGAACTCGGCGGGGCGGTGCAGCGCCATGTTCGACCAGACCGGCTCCAGGGAGCGGCCGAGCTTCGTGCGGCGGAAGAGGTTGTACGCCTCCTGGAGCTGGTCGCTGGTCTCCGCGTGCCACCAGATCATGAGGTCCGCGTCGGCGCGCAGGCCGGAGACGTCGTAGGTGCCGCGGACCGTCACGTCCTTCGCGGCGAGCTGGTCGAACAGCTCCTGGACCTCGTCGGCGTAGCCCGCGCGGTCCTCGGGGAGCACGTCCTTCAGCTTGAAGACGGACCACAGGGTGTAGCGGATGACCTCGTTGAGGTCCTTGGCCAGCTTGCCCTTGTTCGGGATCCGCTCGGGGGCGGTGGTGGGGGCGTCGTCACTCATGTCCCTTATTCTCCTGCTCCTCCGTGCAGCGACTGCACCGGGTGGGCGGTGAGCTCCTGCACACCGCTCGGGTCTCCGCCGAGCTGGTCCACGGCCGCGTACGCGCTCGCGATGCAGGCCGGGATGCCGACGCCGTCGTACGGGGCGCCGCACACGGCGAGGCCGGGCAGCTTGGCGACGTGCTCGCGGACGCGGGCCACGCGCGCGTGGTGGCCGACCGGGTACTGGGGCAGGCCGTCGGTCCAGCGGGTGACGCGGGTGTCGAGGGGGCGCGCGGCCAGGCCGGTGGCCGCGCGCAGGTCGCGGCGGGAGACGTCCACCAGGTCGGCGTCCTCGCGCTGGAGGATCTCCGTCTCACCGAACCGTCCGACCGAGGTGCGCAGGACGACGACGTCCGGGTTCGCGTCGGTGATCCAGCCCCACTTCTGGGAGGCGAACGTCGACGCCTTGATGGTGCGTCCGTCGACCGGCGGCACGAGGAAGCCGCTGCCCGCGGGCAGGTCGGTGTCGGCGCGGCGGTAGGCGAGGGTGACCAGGGCCATGGAGGCGTACTCGACGGCGGCGAGCTCGGCGGCGGCGGCCGGGGCCTCGGCGCGCAGCAGGGCCGCGGCGGCGGGCGCGGGCACGGCGACGACGACCGCGTCGGCGCTCAGCCTCCGGTCCCCGGCGGTGACCCGCCAGCCGCCGGGGCTCTCGCGGCGCAGCTCCGTCGCCGGCGTCCCGGTGAGGATCTCGCCGCCCCCCGCGCGCACCGACTCCGCGACGGCGAGCGGGAGTTGCCCCACGCCGCCCTCGATGCCCATGAACACCGGGCCGGTCTGCTGCTGGGCTGCCGCCCTGTTCTGGATCTCGCGGACGGCCTCGGTCAGGGACGTGTGCGTCTTCGCGGCCTGGTAGAGCTGCGGGACGGCCGAGCGCATCGAGATGCGGTAGGCGTCGCCCGCGTACACGCCGCCCAGGAGGGGCTCCACCAGGCGGTCGACCACCTCGCGGCCCACCCTGGCCGCCACGTACTCGCCGACGGCGACGTCGTCCCCGACCTCCGTGCGGGGCAGGTCGGCATCGCGCTCGATGCGGGCGAGGCCCTCCGCGGACAGCACGCCGGACAGGGCGGAGGCGGTGCCGGGGACGCCCATGACGTGGCCCTTGGGCATGGGGCGCAGGGCGCCGCGGGTCCAGATCGAGGCGGTCGCGGTGGCCGGCGGCTGCAGGCGCTCGGCGAGTCCGACCTCGCGGGCGAGGGCGACCGCCTCCGGCCGGCGGGCCAGCATCGACTCGGCGCCGAGGTCGACACGGGCGCCCGCGATCTCGCCGGGCAGCAGCTTGCCGCCGACCCGGTCCGACGCCTCCAGCACGGTCACCCGCGCGCCGCGTCCCAGCAGCCGGTGCGCCGCGGCCAGGCCCGCGATGCCGGCCCCGATGACGACGACGTGCCCCGAACCCGTACGTGATCCGCTCATGGCTCCACCCTCTCAGACACCACCGACAGTCACGCCAGGGCCCTGTGGCCCTGCCGAGTCCCGACCGTGACCGCATCGGGACCACCGCGCCCAAACGTCCGGCCCGGACCCGGCGTCGAAGGAGCGTCAGTCGTCACCACCCGGGGGGAAGCCCGTATGCACGCACGACGTTCCGCACGACGTTCCGCACGCCCCGTCCAGGCCCTGGCCGGGATGCTGCTGGCCTCGGCCCTGCTGCTGGCCGGCTGCGGCGGCAGCGACAGCAGCAGCGACGCCGGCGGCGGATCCGACAAGGCGGCCGCCCAGAGCGACGCGAAGGCCGGTCCGGGCGGCGCCGCCCAGGGCCGCAGGGCGTCCGGCACACCGAAGCCGACGGCGGGCGGCATCATCCGCACGGCCTCACTGACCGTGCAGGTCGAGGACGTGCCGAAGGCCCTCGACGAGGCCCGCACGACCACCGAGAACGCCGGCGGGTACGTCGGCGACGAGACCACCACCCGCGACGAGAAGGGCCGCGAGCGCACCCGCGTGGTGCTGCGCGTGCCGGTCGCCGAGTACGACGAGGTGCTCGCCGGCCTCCAGGGCACGGGCAAGCTCCTGGACCGCACGGCGAAGGCCGAGGACGTCACCGACCAGATCGTCGACGTGGACAGCCGCATCCGGTCGCAGCGGGCCAGCGTGGCCCGGGTGCGCGAGCTGATGGACCGGGCGGCCAAGCTCAGCGACGTCGTCGAGCTGGAGGGCGAGCTGAGCAGCCGGGAGGCCGATCTGGAGGCGCTGCTGGCCCGGCAGGCGTCCCTGAAGGACCGCACCAGCCTGGCCACGATCACCCTCTCCCTGTCCGAGACGCCGGTGAAGAAGGCCACGGCCGACGACAGCCCCGGGTTCGCGGACGCGCTGGCGGGCGGCTGGGACGCGTTCGTGACGATGCTGCGCTGGCTGGCGGTGGCCCTCGGCGCGGTGCTCCCGTTCGCCGCGGTAGCGGCCCTGCTGGCGCTGGCCTGGCTGCGGCTGGTGCGGCCCCGGCTGCCGCGCCGCCCGGCCCCGGCGCCCGCCATGAGCACCCTCGGCCCGCTGCCGGCGGCGCGCCCGGCGCCGGAGGCGTCCGGTACCCGGGAGAGCGGCGAGGAGGACTGAAATGCCGTGCCCCCGTAGCGTGTTCGCATGAGCATGAGCGCTGCGAGGGAACGACTGGTCGTGATCGGCGGCGACGCCGCGGGGATGTCCGCGGCGTCGCAGGCCCGCCGTCTGAAAGGCCCCGGCGAACTGGAGATCGTGGCCTTCGAGCGGGGCCACTTCACCTCCTACTCGGCGTGCGGCATCCCCTACTGGGTGGGCGGCGACGTCCCCGACCGCGACCGGCTGATCGCCCGTACGCCGCAGGAGCACCGCGCGCGGGACATCGACCTGCGCATGCGCACCGAGGTCACGGAGATCGACGTGGCCAGCCGCCGGGTACGCGCGCGTGACGTCGATTCCGGGGCCGAGTCCTGGACGTCGTACGACAAACTGGTGATCGCGACGGGCGCCCGCCCGATCCGTCCCGACATGCCGGGCGCCGACGCCCCCGGGGTGCACGGCGTGCAGACCCTGGACGACGGGCAGGCCCTGCTGGACTCGCTGGCACGCACGCGTGGCCGTCGCGCCGTCGTGGTCGGCGCCGGGTACATCGGCGTGGAGATGGCCGAGGCGCTCATCAACCGCGGCTACGAGGTGACGGTCGTCAACCGCGGCAGCGAGCCGATGTCCACCCTCGACCCCGACATGGGCCGCCTGGTGCACGAGGCCATGGAGGGCCTGGGCATCACCATGGTCAACGACGCCACGGTCACCAAGATCCTCACCGGTGGGGACGGCCGGGTCCGCGCGGTGGCCACGGAGGACGCCGAGTACCCGGCGGACGTGGTCGTCCTCGGCATCGGCGTCCGCCCGGAGACGGCCCTCGCCGAGGCCGCCGGTCTCCCCCTGGGCACCCACCGCGGGCTCCTCACCGACCTCGCCATGCGGGTGCGCGGCCACACGGACATCTGGGCCGGCGGGGACTGCGTGGAGGTCCTCGACCTGGTCTCCGGCCAGGAGCGCCACATCGCCCTGGGCACCCACGCCAACAAGCACGGCCAGGTCATCGGCACCAACGTGGGCGGCGGCTACGCGACGTTCCCGGGGGTGGTCGGCACGGCGGTCAGCAAGGTGTGCGACCTGGAGATCGCCCGCACGGGCCTGCGTGAGAAGGACGCGCGCAGGGTGGGGCTGGAGTTCGAGGCGGTCACCATCGAGTCCACGAGCCGTGCGGGCTACTACCCCGGTGCCTCCCCCATGACGGTGAAGATGCTCGCCGAGCGCCGGACGGGACGGCTGCTCGGCGTGCAGATCGTGGGCAGGGAGGGCGCGGCCAAGCGGGTGGACATCGCCGCCGTCGCCCTGACGGCCGGCATGACGGTGGAGCAGATGACGTCCCTGGACCTGGGCTACGCCCCGCCGTTCTCACCGGTCTGGGATCCGGTCCTGGTGGCGGCCCGCAAGGCGGCGAAGGCGGTGGGACAGCCGATCTGAAGGGGCGCGGGGAACCGCGCGACCAGCCACGACGTGCCCGCGGCCGGCCCGCCCCGCGCGCCCCTGCGTCGCAACACCTCACGCGCTCCCGTTGATGCGCTCGATGGCCTGGCGCGCCTGCTCCGCCGGCGGCCGCGGCGGCAGGGAGGACACCGACGCCGTCGACGTCATGGCGACCGGCTGCTCCCCCGCCGGCTTCGCGTGCGCCGCGGCCGGCCGGGTGGAGCGCAGCCGGTGGCTCACCGCCTCGTCCAGGGTCACCGGCCGCTGCATCTGCGAAGCCAGCCGCCCGGCCTCCTGGCCGAGCCGTGCCACGTCCTCCCAGGGGAGCCTGACCACGAGGGAGATCTCGGCCTCGCCGTCCGGAAGCGCGTGCATCGCGGGAGTAACTTGGTCGTTCATCGCCTGTTCCTCACGTCGTCCCCGCGACCCGCCTTCCCCGCGCCGCGGGCGGTTGACGAGTCATACGCACGCGCACGTGCCCGCGTTCACCGATTCGCCGAGCTCATCGGGGGCACTAATGAGATGTGGTCATCCCCGTCCATGACGTGAATCCGGTGCGCCGTACCCCCTGGGTGACGTACGCGCTCATCGCCGCGAACTTCTTCGTCTTCCTCTTCACGCCCGGCCTCGCCGGCTCCGTGGCGGGCGACAGCAGCCTGTCGCAGCTGTGCCATCTGCAAGCGTTCCTGGACCACTACGCGGCGGTGCCGCGGGAGTTGATCCACCATCAGATGCCGCGGCTGGTGCCCACGGGTGAGATCGGCCAGAGCGCCTCCGGCCACGTGGGCTGTGTGGTGGCCCCGCCGGGCTACGACAAGTCGCCCGCGGTGTCCGTGTTCACCGCGATGTTCCTGCACGGCGGCTGGCTGCACCTGCTGGGCAACATGCTCTTCCTGCTGATCTTCGGCAACAACGTCGAGGACCGCATGGGGCACGTGCGCTTCGCGCTGTTCTACGTCGTCTGCGGCTACGCGGCCGGCTACGGCTTCGCGCTGCTCAACGCCGACTCCGCCGACCCGCTGATCGGCGCCTCGGGTGCCATCGCGGGCGTCCTCGGCGCCTATCTCGTGCTGTATCCGAAGGCCAGGGTGTGGGTCCTCGTGCCGTTCCTGGTCTTCCTGCCGCTGAGACTGCCGGCCTGGCTGGTGCTGGGCTTCTGGTTCGTGCTGCAGGCGTTCTACTCGGCCGGCGAGGGCGTCTCCTCCGCGGGCACGGTGGCGTACGCGGCGCACGTCGTCGGCTTCCTCGCCGGCATGCTGCTGGCCTGGCCGCTCAAGCCCGGCACACCTCCGCCGCCGGAGCCGCGCGGCCTGCTGTTCGGCAGGCGGGCCCGGCCCCGGCACACCTGGTAGGTCAGCGCGCGGTCCGCGTGTGGACGTACTCGGCGAGGCGGGTGAGCGCGTCCGGGTCGGTGTTCGGCGGGACGCCGTGGCCGAGGTTGAAGACGTGGCCCTCCAGACCGGCCGCCGCGTCCAGCACCTCGCGCGTCCTGGCCTCGACGATCTCCGGGGTGGTGAACAGGACCGTCGGATCGAGGTTGCCCTGCAGCGCCTTGCCGGGGCCGACCCGGCGGGCGGCCTCGTCGAGGGGGACGCGCCAGTCGACTCCGACGACGTCCGCGCCGGCCTCGCCCATGAGCTTCAGCAGCTCGCCGGAGCCGACGCCGAAGTGGATGCGCGGCACGCCGTACCCGGCGACGGCGTCGAAGACCTTGGCCGAGGCGGGCATGACCGAGCGCCGGTAGTCGGCCGGGGCGAGCGCGCCGACCCAGGAGTCGAAGACCTGGACGGCGGAGGCGCCGGCCTCGATCTGCACCTTCAGGAAGGCGGCCGTGATGTCGGCGAGCCGGTCGAGGAGATCGGCCCACAGCTCCGGGTCGCCGTACATCATCGCCTTGGCGTTCTCGTACGTGCGCGACGGACCGCCCTCGACGAGGTAACTCGCGAGGGTGAAAGGCGCGCCGGCGAATCCGATGAGCGGGGTGGCGCCGAGTTCGCGGGTGAGCAGGCCGATCGCCTCGGTGACGTAGGAGACGTCCTCGGGGGTCAGGTCGCGCAGCTGGGCCAGGTCGGCGCGGGTGCGGATCGGGTGCGCGACGACGGGGCCGACGCCGGGCTTGATGTCGAGGTCGACGCCGATGGCCTTCAGCGGGACGACGATGTCGCTGTAGTAGATCGCCGCGTCGACGCCGTGCCGGCGCACCGGCTGGAGGGTGATCTCGGCGACGAGCTCGGGCCGCATGCAGGACTCGAGCATCGGGATGCCCTCGCGGACCTTGCGGTACTCCGGCAGCGAGCGCCCGGCCTGGCGCATGAACCACACGGGCGTGTGCGGCACCGGCTCGCGCCGGCACGCCTTCAGGAAGGCGGAGTCGTACGTCGCGGACGGCTGCGGGGTGTCAATGGCGCTCACGGGGAAAGTCTCGCACGACGCGGGATGCGACCAAGCCGCGCCCCAAGGGGTGTCTTGCCCTGCACGAAGCCCCCGTTCCCCTTAATCTTCCCCGCATGGCTGCGGCTCAGGGACGACTGTCGGACGGCGCTGACGGAATGGACGACACCAAGGAGGGGGACGGGGATGCGAGCAGTGCGGCTCCGCTGCCCTTCCGGGCTGCCGTCGAGGCGCTTCGGGCGGCGCGGCTGCGCCCGCAGATCGAGGTGGAGGCCACGCGCGCCCCGCAGCGGCTCGCCCCGTTCGCGTACGCGCTGGAGGCCACGGTCGTCGACGGCGACCAGGACCTGGCCGACGGCCGCCTGGTGCTGCTGCACGACCCGAACGGCCACGACGCCTGGCGGGGCGCCTTCCGCCTGGTGACGCTGGTGCGCGCGGAGCTGGAGCCGGAGATGGCCGCGGACCCGCTGCTGCCGGACGTGTGCTGGTCGTGGCTGACCGGCGCGCTCCAGGCGCGCGGGCTGTCGTGCGGCGAGCCCAGCGGCACGGTCACGCGGGCCAGTTCGCACTACTTCGGCGGTCTCGCAGAGCGCCCGGCCGCCTCGCAGATCGAGATCCGCGCCTCCTGGACGCCCCGCGAGGGCCTGGGCGGCGTCCCGGACACGGCGGCGCATCTGGCCTCCTGGTGCGATCTGCTGGCGCAGGTGGCCGGTCTGCCGCCGGCCGGGCCCGGCGACGCGTCGGTGGTCACGCTGCCGCAGCGGCGCGGCCCGCAGTCGCGCTAGCCGTCCGTCACCCACACGGGCTCCTGACCGTCTCCCTTGTTGACCGTCTCTTTGTCGATACGGCCACTTTCAGTCAGAGCAGCCTCTCGAACGGACCGATTCGTTCACCGAACGATCGACCGCGCGTCCGAATTGCACGGATTGTTACTCACTAAATCGTGATCTTTCTCTAAAGGACCGCAGGTTTGGTGCCGAAGACGACTTTGACCTACAAAGCCGTCCCGCACCCCAGGAGGCCTGGTGTCCGTTCTCCTTGAGCAACCCGCAAGCCTGGTCGCCTACCGTCCCAACAAGCCGACCGCCATGGTCGTCGTGGCCGACCCGCGCGTCCGCTCCACCGTCACCCGCCACCTGTGGGCGCTCGGTGTGCGCGACGTCATCGAGGCCTCCTCCATCGCCGAGGCCAGACCCCGCGTCGGCAATCCCCGAGACATCTGCGTCGCCGACGTCCACCTCCCCGACGGCTCCGGCCTCACCCTCCTGTCGGAGACCCGGGCCGCGGGCTGGCCCAACGGACTCGCCCTCTCCGCCGCCGACGACATCGGCGCCGTCCGCAACGCCCTCGCCGGCGGCGTCAAGGGCTACGTCGTCACCGGCACCCGCACCAACGTCGGGCTCCCCACCCGGCCGGGCGCCGCCCCCCTCGGCGCCGCCGCCCGTATGCACCGCCGCCCCCCGGGTGCCCCGAGCCACCCGGGCGGCTACCGCGAGCTGTCCGGCCGTGAGGTCGAGGTGTTGCGCCTGGTCGCCGAGGGCCAGTCGAACAAGGCCATCGGCGTCTCCATGGGCCTGTCCGCGCTGACCGTGAAGAGCCACCTCGCCCGCATCGCCCGCAAGCTCGGCACCGGCGACCGGGCCGGCATGGTCGCCGTGGCCCTGCGCACCGGCATCATCCACTGAATCCGCCGAGACCACCCGCACCCGCTGGATGCACCGCGTCCACTGACACCCGCCCCGCACCGACCCCTTCTCGTTCTCGCCCGCCCCGGATATTCACAGCCGTGAACAGGATCGGCCGCCGATCCCCGTTCGCCCTCCCCCCTCGTCGTGAACCGGATGTTTCACCGAGCTGACTGGTTTACGACCCCCAGGCGCCCGTCGACGGAACGTTACGTCGGCGGGCGCTGTCCATACACGGATACCCTTGACAGGTGACCGACGCCCAAGAGACCGCAGCAGACATCTCACTGCGAACCACCGGAGGCGCCCCTCCGGACGACGGCGGATCTACTGACACCGGGGCGCCGATTCCTTTGCTGGAGCCGCGCGAGGGCATTCCGCCGGTGATCGCCGACGCGGACGCGCTCGCCGAGGTGACCGCCGCGTTCGCGGCCGGTTCCGGCCCCGTCGCCGTCGACGCCGAGCGCGCCTCCGGCTACCGGTACGGCCAGCGCGCCTACCTGGTCCAGCTGCGCCGCGAGGGCGCCGGCACCGCGCTGATCGACCCCGTGGCCTGCCCCGACCTCTCCGGGCTCGGCGCGGCGCTCGCCGACACGGAGTGGGTGCTGCACGCGGCCACACAGGACCTGCCGTGCCTGCGCGAGATAGGCATGGTGCCGACGCGGCTGTTCGACACCGAGCTCGCCGGACGGCTGGCCGGGTTCCCCCGGGTCGGCCTCGGCGCCATGGTCGAGGGCGTTCTCGGCTTCGTCCTCGAGAAGGGGCACTCCGCGGTCGACTGGTCGACCCGTCCGCTGCCCGAGCCGTGGCTGCGGTACGCGGCGCTGGACGTGGAGCTCCTCGTCGACCTGCGCGACGCCCTGGAGAAGGAGCTGGACCGGCAGGGCAAGCTGGAGTGGGCGCGGCAGGAGTTCGCCGCGATCGCCGCCGCGCCGCCGGCCGAGCCGCGCAAGGACCCCTGGCGGCGGACGTCCGGGATGCACAAGGTGCGCCGGCGCCGGCAGCTCGCCGTGGTGCGGGAGCTGTGGGAGACGCGGGACCGGATCGCGCAGCGGCGGGACGTGTCGCCGGGCAAGGTGCTGTCGGACGCGGCCATCGTGGAGGCCGCGCTCGCCCTGCCGGGGAACGTGCAGGCCCTCGCCGCGCTGGGCGGGTTCGGGCACCGGATGGGGCGGCGGCAGCTGGAGCAGTGGCAGGCCGCCGTCGACCGGGCGAAGGCGCTGAGCGACGCGCAGCTGCCGGCGCCGGGGCAGCCCGTCACCGGGCCCCCGCCGCCGCGCGCCTGGGCCGACAAGGACCCGGCGGCGGCCGCGCGGCTGTCGGCGGCGCGGGCCGGGGTGTCCGCTCTCGCCGAGCGGCTCAACATGCCCCAGGAGAACCTGATCACGCCGGACACCGTGCGGCGGGTGTGCTGGGAGCCGCCGAAGGTGGTGGACGCCGAGTCGGTGGGGGCCGCGCTGGCGGGCTACGGTGCGCGGCCCTGGCAGGTCGAGCAGGTGACGCCCGTACTGGTGGCGGCCCTGTCCGCGTGAGCGCGGCCACGGCCGGTCATCTGGTCGCTCCCCTGGTGAAACCGTTGTAGATGTAGCGCTGCAGGCACAGGAAGACGATCAGGGTCGGGAGGATCACCAGGATCGCTCCCGCCGAGATCGTCTCCCAGTGCGCGCCGAACGGTCCCTTGAAGCGGAACAGGGACGTCGAGATCACGCCAAGATCCTGGGACGGCATATAGAGGAAGGGGATGTAGAAGTCGTTGTAGACGGCTATCCCCTTCACGATGACCACGGTGGCGATCGCCGGCTTCAGGAGCGGAAAGATGATCTTCCAGTAGATCGTGAAGGCGTTCGCGCCGTCGATGCGGGCCGCCTCGTCCAGCGAGGTCGGGATCGAGCGCACGAACTGCAGGAAGATGTAGATCGAGACGATGTCCGTGCCCGTGTAGAGGGCGATCGGGGCCCAGCGGGTGTCGAACATGCCGAAGCTGTTGACGATCTGGAAGGTCGCCACCTGGGTGGTCACGCCGGGGACGAGGGCGGCGACCAGGAACAGGCCGAGCACCAGTCCGCGGAAACGGAAGGTGAAACGGTCGATCGCGTACGCGGTCATCGAACCGATCAGCACCGTGCCGGCGACCGAGACGACCAGGATGAACGCCGTGTTGCCGAAGGCCGAGAGCATCCGGCCGTCCTGGAACGCGGTCACGTAGTTGTGGACGTTGAGCAGGTCGTGCGGGAGGGTGAGCGCCCCGGTGTCGTCGGCGGTCTCCCGTTCGGTCTTCAGAGACGTCAGCAGGACGACGACCAGGGGCAGCAGGACCACGACGCTCGCCGCGATCAGGGAGAGGTAGACGAGGGTTCGGGTCACGACGCGGCGTGTCATACGAGGTCCACCCTGTCGTCGGGGACCAGCCGGCGCTGGATCCAGGTCACCAGGAGGATGATCAGGAGCAGGACGACGGCGGCCGCGGAGGCCAGGCCCGTCTTGTTGAACTGGAAGGCCAGCTTCACCGTCTGGATCACGAACGTCTCGGTGCCGGTCGCCCCGCCGGTCATGATGTACGGGATCTCGAAGACCGACAGGGAGCCCGAGACGGAGAGGATCACCGTCAGGGACAGCACGGGCCGGATGCCCGGCGCGATGATGTGGCGGAACTGGTGCCAGCGGTTGGCGCCGTCCAGTTCGGCCGCCTCGTACAACTCCCCCGGGATGGACTGGATCGCCCCGAGGAACAGCACGAAGTTCAGGCCCGTGTAGCGCCAGACGGAGACGCCGGCCAGGGAGGTGTTGGCGGAGACCGGGGTGCCCAGCCAGGCGTGGTCGGCGTGGTAGCCGAAGAGGGCGAGGACCGAGTCGAGGGTGCCGCCGTCCTGGAAGAAGTACAGGAACACGAAACCGATCGCCACCCCGTTGATCAGGTACGGGAAGAACAGCACGCCCTTGAAGAAGTTCCGGAAGCGGACGTCGAAGCTGAGGATCGTGGCGAAGTACAGCGCGGCGACGATCTGGACCACGGAGGCGGCCAGGTAGTAACCGCTGACCCAGAACACCTCGAACAGGTCGGGGCGGGTGAACAGTTCGGTGTAGTTGCCGACGCCCGTGTAGTGCAGTTCGGGGCTCAGGCCGTCCCAGTCGGTGAAGCTGTACGCCAGCATGTTGACGATCGGCGCGTAGGTGAAGGTGACCAGCAGGGCGAGGGGGGCGAGGAGGAACAGCCAGGGGGTCAGGCCCCGCCCCACGCGGGTGCCGCGTGGGGCGGGGGCCGGGAGCGGTGCGGCGGGCGGCGCCGTGGCGGCCCGTCCGGTCGCCTGGTGGGTGGTGTCCGTCATCAGGACCCCGCGGTCTTCTCGGCCGCCGTCCACTTCTCGCTGAGGCCGGCGAAGAAGCCGTCCAGGTCGCCCTTGCGGGCGCCGCGCGCGAGGTCGACCAGGTCCTGGCGGTAGTCGGGCTTGTTGATGCCGACCTCGGACTGGTCGTCGATCGCCTTGACCTCGGCTCCCTTGGTGTCGTCGAGCTCGATGAACGTGACGCCCGCCTCCTGGTACGGCTTCAGCACCTCGGGCAGCGGCGCGTTCTTCAGCGGCGAGATGGCCAGGTTGTCCTTGTCGTAGCCGGACTTGTCGGTGAACCAGTCGATCCAGGCGCGGGCCGCCGCCTTGTGCGCGGAGTGGACGTTGACCGCCTGGTTGTAGTCGGGGCCGACGACCGCGCAGAACTTCCCGTCCACCTGCGCCGGGAAGGGCATGAAGCCGATGTCGTCGGGGTCCACGCCGGCCTTCCTCGCCGCGTCCTGGAACTGGATGATCGCCCAGGTGCCGAGCCACTGTGTGGCGATCTTCCCCTTCGCCAACTGCGGCTTGGACAGCTCCCAGTTGGTGGTTGTCGGGTCCTTCTCCGCCAGGCCCTGGTGGACGATGTCGTACAGCAGGGTGTCGCCGACACGCAGGTCGCTGCCCTTGGCCCAGGGATCGCCCTCGGCCAGCCTGGTGGTGGCCTGGGTGTCACAGCCGACCGAGCCGTTGACGGACGTCCAGGAGGTCAGCGGCCACTGGGCGGCGAAGTTCGTGTAGTACGGCACCGCGTCCGTCTTCGACTTGATGGCCTTGAGGTCGGCGAGGAACTCGGCCGGTGTGGTGGGCCACTGGGTGACACCGGCTTCCCGCCAGACCCTCTTGTTGTAGACGAAGCCGGGGCTCACGCCGATCGGGCTCTGCCCGTAGACCTTGCCGTCGACGGTGGTGAAGTCGGTGAACCGGTACTTCTTGCCGCGTTCCGCCCGGGTGCCCAGGGACGCGAAGAACCTGGGGTAGTCGCTCTTCTTGACCACGCCCGGGATCATCAGGACGTCGCCGTAGTTCTCCGTGTTCATCCGGATCTTGACGTCGGCCTCGTAGTCGGTGAGGGCCTCGAACTCGACCTTGACCTTCGGGTACGTCTTGTTGAACTCGGCGGCGTACTTCTTCATCGTGCCGTCCTGCACCAGATCCGTGCGCTGGGTGAGGACCTTGATGGTGCCGGTCACCTTCGACGGGTCGCCGGGCGCGTTCGCCTCCGCGCCCTTCGACGTGGCGCCGGTGCCGGTGCAGGCGGTGAGGACGAGAGCGGCTCCGGCCGCGACGGCCAGGACTGTACGGCGGGACATGTGCATCAGCTCCGTTCATGGTGGGCGTTCATGGGACGGACGAGCACGAGCGGGTTGGCTGGTTCGGTACTCTGACAACGTTTTCTTAACCGGTAAAGTCCCTATTCCGCCAAGGCTGGAGAAAAGTTTTCGCTCACACGACTGAAACGGTTTAGAGGAGTGTGCATGCTGGAGGCGACACCGCTCACCGAGGGATGGGTCCTGCTGCACGAGGGCGCCGCGCTCGCGGCCACCGTGCCGGGCTGTGTGCACACCGACCTGCTGGCGGCGGGGGTGATCCCGGACCCCTTTCTCGGCCGGAACGAGACCGAGGTGGCGTGGGTGGGGCGGCGGGAGTGGACGTACGAGACCGACCTCGCCGCCGCGTCGGGGCACGAACAGACCGACCTCGTCTTCGACGGGCTGGACACCGTCGCCGAGGTCTCGCTCGACGGCCGGCTCCTCGGCCGGACCAGGAACATGCACCGCTCCCACCGCTTCGACGTGACCGGCCTGGCGGGGCGGCTGTCGGTGCGGTTCGTCTCCGCGTACGCCGAGGCCGAGGCGGTGCGCGGGCGGGTGGGCGACCGGCCGGCCGCCTATGCCGAGCCGTACCACTTCGTGCGCAAGATGGCCTGCTCCTTCGGCTGGGACTGGGGACCCACCCTGGTGACGGCCGGAATCTGGCGCCCGGTGCGGCTGGAGCACTGGTCGACGGCGCGAATCGCCCGCGTGCGTCCCCTGGTGACCGTCGACGAGGGCGCCGGACAGGTCGAGTTGGCGGTGGACGTCGAACGCACCCGGGTCGAGGCGCCGCTCACCGTGGAGGCCACCGTGGGCGGGGTGGGGGCGCGCGCCGAGATCGACGGAACCGCCGGGGCGGTACGGCTGCGGGTGCCGGACGTGCGGCTGTGGTGGCCCCGGGGCTACGGTGAACAGCCCCTGTACGAGGTCGAGTTGAGGCTGCTGCACGGCGAGGAGACGCTGGACGTGTGGCGGCGGCGGATCGGTTTCCGCACCGTCCGGCTGGACACGTCGGCGGACGCGCACGGCAGCGGTTTCACCCTGGTCGTCAACGGCGAGCGGCTCTTCGCGCGGGGCGTCAACTGGATCCCGGACGACGTGTTCCCGTCCCGGATCTCCCGTCGGCGCTACCGGCAGCGGCTCGGGCAGGCGGCGGACGCGGGCGTGGACCTGGTGCGCGTGTGGGGCGGGGGCGTCTACGAGAGCGAGGACTTCTACGACGCCTGCGACGAACTGGGGCTGCTGGTCTGGCAGGACTTCCCGTTCGCGTGCGCGGCCTACCCCGAGGAGCAGCCGCTGCGCGGGGAGGTGGAGGCCGAGGCCCGGGAGAACGTCGTACGGCTGATGCCGCATCCCTCGCTCGTGCTGTGGAACGGCAACAACGAGAACCTGTGGGGGTTCCGGGACTGGGGCTGGGAGGAGCGGCTGGCCGGGGACTCCTGGGGCGAGGGGTACTACCTCGGGCTGCTGCCGCGGGTGGTGGCGGAGCTGGATCCGACGCGGCCGTACACGGCGGGCAGCCCGTGGTCCGGGTCGTGGGCGCATCACCCGAACGATCCGGCGCACGGCACGCACCACTCCTGGGAGGTGTGGAACCGGGCGGACTACGCCGAGTACCGGCGTGAAGTCCCGCGGTTCGTGGCCGAGTTCGGCTGGCAGGCGCCGCCCGCGTACGCCACGCTGCGGCGGGCGCTGCCGGGCGAGGAACTCGCCGCCGACTCCCCCGGCATGCTGCACCACCAGAAGGCCGACGACGGCAACGGCAAGCTGCGGCGCGGTCTGGAGCGCCATTTCGCCGTCCCCGAGGACGACTTCGACCGCTGGCACTATCTGACGCAGGTCAACCAGGCGCGGGCGGTGGCGGCCGGCGTCGAACACTGGCGCGCGCACTGGCCGGTGTGCGCGGGCACGGTCGTCTGGCAGCTCAACGACTGCTGGCCGGTGACGTCCTGGGCGGCGGTGGACGGGGACGGGCGCGAGAAGCCGCTCTACCACGAGCTGCGGCGGCTGTACGCGGACCGGTTGCCGACCCTTCGAGTGCGCGCCGAGGGGCTGGTGTTGGCGCTCGTCAACCAGGGGGCCGAGGCGTGGGCGGGCACGGTGGTGCTGCGGCGGATGTCGGTCGAGGGCGCCGTGGCCGGTGAGGCGAGGGTGCCGTTCGCGGCGGGACGGCGTGCCGTGGGCGAGGTGCCCGTTCCCCGCGAGCTGACGCCCGTCGGACCCAAGGAGTTCCTGGTGGCGGACGCGGACGGGCTGCGGGCGCTGCACTTCCCGGTGCCGGACCGCGAGGTGCCGTATCCGCGGCCGGAGTTCGACGTCTCGGTGGCGCCGGGCGCGGTCACGGTGACGGCCCGCACCCTCGTACGGGATCTGCTGCTGCAGGCCGACCGGCTGCACCCGCTGGCGCGGGCCGACCGGGGGCTGGTGACGCTGCTGCCCGGGGAACGGGTCACCATCGGCGTACGGGGCTGGGAGACTCCTGACCCGGATGCCGCCCGGTCCGCCCTGTACTGCCTGGAGCCCGCTTCATGACGACCTCCCGCGTCACCATCAAGGACGTCGCCGCCCGCGCCGGCGTGTCCAAGGGGGCCGTGTCGCTCGCCTTCAACCACAAGCCGGGGCTGTCGGAGGCGACCCGGGAGCGGATCTTCCAGGCGGCCCGGGAGCTGGGCTGGGCGCCGAACCTGACCGCGCGCACGCTGGCCGGGTCGCGGGTGGACGTGGTGGGGCTGGCGATCTGCCGGCCGGCGCGGCTGCTCGGGCTCGAGCCGTTCTACATGGAGTTCGTCTCGGGCGTGGAGAGCGTGCTGACCGAGCGGTCCTGCTCGCTGCTGCTGCGGCTGGTGCGGAACGTGGAGGAGGAGGCCGGGCTCCAGGAGGCGTGGTGGCGGGGGCGGCGGATCGGGGGCTCGATCCTGGTCGACTTCCGGCTGGACGATCCGCGGGTGGAGGCGGTGCGGCGGCTGGGGATGCCGGTGGTGGCGGTGGGGCACCCCTCGCTCACGGGCGGGCTGACGTCCGTGTGGACGGACGACGCGAGCGCCGTCACGGAGGCGGTGCGGTACCTCGCCGCTCTGGGGCACCGGCGGATCGCGCGGGTCGGCGGGGCGGCGGCGCTCGGGCACACGGCGACGCGGACGGCCGCGTTCGACGAGGCGGCGCGGGTGCTGGAGCTGGCCGGGGCGTGGCAGCTGACCACCGACTACTCCGGGGAGGCGGGGGCGCGGGCCACCCGCTCGCTGCTCAGCGCCTCGGAGCCGGACCGGCCGACGGCGATCGTCTACGACAACGACATCATGGCGGTGGCCGGGCTGTCGGTGGCCGCGGAGATGGGGCTGTCGGTGCCGGGGGACGTGTCGCTGCTGGCCTGGGACGACTCGCAGTTGTGCCGGCTGACGCATCCGACCCTGTCCGCGATGAGTCACGACGTGCACGCGTTCGGCGCGGACGCGGCCCGGACGCTGTTCCAGGTGATCCTGGGAGAGCGGCCCGCCTCCCATCCGGTGCCCACGCCGGTCCTCACTCCGCGCGGCTCGACGGCCCCTCCCCGGGTGTGACCTTCGCCGCTCCCGCCTCCAGGACTGGGCAGGTACGTTACTCGTAAGTAGCATGGGCCTGAGCGCGCGCTCAGCGCGGCCGCAGCAGTGCAGATCCCGCATCTGGAGGAGAGCCATCGTGCCTCGTACCGTCAGGGACGTCGTTTTCGTCGACGGCGTCCGCACCCCGTTCGGCAAGGCGGGCCCGAAGGGCATCTACCACGAGACCCGCGCCGACGACCTCGTCGTGAAGGCGATCCGGGAGCTGCTGCGCCGCAACCCCGGCCTCGACCCGAAGAAGATCGACGAGGTCGCCATCGCCGCGACCACGCAGATCGGCGACCAGGGCCTCACCCTCGGCCGCACGGCCGGCATCCTCGCCGGGCTGCCGCAGTCGGTCCCGGGCTACTCCATCGACCGCATGTGCGCCGGTGCGCTCACGGCCGTCACCACCACCGCCGGCTCCATCGCCTTCGGCGCCTACGACGCCGTCATCGCCGGCGGTGTCGAGCACATGGGCCGCCACCCCATGGGCGAGGGCGTCGACCCGAACCCGCGGTTCGTCAGCGAGAAGCTGGTCGACGAGTCCGCCCTGTTCATGGGCATGACCGCGGAGAACCTGCACGACCGCTACCCGCAGATCACCAAGCTGCGCGCCGACGAGTACGCCGTGCGCTCCCAGGAAAAGGCCGCCAAGGCGTACGCCAACGGCAAGATCCAGGCCGACCTGGTCCCGATCTCGGTGCGCCGCACCAACCCCGAGGCCGGCGAGACCGGCTGGGGTCTGGTCACGGCCGACGAGCCGATGCGTCCGGGCACCACCCTGGAGAACCTGGCGAACCTCAAGACGCCCTTCCGCGTGCACGGCCGGGTCACCGCGGGCAACGCGGCCGGTCTGAACGACGGCGCCACCGCCTCGATCATCGCCTCCGAGGACTTCGCCCGCGAGAACGGCCTGCCGGTCAAGATGCGCCTGGTCTCGTACGCCTTCGCCGGCGTCGAGCCCGAGGTCATGGGCTACGGCCCGATCCCGGCGACCGAGAAGGCCCTCGCCAAGGCCGGTCTGTCGATCGAGGACATCAACCTCTTCGAGATCAACGAGGCCTTCGCCGTCCAGGTCCTGGCCTTCCTCGACCACTACGGCATCGCGGACGACGACGAGCGCGTCAACCAGTACGGCGGCGCCATCGCCTTCGGCCACCCGCTCGCCTCCTCCGGCGTCCGTCTGATGACGCAGCTGGCCCGCCAGTTCGAGGACCAGCCCGAGGTCCGCTACGGCCTGACCACGATGTGCGTCGGCTTCGGCATGGGCGCGACGGTCATCTGGGAGAACCCGAACCACAAGGACGCCGGAGGCAGCAAGTGAGCACCACCGCTGAGCTTTTGAAGGGTGCGGCCGAGCTGTTCCCGGACGAGGTCGTGACGCAGGCGCACGTACGCCACCTCGACCTGCCGTCCGGCGCCGGGCGGTTCGCCCTGATCACGCTGGACAACGGTTTCGACCACACCAAGCCGACCACCTTCGGCCCGGCCTCGCTGGCGAACCTCAACACCGCGATCGACCAGGTCGAGAAGGAGGCCGCGGCCGGCGAGATCGTCGGTGTCGGCATCACCGGCAAGCCGTTCATCTTCGCCGTCGGCGCCGACCTCAAGGGCGTCGAGCTGCTGAAGGAGCACAAGGACGCGCTGGCCATCGGCAAGGGCGGCCACGAGGTCTTCAAGCGCCTCGGCGGCCTCGCCGTGCCGACCTTCGCGTACTACAACGGCGCCGCGATGGGCGGTGGCGTCGAGGTCGGTCTGCACTGCACGTACCGGACCGTCTCCAAGGCCCTGCCGGCCTTCTCGCTGCCCGAGGTCTTCCTCGGCCTGGTCCCCGGCTGGGGCGGCTGCACGCTGCTGCCGAACCTGATCGGCGCCGACAAGGCCGTCTCGGTGATCATCGAGAACAGCCTCAACCAGAACAAGCAGCTCAAGGGTCAGCAGGTCTACGACCTCGGCATCGCGGACGCGATCTTCGAGGGCGCCGACTTCCTGGAGCAGTCGCTGATCTGGACGGCGTCCGTCCTGAAGGGCGACATCGAGGTCGAGCGTCCCGTCGTCGACCGCGGCGAGGCCTGGGACCAGGCCGTCGCCAAGGGCCGCTTCATCGCCGACGGCAAGGTGCACGGCGCCGCCCCGGCCGCCTACCGCGCCCTCGACATCATCGCCGCCGCCAAGAACGGCGACCTCCAGCAGGGCTACGACGCCGAGGACAAGGCGCTCGCCGACCTGATCATGGGCGGCGAACTGCGCGCCGGGATCTACGCGTTCAACCTGGTGCAGAAGCGCGGCAAGCGTCCCGCGGGCGCCCCGGACAAGAACCTGGCGCGTCCGGTCACCAAGGTCGGCGTGGTCGGCGCGGGCCTGATGGCCTCGCAGCTGGCGCTGCTCTTCCTGCGCCGCCTGGAGGTGCCGGTCGTGCTGACCGACATCGACCAGGAGCGCGTCGACAAGGGTGTGGGCTACGTCCACGCCGAGATCGACAAGCTGCTCGGCAAGGGCCGTGTCAACCAGGACAAGGCCAACCGCCTCAAGGCCCTGGTCACCGGTGTGCTGGACAAGGCCGAGGGCTTCGCGGACGCGGACTTCGTCATCGAGGCCGTGTTCGAGGAGATCGGCGTCAAGCAGCAGGTGTTCGCGGAGGTCGAGGCGGTCGCCCCGGCGCACGCGATCCTGGCGACGAACACCTCCTCCCTCTCGGTGACGGAGATGGCGTCGAAGCTGAAGCACCCCGAGCGGGTCGTCGGCTTCCACTTCTTCAACCCGGTCGCCGTTCTGCCGCTGCTGGAGATCGTCCGCGGCGAGCAGACCGACGACGCCTCGCTCGCGACCGCCTTCGCGGTGGCCAAGAAGCTGAAGAAGACCGCGGTCCTGGTCAAGGACGCCCCGGCGTTCGTCGTCAACCGCATCCTGACCCGCTTCATGGGCGAGATCCAGAACGTCATCGACGAGGGCACCCCGGTCGAGGTCGCCGAGAAGGCGGTGGAGCCCCTGGGCCTGCCGATGTCTCCTCTCGTCCTGCTGGAGCTGGTCGGCCCGGCGATCGGCCTGCACGTCTCGGAGACCCTCAACCGGGCCTTCCCGGACCGCTTCACGGTCTCCCCGAACCTCAAGGCGGTCGTCGAGGCGGGCAAGCGCGGCTTCTACGTCTACGACAGCGGCAAGCCGGAGCTGGACCCGGAGGTCGCCGCGCTGCTCAAGCAGGGCGACACCGTCCTGACCGAGGAGCAGGTCCGCGCCCGCGTCCTGGACGCGGTGGCGCAGGAGATCGGCCTGATGCTGGACGAGGGCGTCGTCGCCGAGGCCCAGGACATCGACCTCTGCCTGATCACCGGCGCCGGCTGGCCCTTCCACCTGGGCGGCATCACGCCGTACCTGGACCGTGAGGGTGTCTCCGAGCGGGTGAACGGCAAGAAGTTCCTGGCTCCGGGCGTGGCGTCGGTCCCGGCGTAACCCGCGCACAGCCGAAGAGGGCCTCCGCCTGCCGGCGGGGGCCCTCCGTCATGCGGCCGGGCGGCCGGCGGATCTCAGCCGGCCACCGTCCACGGGCCGAACTCCTCCGAGCCGGGGGCGGCTTGGCGGGCCACCGCGAGGCGGGCGTCCGGGCCCAGGACGGCGAGGGTGGCCCGGCCCAGGGCGTCGAAGGCGGCGGCGGGGGCGCCGGCGATCGGTCCGCCGAGGCCGGTGGTCGGCAGTTCGCGCCAGGGTCCCTCGCCGGGCAGGAAGCGGTAGGCGACCCCGCCCAGGTCGCCGCGGGTGGCCACGAGTGTGCCGGTTGCGGGCGTGGGGGACGCGGCCAGCGCGATCGCGCCGTAACCGCCGGGGCCGCCGATCGGGGCGGCCGGCTGGGCCCAGCGGCCGCCGGGGGCGTCCTCCTGCGCCATGAGCAGCCGGCCGGTCTCGGGCTGCCGGTAGACGGTGGTGACCTGTCCGCCGGGCTGTACGACGGCGGCGACCGGCCCCGCGGGCACGCTGAGCCGGAACCGGGGCGCCCGGGTGAGCGGTTCGTCGAGGGAGTTCTGCGCCCAGTGGAAGACGCCCTCGCGGCTGGCGCCGAAGACCTCGACGTGCCCGTTGAGGGCGGTGACCGCGGCCAGCCCCTCCTGGAGGTCGTGCCCGCGCAAATCGGTCCACTCCCCCCAGGTGCCGTCGGTCTCCTGGATGCGGGTGTGCAGCCCCTGCCCGGCGTTGCGCACGAAGAGGTGCAGCCGTCCCCGGCCGTCCCGGGTGACGACCGGGGTGCCGAGGTGGCGGTCGCGGTGCGGGACGCCCGCGGAGGGGTTGCCGAGGCTGACCCAGCCGGGGAACACGCCGTCCGGCTCGGCCTGTTCGAGCAGGACGATCTCGCGGGCGTGCGCGTCGTCGGCGGCCAGGTGGGAGAGGCGTTCGGCGAGGACCTGCCAGCGGCCGTCCGGGGTGAGGCTCACGGCGAGGCCGGGAGCGAGGGGGCCGCCGCCGAGGAAGAAGGGGCCGCGCCACTGGTCGGAGCCGGGCTGCGCCTCCAGCCACACCGCCGCCTGCTGGTTGACCACCGCGAAGGCGGCCAGGCGGCCCCGACGGTCCGTCAGCAGCCAGTTCGCGCCCATGGGATGGCGCGGCGCGGTGCTCTGCACCCAGCCCGTGCGCCGGGCGGTGAAGGCGACGGCGTAGTCGCCGCTGCCGGCCGGGTCGCCGCTGTCGTACCCGTCGGCGGCGCCGTAGAAGTTGAGGAAGAACTCCTTCATCGACACGGCCCGCTGGCTGAGGTTGTGGGGCCAGCGTTCGTTGTAGTAGCCGCGGTAGGTCTCGACGGTGTGGGTGCCGTGCTCGGCGGGCCCGTGGTAGCGGTCCAGGGCGAGCCAGGCGAACAGCGCCGCCGCGGTGTGGTCGCAGTGGTCGGAGAGGTCGCCGTGGTCGTGGCGCTGCGGGAACCTCTCGTCGTGGACGAGCCGGTCGGGGTCGGGGTCCAGGGTGCGCACCAGCGTCGGCCGCACCAGGTCCATGATCTGCACCAGGGTGTCCACCAGCCCGGCGCGGGTGTAGGCGTACGCCTCGGCCACCAGGCCGCCGCTGGGGACCAGGGTGGGCACCTGGGCCACCTCGTCGCGCCACAGCACGTGCAGGCTGCGCGGCGGGCCCTCGGGGGTGCCGTGCTGGCGGATGTTGAGGAAGATCAGCGTCACCCAGGGCGCGTCGGCCAGCGTGTACGCCTCGGCGACGGCGCCGCCCGCGGTGGAGAGGGTGGCCGGCTTCCAGGCCGCCGTACGGTCGCCGAGGACCATGGCGGCGTACGCGGCCTTGAGGCCGTTCTGCCGGGCCCTGCCGTAGGCCTCCCGGTCCTCGGCGACCGGGCCCGGGTCGCCGGGGCGGGGGTTGCGTCCGTCGGCGTCGCCGCTGGTGAGGCAGACCGTGGTGGTGCGGGTGCCCGCCTTCAGGCCGTGGAAGACGGCTGGGTTCATGAAGTACAGGTCGTCGTCGGGGTGGGCCACGATCTGCAGCACGGAGGCCGGGCTGTTCACGATGGGTTCCTCTCTGCGGCCGTCACAGCGGCCATCCGGGCAGATAGCCCGCGTGGGCCCGCTGGTTGCGTGCCGATCCGGTCTCGAACTGGCTCGGCACCGGGAAGTAACTGGGCAGGAACGCGGCGAGGATGGCGTCCTGCTCGTCCTCGGGGACGTCCCCGTCGTGGTAGTCGTTCAGGCAGAACACGTCGTGCGGGCGCACGGTGAGGATGCGGTTGAGCCGCGGTGCGTGCTCGCTCAGGCCGACGTTGACGAAGCCGCAGGAGATGCTGCCGGGCACGCTGCGCAGGGTGTGGTAGCCGAAGTAGTGGTGCAGCGAGGAGGCGACGGAGATGTCGCCGTGGCTGCGCAGCCGGCTCGCCGCGGTGGCGGCCACGGCCTGCGGGTAGCGCTGTTCGATGTCGGCGAGGACGCTGCGCCGCAGCGGGTGCGGGGCGTGCAGGAAGGAGTGCACGAGCGTGCGCCCGAAGTCCCGCTGGATCAGCGCCCGGTTGTTCTTCGCGGCGCTGATGTTGAACTCGTCCTCGGCGGTCACCGGGGCCATCGGCACGGCGGTCGGCGACATGAAGTGCTTGGCCTGGCCGTTGCTCAGGAAGAACATGTCGGGCTGGACGGTCCGGCCGAGGAACACGTCGTCGTTGAAGTACAGGAAGTGCTCGGCGAGGCCCTCGATGTGGTGCAACTGGCTTTCGATGGCATGGGAGTTGTACGTCGGCAGCGCACCGCGCGGCCCGAAGATCTCCGTGTGGTCCACCACCCGCACGCGGGGGTGGGAGGTGTCCAGCCAGTGCGGGACCTGCCGGTCGGTGACGAGGTAGACGTTGCGGATCCAGGGGGCGTACATGTCGATCGACCGCAGGGAGTAGCGCAGTTCGTCGCGGTCGCGGAAGCGGGCCGCGCTCGTCGCCGCGTCCTCGGTCTCCAGGCCCATCGCCGCAAGGACCGCGTTCTTGCGCTCCAGCCAGTCGACGTCGGCGCCGTTGACCCAGGTGTAGACGGCGTCGACGGGGAAGTCCACGTCGCCGTGCAGCCGTTCGGCGAAGGCGCCGATCGTCGGGTAGGGCCGGCCGGCCAGGGTGAGGGTGGCGCGGTGCATGGCGGCGCCGGGGACGCGGTCGCCGATGAGGGTGCGGGCGGGAGCCTGCAAGTGGGCCTCGTCCTCCAGGTCGTTGTCCCAGAAGGCGATGGTGCAGCCGTACACCCCGCCCAGGCGCAGCAGCCGCGAGTGCGACACGACGTTCTGGTAGACCCGCACCCCCGAGACGGACTCGTCCGCGTACGGGGCGGCGAGCCCGGCGAGGACCGTCGCCGTCGTCTTCTGCGCCTCGTTGAGCACCGCGACGTACACGGCGTCGCGCGCGTACCGTTCGGCGAGGGTCTTGAAGACCTGCTCCCGGTAGACGGCGTGCACGGCGACCGAGTGCCGTACGAGATGGTCGCGTACGACGATGTAGGGGATGTCGGCCCCTTCCAGGGCGCCGGCCACCAGGGCGAGGTTCTGCTGCACGACGTCCCAGGGGGACTCCCAGTCGAGCAGCCGGCACACCTGGCCGCCGTCGGTGACGAACTCCCGTCGCTGGAGCAGCCGTTGCTCCAGGGCACGCTGGTCCTTGGTGCGCACGGTGGTGGCCGGGGCGGGGGTGGCCGCGGCCACGGTGCCGTCCGGGCCGCCGAAGTAGGCGTGCAGCGCCTGGCGTTCGGCCTTGGCGGCGGCGCGGCGGCCGCTGTCGCGTTCGGCGAGCAGCTCGTGGAAGATCCGCTCCCAGGTGGCGGTGACCACGGCGGGCGAGAACCGAGTGACGGACGCCAGCGCGGCGGCGCCCATCTTCTGCCGCAGTTCGGTGTCCTGGATGAGCAGCAGCAGGGCCGAGGCGAGGGCGTCGGTGTCGCCGGGCGGGACGAGGATGCCGGTCTGCCCGTCGATGACGACCTCGCGGGGGCCGTTGGGCGAGTCGTAGGAGACCACGGGGACGCCGGCCGCGTGGGCCTCGGCGAGGACCAGGCCGAAGGCCTCGTTGCGCGAGGTGAGCGTGGCGATGCTGGCCTTGGCCCACTCCTCGGCCAGATGCCGGGAGTTGCCGTTGAGCTGGACGCAGTCGTGCAGTCCGAGCATGTCGATCTGCCGGCGCAGGGCGCCGCTGAGGGGCCCGTCGCCGAAGATCCTCAGCTGCCAGTCGGGGTGGTAACGGGCCACGATCGCCCAGGCGTTGACCGCGTGGTCGATCTGCTTCTCGGCGACGAGCCGGCCGGCGATCACGACGGTGCGGGTCTGCAGGGTGGAGCGCGGCCGGAAGCCGCCGGGCAGCGCGTTGGGCACGACCTCCAGCCGGGGGGCGGCGTCGCCGAGGGTCTCGGCGAACCAGTCCCGGGTGCGCTCGCTGAGCACCGCGAGGGCGTCGAGCCGGGAGGCGTACCGGCGCAGCGGTTCCCCGCTGGTGCCGCGCAGTTCGGAGACCCGGTGCTCCTGGTGGACGGTGACGACGTGCGCCGGGGCGAGCTGGACGGCGAGGGCCATCAGCGCGGGGGTGGTGGTGATCAGGACGTCGGTGTCGGTGTCCTGGAGGGCGAGGCCGAGTTCCAGGTCGGACAGCCGGCTGAAGGCCGACTCCCAGGAGCGGTCGACCAGTTGGCTCGGCTGTGCGGCCAGGCCCGCCCACACCGCGTCGTCGACGGCGGTGGCGCGCAGCGGGCGGGGGGCGCGGCCGGTGAGGTCGACGAGGTAGTCGACGCGGACGCGTTCGTCGGGCGTGAAGAACTGCTCCCGCTTGCTCTTGAAGACGCTGAGCACCCGCACGTCGTGCCGGACGGCGAGCTCCGAGGCCTGGTTGTAGACGGCCCGTTCGGTGCCGCCGACCGCGTCGGCCGTGGTCAGCAGGAACGTGATCTTCATTGCTCGGTTCAGCCTGCCTCGGGCATGCGCGTGCAGGTGATGCGGAGATTGCCTGCGGGGGTGTAGCGCGGTTGGACGATCATGGGGGCGCGGCCCGGCGGGGTGACGGCCAGGGAGCGCATCGCGAAGACGCGCAGCGGGTTGCGTACGTCGTGCAGCCGGCGGCCCAGGCGCATCGACCGTCCGGCGCGGTCGACGAGGACGACGTCCCAGTGGTCGGGGCGGGCGCCGCGGGGCGGCATCCGCTCCAGCGGGACCTCCACGCGGTAGGTGCCGGCGCCGAGTGCGGTCACCGGCTGCTCGACCCGGCGTCCGGAGGCGACGAACTCCGCCCGGGGCTCCTCGGCCCGGGTGCCGAGGACGCGGAAGTCGACGGTGACGCCCGCGTGGTTGAGGTGCACCTTGGACACCTCCACGGCCGAGCGGGCCGGGGTGGTCACGACGCGGGCGCTGCCGCGCACGGAGCGGCCGAGGCGGTGGCGTTCACCGGTCACCGGGGAGGCCGTCATCGGCTTCGTCGGTCCCTCGTACGGCTTCGGCGGCTCCGGCAGCAGCAGCGACAGCGTGCGCGAGCGGCGCCCGGAGGTCAGCCGCAGCCGCAGGCGCCAGCGGCCGGGGCCGACGGGCAGGCCGCCGAGTTCGGCGCCCAGCAGGATCGCGGCGTCGACCAGCGTCTCCCCGTCCGGTCCGGCGTAGACGCGGGCCTCGCCGCGGTGCCGGCTGCGGCCGCGGCGCAGCACGATCTCCGCCCGCTCGGGCCGGCCCGCCGAGGGCGGCAGCTCGGCGTGCAGGTTGACGGTCTGGCCGTCGAGGATGGCGGCGTAGTGCAGGTGGGCGGCGCGGCCCCGGCGCAGGGGGAGGAAGAAGCCGAGCATCAGGCGGGTGCGCAGGGCGCCCAGACGGCGTCTGAGGCCCGCCCCGCCGGCCTTCGCGGCGGGGCTCTGGGAGGTACGGGTCATGAGCCGGCGCGCTCCAGCTGGGCCGCCCGCCGGCCCTCGCGCGGCGCCGGGATGCCGGTGGTCGCCTCGTAGGGGCTCGGCACCGGGAAGTAGCTCTCCAGGAAGTCGGCGACCATACGGCTCTGCGCCTCGGGGTCGGCCGCGGTGACCGTGTCGTTCATGCAGAAGGTGTCGAAGTTGCGGCGGGCCAGCAGGCTGTCGAGGCGGCGCTGGGCGAGGGCGTCGGCGAGGTCGACGTAGACGTAGCGGATGTCGCCGATCGTCGCGCGCGCCGAGTGGTAGGCGTAGTAGTGGTGCAGCGAGGAGGCGATCGGCACGTCGTGGGGCGAGCGGAAGCGGGCGTGCTGCGTCACCCAGTGCGCCTTCGCGTAGACCTGCTCGATCTCCGCCAGGACGCTGCGCCGCAGGGCGTGCGGGGTGTGCTTCATCTTCTGCGAGATGACGGTGCCGAAGCGCTGCGCGATCAGGCCGCGGCTGTTCTTGCCGGCGGCGTTGACGGGCAGGTCCGCGGTGTCGGCGTGGCCGGACGGGATCAGCGCCTTGGACTGGAAGAACTTGGTCAGCCCGTTGGGGTGGAAGAAGTGGCCGGGCTGGACGGGACGGCCGAAGAACACGTCGTCGTTGAGGTAGAGGAAGTGCTCCGAGAGGTCCGGTATGTGGTGCAACTGGCTCTCGATGGCGTGGGAGTTGAACGTCGGCAGCGCGTGCGGGTCGGAGAAGATCTCCCGGTGGTCCACGACCCGGATGCCGGGGAAGTCGGTGTTCAGCCACGCCGGCACCTGACCCGCGGTGACGAGGAAGATGTGGCGCACCCACGGGGCGTACTGGTGGATCGAGCGCAGCGAGTAGCGCAGTTCGTCGCGGCTGGTGTAGCGGGCGTCGTTGGCCGCCTGCTCGTGCAGGGCGCCGCCGCCGTCCGCGCCGAGCCGGCCGCGTGCGGCGTCGCGGCTCGCCCGCCACACCGGGTCGGAGTCGTCGACCCAGGTGTAGACGACGTCGATCGGGAAGAGGTGGTCCTCGGGCAGCGCGGCGGCGAACTCGGGCAGGGTGCGCGCATGGCCGGTGTCGTAGACGGCGGGCACCGTGCTGAAACGCTTCTGCTCCACCCAGCAGCGGCCCCGGTCCACCGGCACCTCGGTCACCACGCGGTTGGGCCGGGGCGCGATCAGCCGGCCGTCCTGCTCGGACCAGAACTCCAGGTCGCAGCCGGACTCGCGGCCGAAGACCAGGTTGCCGGTGGGATCGCAGACGTTCCACGCCACCCGCAGCACGCGCTGGCCCCGCAGCGCACGCCAGCTCGCCGCGGCGGCGCCCGGGCGCATCGGTCCCGCGCCGGCCGTGCCGACGTATCCCGCGCCCTCCTCGCACACGGCCCGCAGCACTGACTCCGCCTCGGCCCGCAGCCGCTCCGGCACGGCGACGCACGGGGTGAGCGAGGCGGTGCCGCGGACGCAGAAGTAGTCGATGCCGGCCTCCTCCAGGACGGAGACCACGATGTGGAGGTTGCGGGCGCGGGCGGCCCAGGCGGTGGCGCCCTCCACCTCCATGGCGCGGACGTGCCTGCCGTTCGCGCGGACGACGCGCAGCTGTCCGTCGGAGGTGCCGCCGCCGCGCCGGCCGCCGCCGAGCGCGCGGACCACCACGGCGGAGCGGACGGCGTCGACGGAGGCCAGGGAGCGCTTGACGGAGGTGCGCACCGGGTGCGGAACGCGTCCCGCGATCCGGCGGCGGGCTCCCGTGGGCACCAAGGACCGATAGGTCGACACGAGTCCGCTCGCCTCGGGATTGTTGAGGCTCACCAGTACGTCTGCACCATCCAAGTCGTGGCCGGAAGCGGTTCCGGCACAGGTCCCCACCCTCACGTCAGCCCACGGTTCATCAGACGATTACCTGGGCTTTACCGATCGGACAGAATATTTACACCGGATTCTCAAGCTGTCCAGAAGTAATCGATGTAACGGCCACCGGTGTCGGGAACGCCACATCGCGGATCACCCGGCCACGCGCTCCCACTCCCCGAGCACCAGCCCCGGTTCGGGGGCCCGGCGGGCGACCCGCAGGGTGCCGTCGGGATCGACGGCGGCGACGACCACCCGGCCGCGGCCGTCGTGCGCCAGGGCCGGATCGCCCAGGCACGGGCGGCCGGTGTCCGTCCACCACAGGCCCGAGGACTCGGCCTCGGTGCCGCACAGGCCGAGCACGACGGCGCCGGACGCGCCGCGGTGGGCGACGACCGTGCAGTCGTAGCCGTCGAGCACCGTGCGCAGCACCGCGTTGGCGCCGTCGCCGGGGGCGCCGCCGAGCGGCACCGACCAGCCGCCGCGCCGGTGGCAGACCAGCCCGGAGCCGGCCGGGTCGGTCCAGAACCAGGTGAGCCGGCCGGGGGCGGTCTCCAGCGCGGCGACGGTGCCGGGCAGCGGGCCGGGCCGTACGTCGTGCGCCCGCTGCGGCACGGCGGCCGGCTCGGGCTGGACCCAGTGCAGCGCGGCGCCCCGGGCGGGCGCGAACACCTCGATACGGCCGTCGGAGAGCGCCGTCGCGGCGATCGCGTCCTGGACGTCGGCGCCCCGCAGGTCGGCCCAGGGCTCCCAGCGGCCGCCCCTGCCCTCCCGGCGCATCATCACTCCGCCGCCCGCGTTGCGCGCGAAGACGTGCACGGTGCCGGCGCCGTCCACGGCGGCCGTCGGCGGGCCGAGGCGCAGCGCCCTGTCCGGCTCCCGGTGCGGATTGCCGAGCGAGCGCCACTCGGTGACGGGCCGTCCGGTCTGGTACTGGATCGCGTGCACCACGTCCACCTGCGCCGGGCCGCCGGCGCGCGGCCGCTCGCGCCGGCCCAGGAAGTGGACGTAGGTGTCGGCGCCCTGCACCACGGCGAGGTGGGTGAGGTCCGGTACGGCGACGACGTCGGGCCCGGACCAGCCGGGGCCGCCGGGCCGCAGTTCGGTCCAGCGCAGCAGGCCGCCGGCGCAGGGGGCGTAGGCGGTGAGGCGGCCGTCCTTGCCGAGCACCAGCCAGGAGCCGGTGGCGGTCGCGGTCACGGTGTGCGTGGGTACGGCGGCGACGGTCCCGGCGGGACGGCGCGGCTGTGCGGCGCGCGCGGACCGACCCCGCATCACCATGACGGACTCCCTCGACGACTGCCCGACTCCGATGCGGGGACCTGGAATTCACAGGGGACCTGGAATTCACACATGATATGCACACCGTTTACACTCCCCGGGCTCGGATCGAGGGCCCAAGAGCCCCGCGCACGACGGAACATCAGCGGACATCACGGACATCGGACGCCGTCCGCCCGGGAGTCGTGTGATTCGGGTCACTGCCGTACAACGCCTGTCGCGTCTCACCGGTCTCTCCAGCGCCGGGCAGCGCTGGGCACGCCGACGGCGCGCGAGACCGAGCAGCCCGAGAACGACCGGAAGACGAGGACACCGAGCCGCATGACGACCCCAGCCGTCGACGACAGCCCGAGCAGATCGCGCCGCCGGTCCCCCGGCCGACCGCCCCGCAGGCGCCGGGTGCTGCGGTGGGTGCTCCTCTCGCTGGCCGTCCTCGTGGTGGCCGGCGCCGGAACCGGCTACTGGCTGTACAGCAGGCTCGACGGCAACCTCAAGGGCGTCGACATCGACAAGGCGATCGGCGACGACCGGCCCGAGAAGCTGCCGACCTCCGGGCAGAACATCCTGATCCTGGGCTCGGACTCGCGGGCCGGCGCCAACGGCGAGCTGGTGGACGACCCGGACGTCTCCGGGGCGCGTTCGGACACGGCGCTGGTGATGCACATACCCGAGGGCCGCACGAAGGCCGTCGCCGTGAGCATTCCGCGCGACACCCTCGTCACCCGGCCCGCGTGCACGAAGTCCGACGGCTCCACGGTCCCCTCCGCCAAGCGCGTGATGTTCAACTCCGTCTACTCCCAGGTGGGTCCGGCCTGTGTGGTCAAGACGGTGGAGAAGATGTCCGGGGTGCGCATGGACCACTACGTCGAGATCGACTTCGCCGGCTTCAAGGGGCTGGTGGACGCGATCGGCGGCGTGACGGTCACCGTGGACCAGGACATCCACGACAGCTCCAGCGGCCTGGACATCACCAAGGGCACGCACAAGCTGGACGGCACGCAGGCGCTGCAGTTCGTGCGCACCCGGCACGGCATCGGCGACGGCAGCGACCTGGGCCGGATCGGTCTCCAACAGCAGTTCATGCTGGCCCTGTTGAGCGAGATCAAGAAGCAGGACCTGCTGGGCAGCCCGGCCAAGGCATACCGGATCGCCGACAACCTGACCGAGGCCCTCACCACCGACTCCGGCCTCGCCTCCCTCACCAAGCTCGCGGACTTCGGCCGCAGTCTGAACGGCGTCGACCCGTCGAGCATGGAGACCATCATGCTCCCGGTCGCCTACGACAGGATCGACCCCAACCGGGTGGTGGCGGCCGAGCCCCAGGCGTCCACCCTGTGGAAGGCGATCCGCACGGACTCCACGATCCCGGAGTCGGCGAAGAAGTCCCCGGCGCACGGCGGGAGTTCCTGACCCACGCGGTGCGGCGGGTCGCTGCCCCCTCGCGGCGCGCGAGTTCCCGGTGCGTCCGGTGCGTCGCGTCGCTTTCGCTCAGAACTCCCGCCAGGCCTCCAGTGCCAGGCCCGGTTCGTCCTTGCGGCGGGTGAGGAGGAGCCGGCCGGTGCTGGGCGACACCGTGGCGGCCACCACGCGGGCGCTGTCGTCCAGGGTGAGGGAGACCGTCGCGTCCGAGGGGAGTTGCGGGCCCGACTCCGTCCACCAGGCGCCGGCCGACTCCTGCTCCGTGGGGTACGCGGCGAAGGCGACCCGGCCGCTCGCCGAGCGCTGGGCGAGCAACGTACAGTCGTGGCCGTCGAGTTCGCAGCGGACGGCGGACACCGGACCGGGCCCCGTGGACGGCAGGAGGGTGACCGGCTTGCCGCCGGGGCGCCATGCGCACAGGTCGCCCGAGTCGTCGGTGTAGAAGCACGTCGTACGGTCGGAAGAGGTGGCGAGCGCGTGCAGGGTCCCCGGCCGCACCGGTGCCTCGACCGCCTCGTCCAGCTCCGGCACCGTCCCCGGCTCCCGCTGCCGCCAGTGCACGAGCCCGCCCGGCACCGCCGCGTACAGCTCCACGCACCCGGACTCCCCCGTCACGGCCGCGAGTCCGTCCTGGACCTTGCTGCCCTTGAGGTCGCGCCAGGGCTCCCAGCCGCCCTTCTCCTTCTGGGCGATCATGTTCACCCCCTGCCCCCGGTTGCGCACGAAGACATGGGCCCGGCCCTGCGCGTCGACCGCGACGGCCGGCGTGCCGGTGACGTCGCCCTTCTTGTTCGGGTGACCGATCGGGTTCCAGTCGAGGGCCGCGAGCCGGGGGCGGAAGTGGGTGGAGTGCACCAGGCCCGCCTCGCCGGAGACGGTGGGCCGCCAGGCCACCAGATGGCCGTAGAGGTTGTCGCCCTGCCCGACGGCGAGCGAGTCGAGCAGTTTCTGTTCCCCGCCGATCCTGCGCGGGGGCGTCCACGGTCCGCCGGGCACCCGCTCCGCCCGGCACAGGACGGCGTCGCCCGCGGGCAGGTAGACACAGAGCCGGCCGTCTCGGCCGCGCATGAGCCAGTCGCCGTTCACCGGTTCACTCTAAGCGCGCCGCCCGCCGCACGGTCACGCGGGGAGCGGCAACCGGTCGCCCGGGAACGATCTCGATGGGGCAGGCTGGTACCGGCACCAACCGCACGAGGCAACCTCCACACAGGCCACGTACGTACGAGAAGGAAGCCGACTCCATGACCGACAAGCGAACCGTCAGCGTCCTGGGCACGGGCATCATGGGCGCCGCGATGGCCCGCAACATCGCCCGCGCCGGACACACCGTCCGCGCCTGGAACCGCACCCGCGCCAAGGCCGAGCCGCTCGCCGCCGACGGCGCGCACATCGCCGACACCCCGGCCGAGGCGGTCCGGGATGCCGACGTCGTCCTGACCATCCTCTACGACGGCCCCACCACCCTCGACGTGATGCGCGAGGCCGCCGACGCGCTGCGTCCCGGGGTCGCCTGGGTGCAGTCGACCACCGCCGGCCTGGAGAGCACGGCGCGGCTCGCCGCGTTCGCCGCCGAGCACGGACTGGTCTTCTACGACGCCCCCGTGCTGGGCACCCGTCAGCCCGCCGAGGCCGGGCAGCTGACCGTGCTGGCGGCCGGGCCCGAGGAGGGCCGGGCGGCCGTGGAGCCGGTGTTCGACGCGGTCGGCGCGCGCACCCTGTGGACCGGCCGGGACGGCTCGGCCGGCAGCGCGAGCCGGCTGAAGCTGGTCGCCAACAGCTGGGTGGTGGCCGCCACCGCGGCGACCGGCGAGGTGCTGGCGCTGGCGAAGGCCCTCGACGTCGACCCGCAGCACTTCTTCGACCTGATCGGCGGCGGGCCGCTCGACATGGGCTACCTGCGCGCCAAGGCCGGCATGGTCCTCGAAAACCGGCTCACCCCGCCCCAGTTCGCGGTCACCACGGCCGCGAAGGACGCCCGGCTGATCGTGGCCGCCGGCGAGGAGCACGGCGTGCGCCTCGACGTGGCCGCGGCGAGCGCCGAACGCCTGGAACGCGCCGCCGCACAGGGCCACGGCGACGAGGACATGGTGGCGGCCTACTTCGCCAGCTTCGACGAGAAGCCGACCGACTGACACCCGACCGACGCACCGTGCGAACCTGACCCCATGAACGAGGACCGCAGACACGAGGGCCCCGCGGACGAGGGCTCCGGCAACGAGGGCTCCGTGGGCGAGGCCGCCGTGCGCCCCGAGACCCCGTTGCTGGTGATCGTCGACGGGGCCAACGTCGTCGGGTCGGTGCCCGACGGGTGGTGGCGGGATCGGCGGGGGGCCGCGGAGCGGTTGCGGGACCGGCTGGCGGTGGACGGGGTGCCCGGCCGGCCGGGGCCCGTGGAGATCGTCCTCGTGGTGGAGGGCGCGGCCCGCGGGCTGCCGGCCGTGCCCGGCGTACGGGTGGAGTCCGCGCCGGGCAGCGGGGACGACCACATGGTCGACCTCGTCGCCCGGGCGGGTGACCGGGCCATGCTGGTGGTGACCGCGGACCGGGAACTGCGCCGGCGGGTGCGGGAACTCGGCGCCGAGGTCGCCGGTCCCCGGACGGTCAGGCCCTGACGTCGGGCCCTGGCGTCAGGCCCTGGCGTCGGGGGCGGCGGCCGCGGGGTCGCGTCGTGCGAGGCGGCTGTGGGAGCGGCCGTAGAAGAAGTACACCGCGAAGCCGATCACCATCCAGATCGCGAACCGCAGCCAGGTCTCGGCGGGCAGGTTCAGCATCAGCCACAGCGAGGCCAGCACCGACAGGACCGGCAGCACCGGCACCCAGGGGGTGCGGAAGGAACGCTCCAGGTCGGGGCGGGTGTTGCGCAGGATGATCACGCTGATCGCGACGACGATGAAGGCGAAGAGCGTGCCGATGTTCACCAGTTCGGCCAGCTCGCTCAGGCTGGTGAAGCCGGCCACGACCGCGATGACCACGCCGAGCAGGATGGTGGACCGGTAGGGCGTGCGGAACGTCGGGTGGGTGTGCGAGAAGAAGCGCGGCAGCAGACCGTCGCGGCTCATCGCGAAGAAGACGCGGGACTGGCCGAGCAGCAGGATCATGCAGACGGTGGTCAGACCGACCGCCGCGCCGAAGCTGATCAGACCGGCGAACCAGGGATGCCCGGTGGCCTTGAACGCGTCGGCGAGCGGGGCGTCCACGGACAGCTTGCTGTACTTCTGCATGCCGGTCACCACGATCGACACGGCGACGTAGAGGGCCGTGCAGATGATCAGCGAGCCGATGATGCCGCGCGGCACGTCGCGCTGCGGGTTGCGGGTCTCCTCGGCGGCGGTGGCGACGACGTCGAAGCCGATGAAGGCGAAGAAGACCACGGAGGCGGCGGTGAAGATGCCCATCACGCCGAAGTTGGAGGGCGCCCAGCCGAACATCAGCTGGATCAGCGGCGCCTTGAGGTTCCCGCCCGCCTCCACCGACTGCGCCTTGGGGACGAACGGGTCGTAGTTGCCGCCCTTGATGAAGAAGGCGCCCGCGATGATGACGACCAGCACGACGGCGACCTTGATGGCGACGACGACGGAGGTGACCCGCGCGGACAGCTTCATGCCGATGACGAGGATGGTGGTGAGCACCAGGACGAGGGCGGCGGCGAGGATGTCGAAGCCGAACCCGGAGGCCCCGTCCCGGCCGCTGAGCGCCTCGGGCAGATGCCAGCCGGCGTTGTCCAGCAGCGAGTGGATGTAGCCGGACCAGCCGACGGCGACCACCGCCGTGCCGAGCGCCAGCTCCAGCACCAGGTCCCAGCCGATGATCCAGGCCGGCAGCTCGCCGAGGGAGGCGTAGGAGAAGGTGTACGCGGACCCCGCGACCGGGACCGTGGAGGCGAACTCGGCGTAGCACAGGGCGGCGAGCGCGCAGACGACGCCGGCGACCACGAACGACAGGGAAACGGCCGGGCCGGCGGTGTTCTTGGCGGCCGTGCCGGTGAGGACGAAGATGCCGGTGCCGATGATGACACCGACTCCGAACACCGTCAGATCGAGGGCGGACAGGGACTTCTTGAGGGAATGCTCGGGTTCTTCCGTGTCCTGGATGGACTGTTCGACGTTCTTCGTCCTGAACAGCGTGTTGCTCACGCCTACCTCCCACGCTTGCGAGACCCCGGTATGGCTCAACATGATCGAGAGGGCCGGGGATGCGTATGCCCCGGCACAGGCAGGTTCACGCAAACGGGCCGGTTCCGCCACCTGTAGGAGTGGCGGAACCGGCCCGTTGAAGGGGTCTTCTAGTCGCGCGCGGGCTCCACGGAGTCCACGCCGGCCGCCGTGCGGTCGAAGCGGCCGTCCAGCTTGGAGACCAGGCCGGTGACCTGGCGGGCGATGTCGGGGGCGGTGAGTCCGATCTCGGCCATGACCTCGGCGCGGGAGGCGTGGTCGAGGAAGCGCGGCGGAATGCCGAAGTCGCGCAGCGGCACGTCGACGCCCGCGTCCCGCAGGGCCTGCGCGATCGCCGAGCCGACGCCGCCGACGCGGGAGTTGTCCTCGACGGTGACGACCACCCGGTGCCGCTCGGCGAGCGGGGCCATGGCCTCGTCCACCGGCTTGACCCAGCGCGGGTCGACGACGGTGGTGGAGATGCCCTGCCGGTCCAGCAGCTCCGCGATCTCCAGGCACATGGGGGCGAGGGCGCCCACCGAGACCAGCAGCACGTCCGGGGTGCCGGTGCCGGGCTCGCGCAGCACGTCCATGCCGCCGACGCGTCCCACGGCGGGTACGGCGGGGCCGACGGCGCCCTTGGAGAAGCGGACGACGGTCGGCGCGTCCTCGACCTGGACGGCCTCGCGCAGCTGGGCGCGCACCTGGTCGGCGTCGCGCGGGGCGGCGAGCCGCAGGCCCGGCACGACCTGGAGGATCGACATGTCCCACATGCCGTTGTGGGAGGCGCCGTCGGTGCCGGTGATGCCGGCCCGGTCCAGGACGAAGGTGACCCCGCACTTGTGCAGCGCCACGTCCATCAGCACCTGGTCGAAGGCCCGGTTGAGGAAGGTGGCGTAGACGGCGAAGACGGGGTGCAGGCCGCCGTGCGCGAGGCCGGCCGCGGAGACGGCGCCGTGCTGCTCGGCGATGCCGACGTCGTAGATCCGGTCGGGGAAGGCGTCCGCGAACTTCTTCAGGCCGACCGGCTGGAGCATCGCCGCGGTGATGGCGACGATGTCCTCGCGCTCCTTGCCGAGCGCGACCATCTCGTCGCCGAAGACGGAGGTCCAGTCGGCGCCGGAGACCTTGATCGGCAGGCCGGTGTCGGGGTGGATGGGGCCGATGCCGTGGAAGCGGTCGGCCTCGTCCTGGAGGGCGGGCTGGTAGCCGCGGCCCTTCTCGGTGAGGCAGTGCACGATCACCGGGCCGCCGAAGCGCTTGGCGCGGGCCAGCGCCGACTCCAGCGCCTCGATGTCGTGACCGTCGATGGGGCCGACGTACTTCAGGCCCAGGTCCTCGAACATGCCCTGGGGGGCGATGAAGTCCTTCAGGCCCTTCTTGGCGCCGTGCAGGGTCTCGTACAGCGGCCTGCCGACGACCGGGGTGCGCTCCAGCACCTCCTTGGTGCGGGCCAGGAAGCGCTCGTAGCCGTCCGTGGTGCGCAGCGTGGCGAGGTGGTTGGCCAGGCCGCCGATGGTGGGCGCGTAGGAGCGCTCGTTGTCGTTGACGACGATGACCAGGGGGCGGTCCTTGGCGTCGGCGATGTTGTTCAGCGCCTCCCAGGCCATGCCGCCGGTGAGGGCGCCGTCGCCGATGACGGCGACCACGTGGTCATCGCGCTTCTTGATCTGGTTGGCCTTGGCGAGGCCGTCGGCCCAGCCCAGCACCGTCGAGGCGTGGCTGTTCTCGATGACGTCGTGCTCGGACTCGGCCTGCGAGGGGTAGCCGGACAGACCGCCCTTCATCTTCAGCCGGGAGAAGTCCTGCCGCCCGGTGAGCAGCTTGTGCACGTAGGACTGGTGACCGGTGTCCCACAGCACCTTGTCCCTGGGCGAGTCGAACACGCGGTGCAGCGCGATGGTCAGCTCGACCACGCCGAGGTTCGGGCCGAGGTGCCCGCCGGTCTTGGAGACGGCGTCGACGAGGAAGGTCCGGATCTCCTCTGCCAGCTGGTCCAGCTGCTCCAGGCTGAGCCGGTCCAGATCGCGCGGTCCCCTGATACGGGTCAGCAGCGGCACCCGTGCCTCCTTGCAGTAGAGCTGATCGAGCTGTTGCCGGGCTTGTCGAGTCTAATGTTCCGCCTGTGCGAGCGACGCCCGGCCGGTGCGTCGTACGTCACGCGATCGGCTCTACCCACGATCGCTCCTGCCTACGACTGCCTACGGCTGCATGCGGCTGCGTACGACACGACGATGCCCGGCACCTGTGCGGTGCCGGGCATCGGTCGGGGGTCGCTAGGCGCGACCGGCCGTCTTCTGCGTCCTGCGGGTGACGGCGTCGATGACGACCGTCGCCAGCAGCACGCCACCGGTGATCATGTACTGGACCGGCGAGGCGATGCCCTCCAGCGCCAGGCCGTACTGGATCGAGACGATGACCAGCACACCGAGCAGCGCGTTCCAGGTGCGCCCACGGCCACCGAAGAGCGACGTGCCGCCGATGACGGCCGCGGCGATCGCGTTCATCAGCAGGTCACCGCCGCCGGCGCCCTGGTTGGCGGAGGCGATCTTCGAGGCGATGAACAGACCGCCGATCGCCGCGAAGGTGCCGGAGATCGCGAAGACCGAGATCCGCACCAGCTCCACGTTGATACCGGCACGCCGGGAGGCCTCGACGCTGCCGCCGAGCGCGAAGATCTTGCGGCCGTACGGGGTGCGGCGCAGCACGAAGTCCGTGATCAGCAGGACGCCGATGAAGATCACGACGGCCAGCGGCAGGCCCTTGTACTGGTTGTAGACGATGGCCACGGCGAACGCGACGACCGCCAGCAGCGCCGTGCGCAGGATGGTTTCGCTCAGCGGCCGCGACGGCACGCCCGCGGCCTCGCGGCGGCGGTTGCCGAAGTAGGAGCTGAGGAAGTACAGCGCGGTCACGGCGATGGCCAGGCCGTAGGCGGCGGCGACGTCCGTGAAGTAGTACGTCGTCAGCTTGGCGACCATGCCGTCGCTCTTGAGGTTGATCGTGCCGTTGTCGCCCAGGATCTGGAGCATGAAGCCGTTCCAGAAGAGCAGACCGGCCAGGGTGACCGCGAACGCCGGCACACCGATCTTGGCGAAGAAGAAGCCGTGGATCGCGCCGGCGACCGTGCCGGTCAGGATGGCCAGCACGAAGGCCAGCCACTCGCTCATGCCGTGATTGATGTTCAGCACGGCGAAGGTGGCGCCCGCGACACCGGAGACGGAGCCGACCGACAGGTCGATCTCGCCGAGCAGCAGCACGAAGACGATACCGACGGCGATCATGCCGGTGCCGACCATCGTGATGGAGATGTCGGAGAGGTTGTTGGCGGTGAGGAAGTTCGAGTTCAGGCTCTGGAAGATGATCCAGATGACGGCGAGGCCGATGACGACCGGCATGGAGCCCAGGTCGCCGGCCTTTATCTTGCGCTTGAACTCCGTGATGTAGCCCGCGAAGCCCTGTTCGCGCACGAGCAGCCGGGGGTCGACGACGGTCGCGGCGCCGGCCGCGGCCTCGGGGTTCTCCACGACGTGCTCGTCCTCCGGGGTCCCCGGGGCGGCAGAGGTCTTGTCGATGCTCACTTCTTGATCTCCCCGGAGGTGCGCGCCGCACGACGGGTCACGGCGTTGTCCGTGGCGCCGGTGATGGCGGAGATGATCTCTTCCTGCGAGGTCGACTTGACCTCGAAGACGCCGTTGTTGCGACCCAGACGCAGTACCGCCACCTTGTCGGCGACGGCCTTCACGTCGGCCATGTTGTGGCTGATGAGGATCACGGCGTGACCGCGTTCCCGCAGCCGCTCCACGAGGTCGAGGACCTGGGCGGTCTGCTCGACACCGAGAGCGGCGGTGGGCTCGTCGAGAATGACCAGCTTGGGCTCACCGAGCATGGAGCGGGCGATGGCCACGGTCTGGCGCTGACCGCCGGAGAGCGAGGCGATCGGGATGCGGACGCTGGGGATGCGGATGGACAGCTGGTCCAGCAGCTCGCGCGAGCGGCGCTCCATCTCGACCTCGTCCAGCACGCCGTACTTGCGGACCTCACGGCCCAGGTACAGGTTGCCGACGACGTCGATGTTGTCGCACAGCGCGAGGTCCTGGTACACCGTCGCGATGCCCAGGTTCTGGGCGTCGTGCGGCCGGTTGATCGACACCGCCTTGCCGTCCCACTCGATGACGCCCTCATCGATGGGGTGCACGCCGGCGATCGTCTTGACCAGCGTGGACTTTCCGGCGCCGTTGTCGCCCACCAGGGCGACCACTTCACCGGCGTGGACCTCAAGCTCTACGTCGGTGAGCGCCTGGACGGCACCGAATCGCTTGGAGACCCCGCGCAACGCCAGCACGGGCGTAGCGGACACGTGAACCATCTCCTTCGCCGCCTGACCCGGCGGAAGGTAGTGCAGAAAAGTTGGGGGGGAGGCTGTTCCGTCCGGCGCCCCGCCACGAGCTTGCGGGGCTGTCTGATACGCGGGGCGCCGGAAGGAGCCTTCGGAGCGGGCGTCCCGTAGGGGAATTCAAGAGCGAATTCCCCCACCTGGGAAGGGACGTGCCGCTGCTTACTTCAGACCGACCTTGTCGCAGGCGGCCTTGTACTGGGCCGTGCAGATGTCGGCGACCGTGTAGATGCCGTCCTTGATGACGGTGTCGTTGATGTTGTCCTTGGTCAGCGAGTAGACCGGGATGATCTTCGCCGGGATGCCCTGGTTGGTCGGGCTGTCGACCTTGTCGGGCGCGACGGAGCTGAGGTCCTTGCCCTGGGCGATGTCGACGGCCAGCTCGGCGACGGTGTTGGCCTCGGTCGGGTAGGGCTTGTAGACGCTCATGTACTGCGTGCCGGTGATGATCCGCTGGACGGCGGCGAGCTCGGCGTCCTGGCCGGTGACCGGGACGTTGGAGATGCCGGCGGCCTTGAGGGCGGTGATGATACCGCCGGCCATGCCGTCGTTGGCGGAGTAGACACCGATGATGTTCTTCTTGCCCAGGGCCGAGATCGCCGCCTCCATGTTGGCGTTGGCGTTCTCCGGCTTCCAGTCCTTGGTGTCGTAGGACTTGCCGATGTTCACCTTGCCCTGGAGGACGGAGAGCGCGCCCTTCTTGAACTGGGCGGCGTTCGGGTCGGTGGAGGACCCGTTCATCATGACGATCTTGCCGGACTTCGCCTTGGAGCCGAGGGCCTTCAGCAGGGCCTCGCCCTGGGTCTTGCCGACGGTCTCGTTGTCGAAGGACGTGTAGCCGGAGATCGGGCCCTGCGCGAGGCGGTCGTAGGCGACGACCGGGATGCCGGCGTCCTTGGCCTTCTGGACCGAGTTCTTGATCGCCGCGGAGTCCACCGCGTCCACGATCAGCACGTCGACCTTCTGGGTGACCATGGTGTCGACCTGCTGCGCCTGGAGGCTCGCGTCCTGCTTGGCGTTGGCGTAGACGACCGTGCCCTTGCCGTTGGTGAGCTCCTTGACCTTCTTCTCGATCAAGGGCTTGTCGAACTTCTCGTAGCGCGCGGTCTGGTTCTCCGGGAGCAGGAGACCGACCTTGATGTTGTCGCCCTTCTTGGCGGACGACGACGAGTCCGAACCGCCGCCCGACTCCTTCGCACTGCCACAGGCGGCGAGGGAAACGGCCATCGCACCGGCTGCAACGGCGAACGCGGCACGACGCATACGCGTGTTCACTTCAGAAACCTCCCTGACGAGGCCGCGACGTTGCGGCCGAGGTGGCTGGAAGTCAACTCGGCCACACGTGCGACGTCAAGAAGTAAATCCTTAACGGGTTGGCAACGGTGCCATCCGTTCTCTAAGTGAAGGCAGGTGACGCCGCGTGCAGCGTGCCGTCCAAAAGGGTGGAATCGCCCATCTCGCTGAGTGCGAGAGCGAGCGCCCCGAGCACCTCCGCACGGCCTCCAAGTGCCCCCGGGAGAACGGAGAGTTGACGCGCCGCGCTGGGGATGGCGTAGCGGCCGACGGACTCCCTGATCGGCCCGAGCACCAGTTCACCGGCCTCGGCGAGATCACCGCCGAGCACCACCCGGCTCGGGTTCAGCAGGTTGCAGAGATTGGCGACTCCTGAGCCGATGTGGCGGCCGACGTCGGCGATCACCCGACGGCAGCCCGGGTCTCCGTCCCTGGCCAGCCGCACGACGCCTTCCATCGTCAGGTCGGTGCCGTGGCTGGACTGGAGCAGCGGCAGCACATAGCGCGCGGCCGCGAAGGTCTCCAGGCAGCCCCGGTTTCCACAGCGGCAGACGGGGCCGGACTCATCAAGAGTAATATGACCGATTTCTCCCGCTGTGCCACCCGGGCCGCGGTAGATCTTCCCGTTGATCACCAGACCGGCGCCCACACCGCTCGCGACCTTGATGTAAGCGAGGTCGCGCACGCCCCGGCCGCTGCCCCAGACCAGCTCGCCCAGGGCGCCGAGGTTGGCGTCGTTGTCCACGTGCACCGGCACCCCGAGCCGCCCCCGCAGCTCCTCGGCGGGCCGGGTGCCGGTCCAGCCCGGCAGGATGGCGGTGGAGCCCAGCGTGCCGGACTCGACGTCGATCGGACCGGGCACACCCAGGCCCACGCCGGCGATCTTCGACCGGTCCACGCCCGTTGCGCTGATCAGGCGATTGACCAGCTCCTCCGCCCGGTCGAAGCCCTGCGTGGAGGAGGCGTCCACGTCCAGCGGCTCGGACTCCTCGGCCAGCACCTGGTGGGCGAGGTTCCCGACCGCGACGCGCAAATGCGTGTGCCCGAAGTCGACGCCGATGACGATGCCGGCGTCCCCGCTCAGCGACACGCTGCGCGCCCTGCGCCCGCCCGCCGACGTGGGCGTGACCTCGACCGTTCCGCCGTCCTTGAGCTCGCGGACGATGTTGGAGACCGTCGCCGCGGACAGGCCCGTGGTCCTCGCGATCTCCGCCTGCGTGAGCGACCCGGCCAGCCGGACGGCCCGTACGACCCGCTCCAGGTTGGCTCGGTGCAGTGACGACTGCGACCCCGGAGTCTCCACGACGACCTCCTGCGCGCGGGACCGCATCGGTGAGGCCCCGTCTATGTCCAACTAGTGAACTCTAAGCTGAGCCGTTCGGGTTGCCTCCCGTCAAGAGGTTGAACTGTTTCGGGGCGCATGGGAACAAGCGTGCGCGCCGCCCCCCGGGACGGGAGCGGCGCGCGTTCGGGCGGCTGCGGAGCGCTACTTCAGGGTGGCCGAGGTCAGGCCCGCCTGGACCTGGCGCTGGAAGGAGAGGTAGACCACCAGCATCGGGATCATCGCGATGGTCACGCCGGCGAAGAGAACGGGCAGGTCGGAGGCGTATCCCTGCTGCTGTTGCAGCTGGATGAGGCCCTGGGTGAGGACGTACCGCTCCGGATCGCCGCCGCTCTGCGGCTGCATCAGGACCGTGGGCAGGATGAACTGGTTCCACTGGCCGAGCGTGTTGAAGATCCCCACGCTGATCAGACCCGGCTTGGCCATCGGCAGCATCACCTGGAAGAAGGTCCGGGTGTGCGAGGCGCCGTCCAGGATGGCCGCCTCGAAGACCGCCGTGGGCAGTGTGCGGAAGAAGGCGTGCATGAAGAAGACCGTGAACGGCATCGAGTAGGCGATGTAGACCAGGATCAGGCCCTGGTAGGTGTTGAGCATGTCCAGCCGCTTGACCATGAAGAACAGCGGGACGAGGGCCAGGAAGACCGGGAACATCGCGCCGGCGACGAAGAAGTAGTACAGCAGCCGGTTGCCCCAGAACCGGTAGCGGGCCAGCACGTAGGCGGCCATGGAGCCGAACAGCATGGTCAGCGGCACGGAGAAGACCAGCACGATGACCGTGTTGAGGAAGTAGTCGCCGATGCCCTTGTTCCAGGCCCGGCGGAAGACGCCGAAGGACCAGTTCTGCGGCCAGCCGAAGGCCGAGCCGCCGATCTGGGCGTCGGTCTTGAAGGAGCTGAACACCAGCCACAGCAGCGGCAGCACGATCAGCAGGGCCCACAGGGCGAGGAAGCCGTGCGAGAAGACGTTCAGGACGACGCCCTCGCCACGGCGGTCGCCCGGGCCGGCGGGTGCCTTGGTGACGGGACGCTCGGCGGGGGCCGCCGCGGGTTCCTTGATGGGTGCGCTCATCGTCGTATCTCCCGCTCAGAACTCGACGCGGTCGCGGCGGGTGACGCGCAGCATGACCACGGACAGGACCAGGGTGAGCAGCAGCATGACGACGCCCATGGCGCAGGCGTATCCGCTCTTGCCGAAGTACTGGAAGTTGCGCATCATCACCGTCGACATCACGTCGCTGTGGTGGTCGGGGCCGCCGCCGTACGCGCCCATGCTCGCGGTCATGGAGGACACCAGGACGAACATGTCCATCGCAACGATGCCCAGGTAGACCCAGGCGGTCTGCACGGTGTCCCACAGCAGCGGCAGGGTGATACGGAAGAAGGACTGGTTGCGGCCCGCGCCGTCGATCAGGGCGGCCTCGTAGATGTCCTTCGGAATGGACTGCATGGCGGCCGAGAACAGCACCAGGTAGAAGCCGACGCCGTGCCAGACCACGGCCGCCATCAGCGCCCACAGCACCATGTTCGGCTCGTTGAGCCATTCCACCGGATTGTTGGCGTCGACCAGGTGCAGTTTGATCAGAAAGCCGTTGAGCAGGCCGCCGCCGTCACTGCGGTACACCGCGTTGAACAGCACCGCGACAATCGCCAGCGACAGGACCTGCGGAAAGAAGTAGACGATTTTGTAGAACGTCGATCCGGCGACGCCCTGCACTCCGCCGGCCCGGCTGCGTCCGCCCGCGTTCACCATGAACGCGAAGAACAGCGCGAGCAGGATCGTGATGATCGGAATGAAGATCAGGAACAGGATGTTGTGCCAGATGGCCTGCATGAAGACGTCGTCCTGGAACAGCGCCTTGTAGTTGTCCAGGCCGACGAACTTGAAGGTCTGCGACTGGCCCTTCCAGTCGGTCAGCGAATAGCCGAACGTCTGGATGTACGGCCAGATCACGAAGATCAGATAGAGCGCCACCGGGACGAAGAGAAATCCGGCGACGAACCTGTACTGCCCTTTGCGCATTGGCGTCCCTGCCCCTGAAGTCCTTTCCCGGGCCGGACCGGTCCGGCCCGGGAAACGGCGTTGCGGTCAGTCCCGGTGGTTCTTCTTGGAGGCCGGGTCCTTGGCCTGCTTGTCGACCGCGGCCTGGCACCGCTTCAGCCATTCCTTGGGCTGGATGCGCTTGGACATCAGCTCGTTGGAGGCCGCCTGCAGGGCGGTGTCCATCTCGCTGTACCACTCGGTGTACAGGTAACGGAAGGTGTTGGAACCGGCCGCCTTGGACGCCTCGACCGTGGACTGGGTGCCCGGGCGCAGCTTGACGCTCGGGTCGACGCCGTCCTTGAGGATGGTGAGGGAGTTGGCCTCCTTGGCGAACAGCGTCGACCACTCCTTGGAGAGCATGCGCCGCATGAACTCCTTGGCCGCGGGCAGGTTCTTGGCCTTCGCCGGGATGATGAAGGGCTCGCCGGAACCGGCCCGGATCGCCTCGAAGGGCATCTTGCTGTCGGGCAGCAGCGGCATCGGCATGAACTTCATGTCGAAGTCCGACGGCGTCTGCTTCAGCTGCTCGTTCTCCAGCCAGGAGCCGCAGGTGATGAAGGCGGCCTTGTACTGGTTCCAGCGGGTCTGCGACTCGGTGTGGGTCAGGCCGTTGGTGCCGGGCATCAACAGGCCCTTCTCCACCACCTCGTAGATCGCCTCGACGGCCGCCTGGGCCGCGTCGGAGCCGACGAAGGCCTTGGGGTCGAGGTTGTCGATCGCCTTCATCGCGTCCAGGCCGCCGGTCTTGGCGATCAGGTCCATGATGGCGACGTTGATGTAGTACGGGTACTTGCCCTGGTGGGCGAGGCCGCCGATGCCCTGCTTCTTGGCGTCCTGGCAGACGGCGATGAAGTCGTCCCAGGTCTTGGGCTCCTCCCAGCCCTTCTCCTTGAAGAGCTTGCCGGAGTACCACAGGCCCCAGACCGTGTAGATGTAGTTGAGGGCGACGATCTTGCCCTCCTGCATGCCGGCGTCGAGCGTGCCCGGGATGATCAGGTCGCGCACCTTCTTGCTCGGGTCGTCGACCGCGGGCGCGTCCAGGACGGCGGCGAGGTCCAGCAGCTGGCCGTTCTTGTACAGCACGTCGACCTTGATCTGCTGGGCGCCGGAGTCGTCCACGATGTCCGGCGGGTTGCCCGCGTTGAAGCGGGGCTGGAGCTTGCCGGTGATCTCCTGGGTGCCGGTGTGGGTGGAGGTGATGCCGAGCTTCTGCTTGAAGTTCGCCTCCCACGCCTTGGCGTAGTCGTCGCCGTAACCGCCCTTGAAGACGACGACGTCGAGCTTGCCGTTCTTCTCGACGCCGAAGGGGTTCGACTTGGAGGTCTTGCCCTGGTCGTTGTCGCTCGAGTTGTCGTCACCCCCGCCGCCGCTGGCACACGCCGACAGGAAACTCATCGCGGGTACGGAGATCAGGCCGAGTGCGGCCGACCGCTTGATCAGATCGCGGCGGCCGACACCCGCGCTGCCGTTGTTCTCGGCGGAAGTGGATCCCATGCTCAAGTCCTCGCCTTCTCCAGGACTCAGGCGGTGAACCGGATCCTCGCCGGCACCGCGGTCAGGTCAAGCAGGGTCGTGCAGGATGTGCGGATCGTGTGATTCGCCGACAGGTATAGTCCACTTCCCGCCAACGGAGCAAGATCGAATGCAAAGTGGGCCACGGGTCTTTTCCGAGTTGAGACCTGGCGGAAATATGAGCCGCCTGTGGCCGCCTTGCCGGAAAAATCCGCGACATACACCCCGAATGCCACGAGCAACACCCTTGACATCACTGACCACTTGACCCACTACTGGTCACTGCGCATCGAAGTTGACAACGTTGTCCGATGGGCGCAGGGAGGGTCTGGTCCATGGGTTTCAGAAGACGGCACAGAGGCAGTCCGGCGGTCGTGATCACGGCCGCCTTTGTCATGGCGGTGGGCGCACAGGGGGCGGCCACCG